>DAIPHR010000001.1:0-36532 GCA_036771215.1 Cyclobacteriaceae bacterium
CTGTTCACCCACCCCGGTTGACGTGAAGAGTAACAAATCGTTCGCCTCATCAAACGCCAACTGGCCGGGCGAATGCCACACGTCAAAACCCTTACCGAAATGAATGTCGGGTACAAAAATCTCCGTAGGCAGGTTAGTGACCCGATGCACGTGGAACCGCAGCACATACTGGCCTTCTTCATAATCAAAATAGTGCGCGAGGGGCTCGCCCGCCACCTTGAATGCGTACGGACGAATAGCTGCTTCCAGCGCGCGTCCTCCGGCATCGGGGCCGCTGGCTGATTTTTTCTGCGACAAACTGAAAATGGAAAGATCCTCTCCGTTCCACTGGTCACCCCGCGTGTTGTCATTATCGGCCGTGTAGTTCCACAGGGTGTAGTTGAGCAAATTCGACTCCATGGCGCGGAACGACCGATCGAGCGCTTCGGCCTGGGTTGTGAAATCGCCTGTGCGGAAGGCCGCTTTTTCCTGCATATCGAACGGAATGCCAAACTCGCCTACCAACGTGGGCCGCTGACCGAGGGCGTGTACCGTTTCTTTTTTCTTGACGATCATCAGATCGTGAAAGGCCTTGCGGATGGCGGTTCTGCACAACAAGGGCTTGCGGGTGCGCACATCGGCACCCACCCACGAAGAATAACTTTTCGTGAGCAACGTGATGGCATCGTACCAATGCCCGGCATTAACCATCTTGCGCGACTCCTCAGCCGAAAACCGGGGCAGCTCCGTGAACAAAGCCGCTTCATTGAAAATCAACCACGAAGAATCCACCGCGTGGATGGCTTGCTGATAACGAAGCGCGAAGGGTTTGAAATAATCTTCAGAAAAGTTGACCACGCGACCATTTCGGTTCACAAAATAATCGGGTTTCAGCAGCACCGGCTGGTTGGCTGCATCGTAACCCCAAACCCCGGCTTTGCGCCAGATGTCGCTGCCGGCATCCTTCCAGGCCAGCAATCGCGAAGGGTTGAGTTGCACGCGCCTTACTTCGCGCGGACCGGTGACGGCAAACTCATATTCTCCCACTTCCACGGCATGGCCCGCACCGGCCACCATGCCCTGAAATGGTGTGGGCATGATGCCATTCACCAAAATGCCGAAAGCCTCCAGGTTGCTATTACCGATGTAGCCCGCGCTGGGTTCATTCAACGTATCGAACCCGATGACATTAGGCAGGCCCTTCAGCCGTTGTGCCAACTGGACAATAGCCTGGACGTAGTGCCGTTGCAAAAACTCTTGCGCACTCAGGCTGTCAACCCGCGTGTCGGGTGCAAAATCGTTGCCGCCAAAAAATAAGGTGAACATCGTGGCCGCAGCCAGCTTGCTGTAGTTGGTGGGCCAGATCATTTTGGGGAATGGGTCGCCCTCCACATTGTGAATAATGGCAGCGCCTGTTTCGCTGAATTTCAGCGGATCAAATCCGACTTTTTCCAACGTCCAGTAGGGCGCACCATCGCCTCCGCTGAAGCGGCTCCACACATCCTGGTGGGGGTCGATGAATACATTGATGCCATGTTCACCCGCCTTTTTTACCAGCGCCACCACATAATCAAGGTATTCCTCGTCATACTTTCCCGGACCGGCATGTTCAATTGCTTCCCAGGTCACGAGCAACCGCACGAAACGATAGCCCCAGCGGTGAAGGCGGCCGAAATGTTCGTCTGCTTCGGAGAGCGGAAAGGGTCTACCGGTGAAGGAGGCCGTATAAACCGTTTCATAAAAGCCCTCTTTGGTGTGTGTGCCAAGCCGGGGCGAATACGGCACCTTGGTACTACCACTCACATTAATGCCATGCAGGATCATGGCGCGGCCGGTGCGGTCAACAAACCACTCGCCCTGTGTCGTGATGTTTTTTGAGATGGAATCGCCCGGGATCTGAACGGCTTTGCCTTTTGGGATTGACTCATTGCTGACGCAGGTGAGATCATCGGTAGACACCCCCGGGAAAGGCCGGTCGCTTTGAAGATATAGTGTGGCTATTGCCGACAGCCCAAGAACCATAAATACGATCCAAAGCGCAATCTTTTTCCAACGAGCCATAGGTTACAATTTCTTGAAAGATACGACACCGATCATCACAAAAATACCACGTTAGGCCATGCAATTTCTTATCTTCACCGGCTCAACCGATCCGACCATGAAAAAGTTGCTCATCCTGATCATCTGGCTTCCCTTTGTAGCGTCAGCGCAACAACGCGTTCCGTCAATCGAAGATGTTATTTCCTTGCGTAGTGTGGGGGCCGTCCAAGTATCACCCGATGGCAAAATGGTGGCCTACACCGTGCAAACCACTGACTGGAACGAGAACCGTTACGACACCGAAATCTGGCTGTGGAAAGAGGCCGTAGGCGCATTCCCGCTTACCAATAATGCGCGCAACAACAGCGTGGGCCCGTTGTTTTCTCCGGATGGACAGTGGATTTCTTTCCTGTCGGATCGCGGTAACAAAAATCAGATTTACGTCATCCACACCGGAGGTGGCGAAGCGCGCGCGGCCACGCGCGAAGACGAGGGTGTAGCCTTCTATGAATGGCACCCGGACGGAAAAGGATTTGTTTTTGTAAAACCGGAGAAAGAAGACAAAACAAAGAAAGACCGCGAAAAAAAGTTTGGCTCCTTTGAGGCGGACGATAAAGAGTTCGTGCTTTCGCACTTGTGGCAAATTGACTTTGACCCGCTGCGGCCCGAACCAAGCGAACGACCATGCTACGAAACGGTGGACTCACTCAAAGCGAAAGCGGGCTGTATTGAGCGGCCCAAAGCGATACGCATCACGGACGGAGCATTCACCGTGACCGGATTTTCGGTTTCCCCCGATGGGAAGAAAATCGCCTTCAGCCATCAACCGGATCCTTTGATCAACTCATTTGTGAAGTCGGATATTTCGGTGGTCGATGTCGCAACCAGAAAAGTTACACCGGTTGTAACTAACCCGAGCGGTGATTCTTTTGAAGATTGGTCTCCCGACTCAAAAGAAATTCTCTACACGACCAATCTAAACGATACCCTTTCAAACTTCTATACGAATTCAAAACTATTTGCCTTAAACCTGGACACCAAGGCCACACGGCAATTAGCGAAAAACCTGGACGAAGATTTGGGTGGGTTTAGCTGGGAGAGCACAGGTATTTTTGGTGCGATCTGGAACCGAACGCAGCGGCCACTGTACCGAATTGATCCCGTGTCCGGAGATTTTGCTGTGGTGAAAACTTCGCCTCATCAGTATCAGGGAATCTCATTTTCGCGCGATGGCCAAACCCTTGCCTTCACGGGCCGCAACGGTGATGAACTCACGGAGGTTTACCGAACTTCGCTCAATGGCACGGCCGAGCGTGTAAGTCAGATGAACGAACAGATCAGCGAGTGGAAGGTGGCGCAGAGCGAGGTGATCAGTTGGAAAAGTAAAGATGGCGCAACGATTGAAGGCGTGCTGCACAAGCCGAAAAATTACGATCCATCAAAAAAATATCCATTGCTGATCGTAATCCATGGCGGGCCCACCGGCATTGATGCTCCCACGCCTGTGCCGGGCGGTGTCTACCCGATTGTGCAGTGGCTGGATAAAGGTTGCCTGGTGTTGCGACCCAACTATCGCGGCTCGGCCGGGTATGGTGAAGCGTTCCGCTCGCTCAACGTCAAGAACCTGGGTGTAGGCGACATGTGGGATGTAATGAGCGGTGTCGAGCATCTCGACAAAAAAGGAATGATTGATAAAACGCGAATGGGCTGTATGGGCTGGAGCCAGGGCGGCTACATCTCAGCTTTCCTTACCACCAACACCGATGCGTTCAAGGCAATCTCAGTGGGGGCGGGCATCAGCAACTGGATGACGTATTATGTGAACACCGACATCCATCCGTTCACGCGTCAGTATTTAAAGGCAACACCCTGGAGTGATGAAGCGATCTATAAAAAAACATCGCCCATGACCAACATCAATAAAGCCAAAACGCCCACATTGATTCAGCATGGCGAGTTTGACAGGCGCGTGCCCATTGCCAACGCCTATGAGTTGCTGCAAGGCTTGCGCGACAAAAATGTGCCGGCCGAACTGATTGTATACAAAGGATTCGGGCATGGCATTACCAAACCGAAAGAACGCCTTGCGGCCAATTGGCATAACTGGCAGTGGTTTAACAAGTATGTGTGGGGTGATACGGTGGAGTTGGAAAGTAAGTAGTCGTTCAACGCCTTGAAAAGCTAGGACACCCACTCATCCCAAACCGTTTTGGGGTTTGCGTTTTTAGCTGCATGTTGAAAGACAAATTTTCTCACCATGCGAAAGTTCAAAATCTCAGCCCTGCTCATCCTGTTGGCGATTGTCGCCTACGCCCAGACCAAAACCCCCATTACCGCAGGCGATCTCATGAAAATCGCCACCACAAGCCAAATTCAGATTTCGCCTGACGGCAACCGCGCGGTGCTGGTGGTGAACCGAAAAGCGCTGAAAAACGAGAGCGACTACTACTACACCCGACACTTATACTTGCTCGACCTCACCGGCAAAGAAGAACCCCGCCAATTAACTTTTGGTGATCGAAACGATGGCGCGCCCCAATGGAGCCCGGACGGAAAACAAATTGCCTTCGTTCGCACCGATGGCGAGAAATCTCAAATCTGGTTAATGCCGTTAGGTGGCGGTGAGCCGCGCGCCATTACCAAGGCCGAGTTTGGCGCGGCCAACCCGCGCTTCAGCCCCGATGGCAAAAAAATTCTGTTCACCTCTGCCATACCCGATTACGCCATGGACGGTCAACTGCCCTGGCGTTATGAGCGGCCAGGACGGCAGCCGGGCGATGAGCCCAACTGGAAAAAATTAAAACCGGAAGAACGAAAAACGATCAAAGCGAGCCCTGATGGCTCGCTTGAGGAAGTGCGCGCGTGGCTTTCGCGAAATACATGGGACGACAATCCACGTGTGCTCACACGCCAGCAACTGCAAGGCGAGCTTAATCTGCAACCTGAGATGGATTTTACCCATCTGTTTGTGCAAACACTGGGCAGCGATGAAAAGCCTATACAACTCACGAGTGGATATCAGGATTTCGAAGGAGCGGAATGGAGTCCGGATGGTAAACGGATCATTTGCCACTCGCGTGTTTACCACGTCACCCCGGATGATGAACAGGATACGGACTTGTGGATCATAGACCCCGAGACCAAAACGGCAAAGGAATTTTTAACCTGGCCCGGCTACAGCCTGAGCAACGCCAGCTTTTCACCCGATGGCACGCAAGTTCTTTTTTATGCCGAAGTACTGGCGAATCGCCACGCAACACAAACTCAGTTGGCGGTTGTCAATGCAGCCGGTGGCAATCCCGTAGCCTTGACCGCCTCCCTTGATCGCGATGCCGGGGGCAGCGCATGGAGTGCCGATAGCAAAACAATTTTTTTCACCGCCCAAACGGAGGGGGATATCCCGTTGTTCAGCGTGCCGGCCAAGGGCGGCAGCGTGTCAAAGATTTTTGGAAACAATAATGGCATTAACGATTTTGACGTGGCCGGTGATAAGATCGTGTACGCCCTGACGGAGACGCGCAACCCGTGGGAGGTTTACCTGTATAACGCAAAGGACAAATCCAGCCGGCAGCTTACCCGGCTCAACGAAGAGTGGATCAGCAAAAAGATAATCTCGGTACCCAAGGAGTACTGGCATACACGCCCGGATGGAATGAAGATTCAGTATTGGGTGATGGAGCCCGTTGGGCGGCAGGAAGGGAAGCGATACCCCACCATACTCAACATTCATGGCGGGCCATCCGCCATGTGGGGGCCCGGCATCTTCAGTATGTGGCACGAATACCAGGTCGAGAACAGTTGGGGCTATGGAGTAGTTTATTGTAATCCCCGGGGCAGCGGTGGCTATGGCGACAAATTCAAAAAAGGAAACTACCAAGATTGGGGAGCCGGCCCGGCAGCTGATATCCTGACCTCGTTGGATGAAGCCATCAAACAACACGGGTGGATCAACCCTGACAATCTCTTTGTTGAAGGCGGAAGCTATGCAGGATACATGGTGGCCTGGATTATAGGGCATGACAATCGTTTTAAAGCAGCCAACGCGCAACGTGGCGTATATGACCTCACCACATTTATGGGCGAAGGAAATGCGTGGCGCCTGGTGCCGACTAATTTTAGCGGATACCCATGGGAGCCCGCTACAAAAAAATTGCTGGACGAAAGTTCACCGCTCACCTACGTGGACAAGATCAACACTCCGCTGTTGATTATCCATGCCGATCAGGATTTACGAACGGGCGTAATTCAATCGGAGATGCTGTACAAGAGCCTGAAAATTCTGAACAAACCGGTTGAGTATATTCGATACCCGAAAGAAGGCCATGAGTTAACGCGTAGTGGCAATCCCGGCCGCATGATGGATCATCTGCTGAGGGTGATCGAGTTTTTCGAGCGATACGCAACGCATCCATAGCCGGATGGAGCACGTTCACATATAAGGGATTTTTGAAAACTCACCTCGCAGCGTTTTAACTTCCGTGCCTTTTGCGCAAAGGCTCTCAAATGAACCGGATACGGTTTTAGCCCCGCGGTCAATTTGGGTAATAATGATGGAGCCCACTACGGCCTGCGGCACTTCAAGCGAGGAATGGGGAAGCACACCTTCCAGTGTGAAAAACACAATACCCGTTGGTGCCGCAGGAAAATTTCCCTGAACCTGAAAGGAGCCGGCATCAATAGCCACCGTGGGACTAGTCGAAAACACTTCGAGCGAAATGGTAAAACCACCCTCCGAATAACGGGCAGAAACTCGCAAATCATTCTCAACCTGAGAAGCATTTTTGTCCAAGTTAGCCGTGGCATCGGTAGTGGTATATTCCTGTCCATCCACCAATACCTTTACCGCCCCGTCTGGCAACCCTGCAATTTCATCGTCTTTACACGACAGTACAGCAACACTAAATAATAACCAGAGGAAATAGCGCATGACGTAAATATTCTGCAATATCAGCATTCCCTGACAACAGTTTCAAATGATAGGGCCACGAACTTAAGCGCAGTGGCAACCCCGGCCGCATGATGGATCACCTGCTGCGCGTGATTGAATTCTTCGAGCGATACGCGCAGCATCCCTAATTTGAAAGTCAGCAGGCAGGAATGAAACACCTTTTCTATCAGTTTAAAAAGAACTTTTGCACTGTAGTTCAGTTTCCAACAATCGGAACGTGTGAAAACTCCCCTCTGATAAATTTTTGAATATTCCCAATCCCCCAAATGGTACTCTCAAAATTTCCACTAACCAACTTATTTTCACGATCAAATTCAGTGATCACAATTTTTCCAGCAACTGGTTGGGGAGCAGCCGCGGACGAATAGCGACCCCCAAATTGGTTAAACACATAATCGACTCTCCCTGTCGAATAGGGGAGGCTACCTTGAACATCAAAGGTACCTGCGTTAACTGAGCCCCCTTGCGTTCCAACAGAGAGATGAATTATGAATCTTGGGTTATAGCGGGCGGTCAAAGTCCACCCGAACTCCACCTGGGAAGGCAGAGGAGCCTTTTCGATATATGAATCGGCATCAGAGGTTGAGAACTCTTCACCATCAAACGTCACATTTACACGGGCTTCCGGTTTCGAGTCATCATCTTTGCATGATGCCACTACAATCAGCAATAACGAAATAATAAAACAACGCATCATATATTCTTCAAAGATAAAGACAACAACGAATCGGGCCAAGTACTCGTTTCATAAACATTTAATTCAATTTGCCCATAAGATAAGCCCCTTAAGATATTGTCCTTCAGAGTGGAAAATGGACACCGGATGATCAGCCGGCTGGCCCATGTGCTCCAGCACTTTGATATCGCGGCCGGACTGAATGGCCGCAGATACCACCGTGTCGTAGAATAACTGACGATCGACCACCTGTGAACATGAAAACGTAAAGATGATTCCACCAGGGGCTATGACGCGCATGGCCTCGGCATTGAGCCGCTGGTAACCCTTCATCGCCTGGTGCTTGGAGTCTTTATGTTTGGCAAACGCGGGCGGATCCAGGATAATGAGATCGTATTTTCCGTTTTTGTCCTTCAAAAAATCAAACGTGTCAGCGGCAAACCCCTCGTGCAAGGTCTGGTCGAACCCGTTGACCGCCACGTTTTTCTTCGTTAGTTCAATCGCCCTGGCTGACGCATCCACCGAATGAACCAGTTGCGCTCCCGCGCGCAAAGCATAGATGGAAAATCCACCCGTGTAGCAAAACGTGTTGAGCACCGTCCGTCCTTTGGCATAATCGGCCAATCGTCTTCGGTTCTCCCGTTGGTCAAGGAAGAAACCGGTCTTCTGACCTTCCTCCCAATCAACCAAAAACTGATGCCCATGTTAGAGCACCTGGTGAGGGAAGACCGCCATACACAGTAAATACTCAGGATCTGCAGATGGCAGCACCGGTTTGTAGTAAATGCTCTTTAGCCGCTCACCCAAAACGGTTTGCAAGGCCTCGGCAATCTGGTGCCGATCGCGGTGCATGCCCACCGAGTGGGCCTGCATGACGGCTACCCCATCGTAATAGTCAATAACCAGGCCGGGCAAGCCATCTCCCTCACCATGCACAAGTCGGTAGCAGTTGGTAAAATCATTTTGAAGCCACTGACGCAAACTCGCTGCCGCTTGCAGACGCACCTCGTAGATCCGCGGTGGTAAAAAACTGCCAAAGTGGATCAGGCGCACCATAATGGATCCGTTTTGATAATGGCCGAGCGCCAGGGTTTGCTGATCGTGATCTTTTACCTCAACCCAATCGCCATCCTGCGGGTCGCCTTGCTGCCGGGCTACACCGCCCGAAAAGACCCAGGGGTGAAAACGCCTGACCGATTGATCACGCCCGGGCTTCAGAAAGAGTGTAGCTGTTATTTCCATTACTTAACGCGCGAAAAAAAATACTTGATTGTTTTAGTGCCCCCGCTGACCAGTGCCTGAAAGTGGTCTTCATCCATTCTCTTGTAAATAATGCGTTGGGGGAAATCATGCTCCGGATTCTCCGCAACAAATCCCTGGGCATCGTGAGACGTGATGCGAAACCAGACGGGGCCTTGGCGGCCGGCTACATCGGGCACGTAAAAGAAGTGGTCGCCTTTTTTCACTATTCGGATTTGTTCGGTCACGTTTTTGCGGCCCGTGGTCGCCTTTTCATACCCTTCACCCTGTACGATCTTCCCCTTTAGCTTCCAGCTCTCAAAGGCGGTACCATCCTCGATAACCCACGTGCCCACCAGCCACCGGAATTCGGCTTCCTGGGCCGGGGCCACCACCGGCAGCGAAAGAAACAGGATGGCTACTGCCCACTTGACCATGGCCAAAAATACCCATTATATTTCGAGTGCCATTACGGACAGCTTCGGGGAACCCAAACTGACAAAATTTCGTATATATGAAACGGCATATATTTTGAGAGCGTGCAGGTCGTGTAGATGAGGTAAAACTAATGCGGGGCCGCCAGCATCATGAGCGGTTACCGAATCACAAAAAACAGAAAAAACTATGAAGCAATTTGCTATGGTATTAGTGGCGGCCGTTATGGGCAGTGTATTGACGCTGGTCGCCCACAACTGGTGGACGAAAGGTCAGCAAGGGGTCATTATTGAGCGCACCAGTAACCCCGTGGCTACCCAAATTGGCTACACGGTAAATGAAAAGGGTGAGGCTATCCCGCTGGATTTTGTTTCGATAGCTGAAAAATCCATGAACGCGGTGGTCCACATCAAATCAACACAGGGCGAGCGATCCCTAAACCGCGATCAGCCGCAACGCAACCCCTTCGAATTTTATTTCGGTCCGGAAAATCCTTTCGAGAACCGTGGGCCCAGTGCCAGTAGTGGTTCAGGCGTAATCATCAACCCGGAGGGATACATAGTTACCAACAACCACGTAGTGCAAAATGCCGATGTCGTAGAAGTTACGCTGCATGATAATCGTTCATTCAAGGCAGAGGTGGTGGGTACTGACCCTGACACCGACCTGGCTGTGATCAAGATCAACCAGAAGCAACTGCCCTATCTTCAATTTGTAGACTCGGACCAGGCCAAAGTAGGCGAATGGGTATTGGCGGTAGGTAATCCGTTTAATCTCAATTCGACTGTAACCGCGGGCATCATCAGCGCCAAGGGTCGGAATATTAACATCATAAGTTCCAACATGCAGAGGCAAAATTCGCGGGACGGTGAAATACCCCTGAACACGGCCATTGAGTCGTTCATTCAGACCGATGCAGCCATTAACCCTGGCAACAGCGGTGGTGCGTTAGTCAATATGAGCGGTGGCCTGGTGGGAATTAACACCGCCATTGCGTCACCAACCGGCTCCTACAGCGGCTACGGATTTGCCGTGCCTTCGAATTTAGTGAGCAAAATTGTAGAAGATCTCATTGCCTATGGAGCGGTACAGCGGGGCTGGCTGGGCATTACCGTGCAAAATGTGACGCCCGATTTGGTGAAGGAAGTAGACCTAAAAGTCAACGAAGGCGCCTATGTAGCCGGGTTTGCCGACAAGAGTGCAGCCAAAGATGCCGGATTGAAGGAGGGTGACGTGGTTACACGTCTTGATAACACCGACATCAAATCCAACACGGCTTTGATCGAGTATATTGGTCGCAAGCGACCGGGTGACAAAATCAACGTAACGGTTAACCGCGCGGGGAAGTCAGTCGTCATTCCGGTAACGCTGAAAACACGTGGAGGTCGAGTAGAAACCCTCAAGCGTGAAGAAAAAGATGCTGTGGCCTCATTGGGCTTGGAGCTGGAAGACGTAGAGGCGAAAACACTGAAAAAACTTGAAATCAACAGCGGAGTAAAAGTGAAGTTATTGTCCAGCGGCCGGGTTGCCCGATATACTGATATGCGGGATGGCTTCATCATTACGCACGTAGACGACAAGCCGGTGAAGTCTGCGGCAGAACTAAATACACTCTTGAAAAATAAAAAACCGGGTGAAACGGTGACGTTTGCGGGTATTTATGAAGATTATCCCCGCGAATACATCTATGCCCTACGTATGTAGTAGGAAATGATTGTTTGATATGAGGAGACTTTTTCGAATTGGTGATCGGGTGCGCAGTAAGCGTGACGGTCGGGTGATGGAGGTACTGAAGTACCTGAAATCAAATCTGCTGGAGTTACGTTGGTTCGATGTTGAGTCAAGAGAAGTACGACATCAAAAGTTGAAGGAAGACCAGATTTCAAGGGCTGCCTGAGTCAAAGGCCATCGTAAGAACGATGGCCTTTTTCTTTGCCCCGTGTTCCCTATTCAGAAACAAGAACAATCCGCGTACCTTTGGGTTTTTACCATCAAGCATCCCGACTATCAAAAAGTTTGACATACCCGTTTTTTATCGGTCATCCATCACCGGCCGCGTAAAAGAAGCCAGACGCCTCCAGGATCTGCGCAAGCAGGATTTCGCTCCGGCCGAACTGGATTTTGGGCCGGTAAGGTTCATTCTGCCGCGTCACTTCGGGTTTTGTTATGGCGTTGAGAACGCCATTGAAATAAGTTACCGGGCTATCGAAGAAAATCCGACCCGGCAGGTGTATCTGCTCAGCCAGATGATTCACAACCAGGAAGTGAACCGCGACCTGGAGAGCCGGGGCATCCGCTTCATCATGGATACGGATGGAACGCAATTGATTGCATGGGATCAGATTTCGCGCGAAGACGTGGTGATTATCCCGGCCTTTGGCACAACGCTGGAGATTGAACAGCTTCTGCTGGATAAAGGAGTTGAAGTGCAACAATACAACACTACGTGTCCGTTTGTAGAGAAGGTGTGGAACCGGGCTGAGAAATTGGGACGCGAAGATTTCACGATTATCATCCACGGCAAACCCCGCCATGAGGAAACACGGGCGACCTTTTCGCACAGCACCCGGGCCGGAGCATCGGTAGTGGTGCGCGACATGGAAGAATCCATTCGCCTGGCCGCGTACATAAAAGGACAACGGCCTGCGGATGAATTTTTTCAGGAATTTGCCGGGCGATTTTCCCCGGGCTTTGATCCGCAGAAAGATCTGCAACGCGTGGGGGTAGTGAACCAAACCACCATGCTGGCCAGCGAAACACAGGGCATTGCGGACTTCTTCCGACAGGTGATGATCGAAAAGTACGGTGCCGGCAATATCAAACAGCATTTTGCAGACACCCGTGATACCTTGTGCTACGCCACAAACGACAACCAGGACAGCACCTATGAACTGCTGAAAACAAAGGCTGACCTGGCACTGGTGGTGGGCGGATACAACAGCTCCAATACCTCCCACATTGTTGAATTGTGTGAGCGTCAGTTTCCCACGTACTTCATCAATTCCGACAGTGAAATAAAATCCTCAACGGAAATTCACCATTTCGACTATCCAAACAAAGTCAAAAAAACATCTCACCACTTCTTGCCGGATCATACCCCGGTATCTATCGTTCTGACGAGTGGTGCCAGTTGCCCGGATACCTTGGTTGACCGCGTGATGATGCGGTTGCTTGAATTCTTTCCGGCCGCTCGGCCGCTCGATGAAGTGCTTCGTCCCTACAACGTAGCCTGACATCGCCAAAACCTTTACCTTTCAGCATGCTTCGCTGCCTGCTTCTCCTGACTTTTGGTCTGGGTGTCTTTTGGCAACTTAACGCACAGCCTGCACCAGACACCACGCGTCTGTTGGAAGAAGTAACCGTGCGCGCCTTTGAGAGCAACCGGGCGGCCCGCGAAGTGCCTGCTGCCATTGCCTTATTGGGCCCCGCGGACATGCAGCGGTTTTCAAACGCCACTCTTGTTCAGGCCGTCAATACAGTATCAGGCGTGCGCATGGAAGAACGGTCGCCCGGCAGCTATCGCTTGTCCATTCGCGGCAGCACCTTGCGCTCGCCCTTTGGCGTGCGAAACGTGAAGATGTATTGGAATGAGTTACCCTTTACCGACCCCAGCGGCAATAGCTATTTGAACATGCTTGACCCGGCTGCGCTCCACCACCTGGAAATTATCAAGGGCCCTGGTTCGAGCCTCTACGGTGCAGGAACCGGTGGTGTGCTGCTCTTACGCAGTGAAAATCCGCGGAATGAGCGGGGCCTGGGACTTGGCTATCTCGGGGGTAGTTATGGTCAGCAGAACTGGCAGGTGGCCTACCGGGAGGGAAGTGATCGGTCCAGCCAGCAGATTCAATACCTGCACCAGCAAAATGACGGGTACCGCACCCAGAGCCGAATGGTGCGCGATATGATCAACAGTACATTCCGTTTCGAAACATCGGACCGCCAGGTGCTTGAAACATCAATACTCTATGGCGATTTGTATTACCAGACGCCCGGAGGACTGACGGAAGCTGAAATGCTGGCCGACCCCCGACAGGCACGGCCCGCCACAAGCCTGCCAAGTGCCGTGGCCCAACAGGCTGCGGTGGCCTCACGTTTTTTCTTTGCCGGTATCACACACCAGTATCGGTTTGACCGGTGGCAGAACCGAACCAGCGTGTACGGGAATCTGGTGAATTTTGAAAATGCGGCTATCCGAAATTACGAACGAAGAGTTGAGCAGAGTTTTGGGGGCCGCACGGTGACGGAAGTGCCGCTTACGCTGGGTCAGGGCCGCATGTCTCTGACAGGGGGCGGAGAGTTTCAATCCGGATTTTCGCCCGTAAAAGTTTACCAAAACCTCGGGGGCCACACGGGAATACTTCAGAGTGACAATGAAGTTCGGATATGGAATTACAGTGTGTTTGGCCAGGCTGAGATTTTCTGGCGCAAGTGGACTGCCACGGCTGGCGCCAGCTTTAATGGGCTTACGTATTCGATTCAAACGCTTTCTTCGGTACCGGCCTTGATTCAGGAGCGGAAGTTTTCACCTGTGGTGTCGCCCCGGCTGGCAACACTTTATTCTGTTAATGATTTTGTCAGTCTGTATGCGCAGGCCAGCTATGGATTTTCTCCGCCTACGGTTGCAGAAATTCTTCCGTCAACAGGCCTGTTGAATACGAGCCTGAACCCCGAGACCGGCTTGAATCTGGAAACTGGAATAAAGGGAGAGTGGCTGAACAAACAACTGACTCTTGAGGCCGCAGTTTACTATTTCCGGCTTGACGAGACGATTGTGGTTCGCAGAGACAGCAGTGGCGCTGACTATTTTGTTAATGCCGGCAGTACCGACCAGCGCGGGCTGGAGTTGATGGCGTCATTTGAGCCGGCCCAGAGGCCGCGCAGGGGTTACTGGGAAATTTGGTAGTGTGTAACGCTGAACCGCTATTTTTTACGCGCCGTGATGAAGTTGGAGGATGAATTTAGCGGCAACCGACTGACGGGGGTACCCAACGAAGTGATTTTGGCTGGGTTGGACTTCGCAACAGCAACGGGGCTTTACCTGAGCCTGGTCGCCAATTACACCAGTTCGCTTCCTCTAAATGATTCTAACCTTGACTTTGCGGATAGCTTCCTGTTGCTAAGCGTCCGGGCCGGTTACAAAAGAAAAATAGGGACTCATCAAGCCGATCTGTTTGTGGGGGGTGACAACCTGCTTGACGAACTTTACAGTCTGGGAAATGACCTGAACGCTACAGGCGGTCGCTTTTTTAATCCGGCAGCCGGCCGCACATTTTACGCGGGTGTAAACCTCCGCTTTAATGCGAAGGCGAACTAAGCCTTCACCAGAAATTGCTCCAGGTCTTTCAGCTGTAAGATACCTTCGTAGTAGGCCTTGCCAAAGATGACGGCAAAAATGCCCATGTCATTGAGGCGTTTGATATCATCAACACCCCGAACACCACCGCTGGCCAGTATTTGCAAATCCGGAAACTGTTCGAGCATTTCCTGATAAAACGAAAAGGCCGGTCCCTCCAAAACGCCATCGCGCGAGATGTCCGTGGTTTTCACATACTTCAACCCACGCTCATAAAAATGATTGACATGATCGAAGAGCGTAAGTTCACTTGTTTTTTGCCACCCGCGGAAGGCCACGCGCTTGCTCTTAATGTCCGTGACATCCGCGCCAAGCGTGATTTTTTCGCGGCCATAACTCACGATCCAGGACGAAAACAACTCGGGTGCCGTTATAGCAATACTGGAAGCCGTGATGTAACTGGCACCGGCTTCGTAGGCCTTAGCAATGTCACCATCCGTACAAATACCGCCTGTAAAATCGATTTTCAGATCGGTGTGCCCGGCAATGGCCTCAATGACATGGAAATTCTTCGGGCTTCCTTTTTCAGCGCCATCCAGATCGACCAGGTGAACGACTTCAATGCCGTGATCAAAAAATCGTTTGGCCAGGTCCAATGGGTTTTCGTCATACGCCTTCTCGCTGGAAGGATCGCCCTTGCGCATTTTAACTACTTTACCTTTTCGAATCGCTATTGATGGGATTACCTGTATCATGACAGTCGTCTGTAATATTTGGTTATTGGGTAGTAAAAGGAACTGCCACCAACGTTTTGTCCCAAATCAAAATTAACTCAAACCCCTCGCCAGTCTTTTCAACATTGATGGTAAAGTTTTCGAACTCTTTTTCCTGGATCACGACCGGCACGTCTACGCTCAACGCATCAGTTTCGGGTTGGCGCGAAGGGCCGTCAAACTTAACACCCCAGGAGGGAATGTTGGTATTGAATATAATGGTCCAGGTCTGTTCATTGGGGATAGTCCATACACTATACTTCCCCTTTTTTAATTTCTGCCCGTTAATAAGCAAGTCCTGACTGGTTTCAAAAGTGGTGGGCTCATTCGCACCCGTTCTCCACACTTTGCCAAAGGGTACCAGCCCGTCAGGAGCAAAAATGATGCGGCCCTTCTTGCCCGGGCTATTGTAAAAAACGTTAACGGTGAGGTCGCCTGAGGTGAAATTGACGATTTCTTCCGGACTGAATTTTTTGGTATAGTAAAAGCGAAAAAATGCCAGTAATCCCACTATGATAAGAGCCAGGATACCGGCAATAAGTAAGAATCGTTTCATTTCACTAAGCAGTTTATTTAGCCTTGGGTTCTAATTTTTTGATTCGAGGTAACAAAATTCCTGAAAAGGACTTTAATTTTACCCCTTCTAACTCAAAAAATAAAGCCCATGAGCGTCTTTTTAGTTGTTATTGCCCTTTTCATTCTTGCCATCGCCTGCGTGTGGATTATTCCCAACAAGAAAATCAGCAATAACGAGCACGACAACAAGCATTAAAATCTAGACGCGGGGGCATGAACCTGTGCGTTTTTTGCGGCTCCCGCAAGGGCACCCGCCCGGAATTTGAACGAGCAGCCAACAAAATCGGCCGCCTTATGGCTGAATGCGGCATCACATTGGTTTATGGCGGGGGCAATATAGGCCTCATGGGCGTTTTGGCTGATGCCGTGTTGGCCGGAGGCGGCCAGGTAATTGGGGTCATTCCGGACTTCCTGATGCAACGCGAGGTAGGCCACCGAGGGGTTACCCAACTGGAGATTGTGGGCAGCATGCACGAGCGGAAGCGTAGAATGGCCGACTTAGCCGATGCATTTGTCGCCTTGCCTGGCGGTTGGGGAACGCTGGACGAACTAGCTGAAATTCTAACCTGGAAGCAACTGGGCCTTGTAAGCGCGCCCGTTGGCCTGCTGAACACCCACCTCTTCTTTAACCCGTTACTGGCGCAAATGCAGGACATGGTAACCCACGGATTTTTGGACCAGCCATCCCTGCAAAACCTTTTGGTCGAAACCGAAGAGCGAAAATTGCTCGAACGATGCGGTCTCATCCGCGTTTAAACACCATCAGCGGTATCTAAATTTTTAATAGCTT
This sequence comes from Cyclobacteriaceae bacterium, assembly GCA_036771215.1. Taxonomy (GTDB): domain Bacteria; phylum Bacteroidota; class Bacteroidia; order Cytophagales; family Cyclobacteriaceae; genus ELB16-189. The sequence goes on from DAIPHR010000001.1 coordinate 16,750, forward strand.
ACCGGAACCATCATATGGTTCAACGTATTGCCGGCATACTTGTGGCTTTGTCCGCTTCCTTCTGCACTCATGCGCAGGAAGTACTGGGCTTTTCACTGGCTGAAGGCAAACAAAAAGTTAGCATTCCGATTCAAATTCAGAATAACCTCGTGATTGTGCCGGTTGTTCTAAATGGCCAATTGCCACTAAAGTTCATTCTGGATACCGGAGTTCGCACATCCATCCTTACGGAAAAGATTTACAGCGATATTCTCAACCTCTCTTATTCGCGGAGGTACAGCATTGCTGGACCCGGTGGCGAAAAACTGGTGGAGGCCTATGTAACAAATGATGTGTCACTTGCGATGCCAGGGGTAAACAGCCGTGGCCATGCGCTGTTAGTGTTGGAAAAAGACTACCTGGAGTTGCGAAACACCTTGGGTATGGATGTTCACGGGGTGCTGGGCTACGAGTTGTTCAGTCGGTTTATCATCGATATCGATTATGAACAGCGGATGCTCACGTTAATGCTACCTGAACGCTTTCGGGCCCGCAGGCGTTTTGCGAAGTTGCCGATTACCATTGAAGATACGAAGCCTTACCTGGAAACCATTATTCAGGTGTCGGATACCTCGCGTGTGCCCGTTAAGTTGATGATGGATAGTGGTGCCAGCCACGGCCTGCTGTTGGAGCAAACGGAAAACGGACAGATTCGCATGCCTGAAAAGCACGTCAGCAGTATCATCGGGCGAGGGTTGGGCGGAGTCATTACGGGTCAAATCGGACGGATCAAATCGATTCGCCTGGGCCGATATCTGTTGAGAGGACCTCTGGTGAATTTTCCTGACGAATACAGCTATCGCGATACCTTGAAAACCAGTGGTGCCATCTTTCGCAATGGCACCATCGGGGGTGAGGTGCTCAGCCGGTTTCATGTCATTTTCGATTTTCCACGTGAAGTCGTATACCTGAAGAAAAATGCTGCCTACAAAAAAGGATTCTTTTACAACATGAGCGGAATCACGCTCAAGGCAAAGGGTTCGCGTCTGCGCAATTTTGAAGTCACCAACGTGCGACCGGATTCACCCGCAGCTCGGGCAGACATCAAAACAGGTGATGATTTGGTGATGATAAATGGCGCTAAAACCTCAGATTTAACATTGGATGAAGTAATTGCGTTTCTTAATCAAAAACCCGGCAAAAAACTTCATCTGGAAGTTAGTCGCGAGGGTGAACGATTGAAAAAACGGATTACACTTGAAAATTCCCTTTGAACAGAAATAATGGCTACTGTAGTGATCGTAGGCGGAGGTCTGGGCGGGTTACTGGCCGCGCTTCAATTGGCTAAGCAGGGTATTCCCGTAACTCTTTTTGAACGCAAACAATATCCGTTTCACCGGGTATGCGGTGAGTATATTTCCAATGAAACAGTTCCGTTTTTACGCTCGCTGGGTGTTTACCCGGACGTCTTTCAGCCTCCCGTGATTCGCGAACTCCAACTCACCTCGGTGAACGGGCGCGCAGTAACCTTGCCCCTCGATCTCGGAGGTTTCGGTATCAGCCGCTTTGCCTTCGATGCATTCCTCGTGCAGCACGTGAAGGCAGCCGGGGCCACGGTGAAGGAGCAATCGGAAGTAACTCAGGTGACGTTCAACGGGCAGGGATTTCATGTAATAGCCGAAGGAAAATCCTCGACTGCAGACGTGGTTATTGGCGCGCATGGCAAACGGTCGCGCCTCGATACAACGCTCAACCGCCCGTTTCTCCGAAAGCGTTCGCCTTATGTGGGGGTCAAATATCACATTCGCTATGATCAGCCCCGCAATCGCATTTCGCTGCATAATTTCGAAAACGGATATTGTGGCATCAGCCAGGTTGAAGACGGTAAAAGCAATTTATGTTATCTGGTGCACCGTGATGCAGTAAAGAAACATCACCACATTCCCGAGTTGGAGAAGGCCGTGCTTCATCGGAATCCTTACCTGAAGGAAATTTTTACAAATGCTGAGTTCCTGTTCGATCGCCCGGAGGTGATCAATGAAATTTCGTTTGCTACAAAAGGCCCCCTCGAGGGCCACGTGCTCATGGGAGGCGATGCCGCAGGCATGATTACGCCCCTGTGCGGAAATGGTATGGCCATGGCCATTCACGCCAGTAAATTATTGGCCGAAGAAGTGGGCGCGTTTTGCCGAAACGAAATCACCCGCGATCAAATGGAGCAACGCTACGCTACCCGCTGGAACAACCTGTTCGCCAAACGACTATGGGCCGGCCGGCAAATACAAAACCTGTTCGGTAGCGAATGGGCCTCAAATCTGGCCGTTAACCTGGCGCGGTTCGCGCCCCCCATAGCCAACTTCCTGATACGCCAAACGCACGGCCAGCCGTTTTAAGCCCAATTGGTAGTAATGCAGGTTGCTTGCTACCTTCACCCGACAATGCGCAACAACATGAGTCCTTCACGTAGAGGTTTTCTGAAACAATTGGGGCTAATCACCTCAGCCGGGTCGTTGGCAGCCTGGGCACAAGCCTGCTCCGGCAATTCCAAAACATCAAATGAAAACGCCATGACGGAAACTGCGAATGCCCAGTTCTTTAAAATCTCGTTGGCCGAGTGGTCATTGCACCGGACAATACAGGCCGGTGAGCTTGATCATTTGGATTTTCCGGCATTGGCCAAAAATGAGTTTGGCGTTGATGCCGTTGAGTATGTGAATGGGTTTTTCAAGGATAAGGCCAAAGACACCGCTTATTTGTCAGAACTCAAAACGCGCTGCAACGATGCAGGGGTCATCAGTTTGTTGATCATGTGCGATGGCGAGGGCGATCTGGCTGGTTTGGATCCCACCCAACGAAAGGCGGCTGTGGAAAATCATTTCAAATGGGTGGAGGCAGCCGGGTTTTTGGGTTGCCACTCCATTCGGGTGAATTGCTTTGGTTCCGGGACGCGCGAAGAAATGGCTAAAGCGAGTGCCGAAAGCTTACGAACACTGAGTGAGTTTGCGCAGCCCGTTGGCATTAATGTACTGGTAGAAAATCATGGGGGTTTTTCATCGGACGGCCAATGGTTGAGCGGAGTGATGCGCGAAGTGGGCATGCCCAATTGCGGCACACTTCCGGATTTTGGAAACTTCTGCATGCGCAGAGAAAAAGGAGACATGTGGGAGTCGCCTTGTGTGGAGTGGTATGACCGGTACAAGGGCGTAACGGAACTGATGCCCTTTGCCAAAGGCGTGAGCGCAAAGAGCCATGAATTTGATAGCAACGGGAACAGCCAGGAAACTGACTATCGAAAAATGCTTCAAATCGTCAAATCAGCCGGGTACACGGGCTACATCGGTGTTGAATATGAAGGTAGTGGATTGCCGGAGCATGAAGGCATCCGGGCCACGAAAAAACTACTGGAACGGAGTGTGTGATTGCGGTACAGCACCGCAACTCGCCAACTAATAATGATCAGTTTCTGCCGTGATTACCGTCATGGCAATCGCCCTTCCGGGGATGGTACATTAGTGCCATCAACTAAAAAACGGAGGTTATATGACATTGATGAAAAGAATGGGATTTCCCACCTTGTTGGACAACAAGTGGATGACCGACCTGTTTGACACCGAAAAATTCTTTGATGCCGACTGGCTGAAGAGAATTCAGGCTGTGCCTGCTGTAAACGTAGTTGAAAAAGACAAAATGTTCGAAATCGAAATGGCTGCTCCCGGTTTGAACAAGAAGGATTTCAACATCACCATTGAAAATGGCGTTTTGACCATTACGGTTGAAAAAGAAGAAAAACGCGAAGAAAAAGAAGAAAACTTCACCCGTAAGGAGTTCAACTACACCAATTTCATTCGTTCGTTCACTCTTCCGGAAAACGTGAAGACAGAAAAAGTAGATGCCATCTATGAAAATGGATTGCTGAAGCTGTTACTGCCGAAGGAAGTGGAAACCAAAGTAAAACCGAAGGCTATTGAAGTTCACTAAGTTGGGTTAGGTTGACTTGGCGGTTGTAACGGGATGCTTTTCTTTAAGGCTCTTTAGAACCTGCAGCGGACAAGTGAACGTCACCGAAAACTCCGCCAAAAACCAAAAAGCCTCGCCTCCTGGCGGGGCTTTTTCATGGCACCCATTACAATTGGTTGATGTGGCTGGTCTCCCAAAACAACCAGAAAAAGAACCCATTTAAGCAAGTGGCTGACAAAAAATTCAGCCACATGGTATTTCGGTAGTTGGCCACTTCTTCATTTCGCCACACGCGGTAGAACCATATCAGGAAGAACACAACCACCGGGAACAGGGCTATCAAAAAGTACATCGCAAATCGCGACTCAAAAAAAGTGTAGAAATACGCACCATACAAAACCGAAGCCAGGGAAAAAATGCCCATCACCAGGCCAAACGTACCGCGCACGCCCAGCTGTAGGCTAAGGGTGGCATCGCCCCGCTTCGCATCTTCTGCGTGTTGATACACCTGCGTCATTGGGTAAGTGCCCAACAACATCAGCGAGGCCAATGCCCCCGGAATCAAAACTTTTGTCTGAACTAAATTTTCGACCGGCAAGGCATTGATTCCGGCATAGCACATGACGAAGGTGAATATGCCCTGAAAGAATGCGACCCACAACCAGCCGGCTATGGGGTACTTCTTTAAACGCACGGCCGGATGGCTATAGGCTTTCGATGCCAAACCATAGAGGAGTATCATGACGGCAAAAATGCTGTTCACTTTCCACCAGGCCAGGCCAACCGCCACCAAATCCAGTAGCCAGGCCGCCACAAACAACGATCGGTTCACGGGTGGCGGGTTTTTTAGTCCACCAATGCTGCCTTCGTCCTTATCGAAATAGCTGTTGTATCCATTGCTGGCCGGATACACCAGCAGGTGAATGATAACAAACGACCAAAGCAGGCGATCGCCACTCAGGTTTGGCGAAATAGCCAGTGCAAAAAAATACACCGGCATCAAAAACCAGGAAAACAAAAACCGCAGATGAAGAATGGTTGAGCGCATGACACTGAACGAAAACGTCAATTTATGGTTTTTATGGTATACTTGACCCAATGAGTTATATCACCGCCATCGGCACGGCCAATCCGCCACACCGGCACAGCCAGCAACAAATTGCCGACTTCATGGTGAAGGCCACCCAACGTAAAGGAGATGATGCGCGCAAACTGAAAACGCTTTACCGCGCCACCGGCATCGAGCATCGGTACTCCGTGCTGGCCGACTATGGGCGATCATTCGACTTCTCGTTTTATTCCAACACGGAAGACCTTGAGCCTTTTCCCTCCACACGAAAACGCCTCGAATTGTATCGCACGCATGCCCTGAAACTCAGCCTCGATGCCGTACAGCAATGCCTGGGAACACGATCAACCGATGAAATCACGCACCTGATTGTGGTGAGCTGCACCGGCATGTACGCGCCCGGATTGGACATTGACCTTGTAAATGCCCTGGGCCTCAGCCGGCAAGTTGAGCGGCTTTGCATAAACTTCATGGGATGTTACGCGGCCATTAATGCGCTTCGGCAGGCCGATACGATTTGTCGCGCAGAACCGGACGCCTCGGTGCTGGTCGTTTGCACCGAACTCTGCAGCATTCACTTTCAAAAAGAAGCAACCGAAGACAACCTGCTGGCCAATGCTCTTTTTGCCGATGGCTCGGCTGCCTTATTGGTAAGCGGCCGTCCGGATCGTGGACTCAACCTAAAACCGGTAAGCTTCTTCTGCGATCTGGCCCCGGCAGCTGAGCAAGATATGGCCTGGACGGTGGGCGACCTCGGGTTCGAAATGAAACTTTCTACCTACGTACCGGATGTCATCCGGCAGGGGATAAAAAGTCTGACTCATCGGCTACTGGAAAAAATCGGGCTGAGTCAACATCAAATTGACTATTACGCCATACATCCGGGAGGAAAAAAAATTATCGAATCCATTGAAACGGAGCTGGGCTTAACGCGGAAGGATACTCAGCACTCCTATGAAGTCTTAAAGAACTACGGTAACATGTCTTCGCCAACGGTTGTGTTTGTGCTTCAGCAGCTTAGCCAGCAAATCAACGGTATTGATGATGGACAAAACATTCTCAGCTTCGCCTTCGGCCCCGGTCTTACACTGGAGAGCATGATACTTAAAATCGAAAACCACTGATGGATTTCGCAGAACGCAGTGCCGATGTTGAGATCATGGATGATCTGGATTGCCAGGGTGAAGTGGTTGACCAAACCCTGCGGGAACTCGATTTCATTAACAAATGGCTCGGTGGAAATGCGGTCACCCTTGAAGCTCTCAAAAGAGTATTGCCGGATTGTGGACCGACCATACGCCTGGCGGACCTGGGTTGTGGAAGCGGAGATATGCTGAGGCGCGTGAGTGTGTTGGCGCGCGCACGTGGAATTAAGGCGGAGCTGACCGGCTTTGATGCCAACCCGCACATCGTTGCGTTCGCCCGCAACCATTCCCGAGGCTATCCGGAAATTCGATTCGAGCCCGTGAATATCTTCTCGGACGAATTCAAACAACTCACTTTTGATTTGGTGACAGCCACCTTATTCTTCCACCATTTTTCCAATGACCAGCTGATTCACTTCTTTCGCCAATTGCGGAACCAGACGCGTGTCGCCATCATTGTTAATGACATACACCGTCATCCACTGGCGTACTACTCCATTAAATGGCTTACAACCGTCTTATCGAAATCATCTATGGTTCGGTTTGATGCCCCCTTGTCTGTGCGCAGGGCTTTTACGCGGGCAGAACTCGAGCATATTATGGCGGAAGCCGGCATAACTACCTACCATTTGCGCTGGAAATGGGCCTTTCGATGGCAACTCATCATCCGCGCGGGTCAGTAACCATACCCTTACTTTGGCACAATTTTTATACTTTCACAGTCAATAAAATCTTCAATATGAAAATCTGGACAGGTATAGCCATGGTGGCCTTGATGGTGGGTTGCTCATCTTCGCCCTTCGGCAAGAAAGTAAATGAACCCTTTACCGGCTCGGCTTACGAATCGAATAATCGCTTTTTCAGGGCTTCGGGCAAAGGCACCAGCTCACAGGATAACATTGCCCGGGGCAAGGCCGACATTGATGCCAAAACTATTCTGGCGGGCCAAATCAACACCACCATGAAACAGGTAGCTGACCAATACCTCGGCCAAACGGAGAACGAGCGGGCCGCTGATGTGGCCGATAAGTTTCAGAGCCTGGCCCGGCAGGTGATGAATACCGATATGGCCGACCTGCGCAAGATTGGTGAGAAAAAATACTACAACGAAAAAACAAAAGAGTATACCGTGTTTATGGCATATGAGATTAAAAAGAACGCCATGTTCCGGTTCATGAAAAAGCAGGCCAAGGTTGACCAAACCATCAACGAGCGCCAAATGGATCTGATTAATAAGATTTTGGACGAGCAGATTAAGGAGACCGAGGACGAAGGGGGTGAGTAAAGTTATCTATCGTCTAGATGATATCTGGTAATGGTGCGGCTAGTCTTCCTGTTGTCTATACTCGTACACGTGGCTCAGGCCACCCATCTGCGAGGCGGTTATATTTCAGTAAAACGGATCTCCCCTGAATCTCTCACCTGCAAAATTAAGGTGACCGTTTTTGTCAACACCAGATCCCCCATCAATTTTGGTGGAGAAGGAGAACTACGTTTTGGTGACGGCACCTCGATGATCGTTCCGGAATTAAGCTCAACCCCTCGGCCGGATCTGGGGCCTGGTGTAGGTTGGGTGGAATTCACAATTGACCACCAATTTTTACGTGAAGGAGGCTACCTGATCACGTACACCGAACCAAACAGGAATGCTGGAATTATCAATATGAGTAATTCCGTTGATACACGGTTTCACCTTGAGTCATACATTCTGCTCGATAGTCAAAAACCGGCAGCTATTGACCCAGTCAATCCGTTGGGCTTTCAATCTATCTTTCAGTCTTCTATCTCATTTTCTGTAGGCGCACATGATTCCTCTGACTACCGGCTTCAATACAGCTTGATAACCCCAAAGCAGTCGCTAGGTCGGCCCGTAGTTCAATACTCAGTGCCAGCCGGAGTTTCGTTGAATCCTTTTAACGGTCTTTTTTCATGGATCTTCCCACCCAACAACACTTTCGTAGGCGAATATGCCTTTGCTGTTCGGGTCGAAGCCTACGATCAACAAGATAAACTAAGGGGGTTTAACGTATTTGACTTTCAGGTCATGGTCATTGACGCGGTGGCTGGGGTGGCTGGTAATGTCAGCATTTCGGATAACCGGAATTTAGACGAAAACAATCGGATCTACACTGCAACTGAGGAATCGATCTCCATTACCTTTCAGATCTCCCCTCCCCCATTTACCGTAGATAGTTGGAAGCTTAGCTTGCACACCTTCCTGCCAGCTGAAAACGCTTCTCTTACAATTTCAGAAACATCTACGTCCAGGGTTGGTTTGCTTCGACTAAAAAACACTCCTTCAATCCAGAGAGCAAATCCTTATCTGGTAGTTGTTCGCGCGAGCATCTCGGGTTTCGTTTATGACATCCCCTATATGTTTTTTACCCAGGATACCGATTACAACAATGTCATCCCATTTCCGGAGGACATGTTTGAACTTGAGAATCCACCTGAGAGATTGCTATTGTACCCCAATCCCACGGATGGGTTTTTGACGTTTCAGGACCTTACAGGCCAGTCAGCCAGGTTTTCAATATTGAAATTGACAGGTGAGGAAATTGCGTCTGGGCAAATTGAATGGTCCAGTACCCTCGACTTATGGAGCCTGGCCCCTGGAATGTACATTGTTCGGATAAACGATGAATCCTTCCGAATCGTCAAGAAGTAGACCGCTTTGCGTCAACACAAGCCTTACTTACCTTCCGCCATTTTTTCAGCCGCCTCGGCAATCTTCAGCTGCTCGATAAAGTCATCGATCTCCCCGTTCAGGATGGCGGGCAGGTTGTGTTGCGTGTACCCGATGCGGTGATCCGTAACCCGGCTTTGCGGATAGTTGTACGTGCGAATCTTTTCGGAGCGGTCGCCACTGCGCACCTGGCTCCTGCGCGAAGCGCCAATGGCAGCCTGCTGCTTCTCTACTTCAATTTCGTAAAGCTTGGTGCGCAGCATCTGTAAAGCCCGCTCACGGTTGCCGTGTTGCGAGCGCTCGACCTGGCACACGACTACAATGCCGGAGGGCTTGTGCGTTAACTGCACTTTCGTCTCCACCTTATTCACGTTCTGTCCGCCCGCCCCACTGCTTCGGGCGGTTTGGAACTCCAGGTCAGCCGGGTTCAGTTGCACATCCACCTCCTCGGCTTCGGGCAACACCACTACCGAGGCTGCCGAAGTGTGCACGCGGCCCTGTTGTTCGGTGGCCGGTACACGCTGCACGCGGTGCACACCCGATTCATACTTAAAAATGCCAAAGGCGCCCTCGCCTTCCACCGTGCTGATGATTTCCTTATAACCTCCGGCAGTGCCTTCGGTAAAATCCATTACAATCATTTTGAGCCCCCTGCGATCGCAGAAGCGCTGGTACATGCGATACAAGTCTCCTGCAAAGATGGCCGCTTCATCTCCTCCGGTACCCGCCCGAATTTCCACAATGCAATTCTTGTCGTCATTGGGGTCACGGGGCATCAGCAGTTCTTTCAGCTCCTGCTCCAGCCGATCGCGTTTGGGCGTAAGTTCATCCAGTTCCATCTTGGCGAGCTCACGCATCTCCGCATCTTTTTCCTGCTCCAATACCTCTTTGGCGTGCTGAACCCCGTCTAAGGCTCTGCGGTACTCATCGTACTTTCGCACCACCTTCTCCAGGTCTTTGTATTCTTTGCTTAATTGAGAAAACCTTTTGATGTCACTGACCGTGTCGGGTTGCACGATCAATTGACCCACTTCCTCAAAGCGATGCTTGATTTCTTCCAGCTTCTCAATCATAACAGGGCGGCAAAGTTAAAAATTTGCCCCAATCCTGACGGACTCCAGACTGCCAACCGTAGCTTTGTCCCATGCATCGGGTGATTTTTGACGGATCTCACTTGCGCTACCTGCAAACGGGGATAGGCCAGTTTTGCCATCAGCTGTTAACATGTTACCAGACGCTGCCGCTAGCCGACTTTGAAGTTGAAGCGCTGGTGCATCCGCGCGGGGCTGCCGATGTGCCCGCCACAAAGTTGTTGAACACATGGGTGAGGCGATATGGAGGCCCCGCTCGCCATTTCCTTTTCCCGGCTTCTGATTTATGGCATGTCACAGCCGAACACCGGTTCCATACGCCCGTGCGCACGCGCCATGTGTTGCTGACCCTTCATGGTCTGCATTTTTTAAATGAAGCCTTTTCGGATGCCCAAAAAAGGAAAAAGCTAGAGGCCGTTCAACGCCTGGTCGACCGGTCAGATGCCGTAGCAACGATTTCCCACCACACACTCCATTTCGCTCAACAGCATCTTAACCTATCCGGTAAAAGGCAGCAAGTGATTCACATTGGGTTTAATCCCACTTCGGCTGAACCCGTTAACCCCGGCCTTGTGCGTGGCCCCTTTCTTTTTTTTGTTGGTTCCTTTTTCGAGCGAAAGAACGTACATGTACTGTTGCCCTTGGTCCGTCAATATCCGCAGTTGTCACTTGTGCTGGCCGGAAATCACAACACGGCTTATGGTGAAAGGGTGAAGTCGATGATTCAGGAACAACGGCTCGACCAGCAGATAATTCTGCCGGGCGAAATTTCGGAAAACGCCAAAGTTTGGCTGTACCAACATTGCGAGGCGTTTGTCTTTCCCTCGCTTGATGAAGGTTTCGGTATTCCGATACTGGAAGCGCTGTGGTACGGGAAGCCCGTCTTCACCTCCAACCGTGCCAGCCTGCCTGAAGTAGCCGGGCCGTTTGCTCACTATTGGCATTCGTTTGAGGATGATCACATCATTTCGGTGTTCGAAAAGGGACGTCAGGAAATCGAGGAGCCGGATTATGGAAGGCGACAAAAAGCAAAACAGTACGCAGCTCAGTTTACCTGGTCAAATACTGCTCAACATTATGTAAACTTGTATCGTCAACTGATGGCTCAATCATGAAACGTTTCCTGCTATTCACCACGATTATCGTGTTCAACCTTTCGTGCAACAAATCCCTCAACCAGGAGCAGCGCGAAGAAATCCGGGACAACATGAAAAAGGGTGAGATCCGGAAAGTATCCGAAGCCGAACTCCTGGAGGCGGCATACGCCTATGCACGGCCACTGGCCACAACGCTGGAAAGCATCAGCGATAGTCCGGCAAAAATTGACTCCCTGTGTAAAGCGCAAGGCGTGATTTTCGTACCCCTTTCTTCTTCATCCAACCTCACGGAGGTGGAGGCACAAATACTGGAAGCCTATCAAAACAACCGCGGTGAAAAGCTATCGGAGAATATGCAAAAGGTGGGCACCGACTCCCTGTTGTATACCCGCCCGGTTCAATTGGAGCGGCCGGACGGCTCCTATGAATTCATGAAGGCCATCGGCATACGGATGTCACGCAAACAGGTGGTGCTTTCGATGAGTAACGAATGAGCGACTGGAAAATCCGGATTGATACAGGTGGTACTTTCACGGATTGCCTGGCTGAAGATCCTGATGGTGCCATTCATCGACTGAAGATCCTTAGCAACAGCACCCTTCGTGGACGATTGGTAGCTCGTGTAGACCGGTTCACCTGGTTAGTCGATATGGTGTGGCCGGTCAGTGAAGATATTTATCAGGGCTTCCTTTTTCGACCCAGCGGCCAAGCGAACATTCGCGTGAAGGCCGTCAACATCAGCCGCAACCATATTACACTTAGCCACGCACTCCCACAGTCGCGCGCAGGAGAATCCTTCGACCTCACCACAGATGAAGAAGTGCCGGTGTTAGCCGCCCGCCTGCTCACCCGCACACGTCTGACAGGGTCCTTTCCCAAACTGGAAATGCGCCTCGGGTCCACCCGTGGCACCAATGCGATTCTAGAGAGAAAGGGTGCGCGTACGGCCTTTATTACAACGCGAGGCTTCCGGGATCTTTTGATTATTGGCGACCAACAGCGGCCTGACTTATTTGCGCTGGATGTGCGCAAGCCGACACCCCTCTATGCCCTGGCGTTGGAAGTCAATGAGCGGGTGAATGCGAGGGGTGAAGTGCTTCAGGAACTCACCACGAGCGAACAACAACGCGTGTTGAAGTTGCTGCGCAAGCACCGGATTGAGTCGGTAGCGGTTGCCCTGCTCAATAGCTACCAGAACAACACGCATGAAATCATGCTGCGGGATTTTCTGGTCACGCATGGCTATGCGTTTGTATCCATCTCATCCGAGTTGTCGCGCCAGATTAAACTGTTGTGGCGGGCCGAAACCACGGTAGCCAATGCTTACCTGCAGCCGATTATTCATCAATACGTGTCGCGCATTCGCCATGGATTGCGCCAAGCCCCCCTCCGAATTATGACCAGCGCGGGAAGCCTGGAAGAGGCCAGCGCTTTTCAACCGAAAGATAGCCTGCTGAGCGGGCCGGCCGGAGGAGTGGTTGGTGCAGTTGAAATTGGGAAGCAGGCCGGACACCGTGAAGTTATCGGCTTTGATATGGGCGGAACGAGCACGGATGTATCGCTGTATCATCAGCGACTTGACTATAGGTATGAATCGAAAGTGGGCGATCAAAAAATTCTCTCCCCTTCCCTGGCCATCGAAACGATCGCAGCCGGAGGCGGGTCAATTTGCGATTTCGATGGCCATAAGTTCACGGTAGGACCGCATAGCGCGGGCGCATCACCCGGGCCGGCCTGCTACGGGCAAGGCGGCCCACTGACCATCACCGATGTCAATCTGCTATTGGGCCGGGTGAACGAAAACCAGTTCGCACTCCCGCTTTCACCAACCGCGGCCGCGCGGGCATTGCAACAATTGATGGCAAAGGCCCGGAAGCAAACCAAACGTGCCTATCGCGAACTGGATGTGTTGCTTGCCCTGGTAACGATTGCCAATGAGAAGATGGCCGAGGCCATCAAAAAAGTATCGTTGCAGCGGGGCTACGATCCACGCCATTTTGCCTTGGTTAGTTTTGGCGGGGCCGGAGGACAGCATGCCTGCAGCCTGGCGGAGCATTTGGGCATGAAGAACATACTGGTTCCTTACGATGCCGGCCTGCTAAGCGCATTTGGTATTGCCTGCGCCCGATTGGAACGAACGGAGGAACAGCTGGTACTACAGGATTATGTGCAAGTAGCTCTACGCATTGAACCTCTTTTGAACGAGTTGGCCCAGCGCGCCCGGAATCATCTGATCGCGCAAGGTGAGACCGCTGATGAACTTATCGTGAAAGAGCGGTTGATTTTTCTTCGCTTCCGCGGCCAGGAAACACCGCTCGAAATAGTGGTGCAGCCTAACCTGCCGGCCGCGTTTGAAAAGCGTTACCGCCAAGTGTATGGGCATTGGCTTCCCGATCGGGAAATCGAAGTTGTGTCTGTTCAGGTGCGCGTAACCGTCCGCGAAGCCAACCGCTCCGGTCAACCGCATCGAAAAAAGACCTATTCTCCTGATCCCGCTCATCAGAAAAAAATCTTTTCGCGGGGCCGATGGCTCAACACGCCTGTTTTTGAATGGGAGCGGCTCCGGGCTGGCGCCCGAATTAATGGACCTGCTTTAATCAGCAGCAACAATTCTACCACCTGGGTGGAAGACGGCTGGCGATTCGAACTCGATGGAAAAATGACCGGGCACCTTTCAGCCAAGAGATTACAGCAAAAAAACACAAGAAAGCTGGTGGCCGAGGCGGATCTGGAATTGTACACCAACCGATTTACCGCCATTGCAGAAGAAATGGGGGCCCTTCTGCAGCGCACTTCGTTTTCGGTGAATGTAAAAGAGCGGCTTGATTTTTCGTGCGCCCTGTTGGATGCGCAAGGCTTTCTGGTGGTGAACGCTCCGCATATTCCCGTGCATTTAGGAAGCCTGGGGGTGTGCGTACGTGAAGTGAAGAAGGCGCTGAAGATGAAACCGGGTGATGTAGTGATTACCAATCACCCTGGTTTTGGCGGCTCGCACCTGCCAGACGTCACGTTGATCAAACCGGTGTACCATAACAGCCGGTTGATCGGCTATGTAGCCAACCGCGCACATCATGCCGAGATCGGTGGCACCAAACCCGGCTCAATGCCTGCCTTCGGCAAATCGCTGGATGAAGAAGGCGTGATTATTTCCCCCATCTGGCTGATGCGAAACGGAGAGGTAGAATGGGCACGCGTAAAAAAGATGTTTACTGATGGACGTTACCCCTCGCGCCTTCCCGAAGAAAACCTGGCTGACCTCAACGGAGCGCTGGCCGCTCTGCAGTACGGTGAGCAGGCCCTACATCAGCTCTGCAAGCAGGAAGGTGCTGCGCGTGTGCGCGGCTTTATGAAACAACTCCGACTTCACGCACGCGAATCGCTGCGGGAAGCTTTACACCAGCTACCGCGCTCTCGTTATCAGGCAGTCGAATATCTGGATGATGGCTCGCCCCTGTGTGTACAGATTCGAAAACACAATGATCGCATTTCCATCGACTTTACCGGAACGGCCGCCCGGCATGCCGGCAACCTGAACGCCACCCCGGCCATCGTTCAAAGTGTGGTGCTTTACGTCATGCGCCTGCTCGTAAATCAGCCCATTCCGATGAATGAAGGACTCATGGATCTGATTGACCTTCATATTCCGTCAAGTTTGCTGAATCCGGATTTCCAACGCCAACCGCTTCCGGCCGTGGTGGGCGGAAACACAGAGGTAAGCCAGCGATTAACCGATCTGTTGCTTAAAGCCCTTGAACTTTCGGCCTGCAGCCAGGGCACCATGAACAACTTCCTGTTTGGCAACGCCCGGCTGGGTTACTATGAAACCATAGCTGGCGGTTGCGGAGCCGGCCCCGGGTTTAATGGGGCCAGTGCCGTGCATCAACACATGACCAACACCCGCATTACCGATGCGGAGATTCTGGAACATCGCTACCCGGTTGAAGTGATGGAGTTCTCCGTACGAAAAGGTTCGGGTGGTAAGGGCCGATGGCACGGAGGCAATGGCCTCACGCGTGTCATCCGTTTTGGAGAAACGATGGAAGTAAATATTCTCACGCAACACCGAAAGGAAAAACCCTTTGGGAAACGAGGTGGTGCAGCCGGGGCCCTTGGTCAACAGGAGATCATACGAACAAATGGGACACGTCAAAAACTAAAAGGGCTGGATAGCGCAGAGGTCAGGAACGGAGACATGATCAAGATCAAAACGCCCGGTGGCGGGGGCTGGGGCCGATAAGACGGTAATTTCCAACATTCAACCGGCAACGTGAGTCTGATGCCTCCTCAAATGAGTTTCTTTCGTAAAAACTCGGCTGTGTACCCTTTACCTTTCTTAACCATCTCCTCCGGGGTTCCCTCAAACACCAGGTAACCTCCCCTTTTCTCACCCCCTTCAGGGCCAAGGTCAATAATCCAATCGGCACATTTGATTACTTCCAAGTTATGTTCGATGATGATCACCGAATGACCCTGATCCACGAGTGCGTTGATGGCCTTCAGTAATTTGCTGATATCGTGAAAGTGAAGACCCGTGGTGGGTTCATCAAAAATAAAAAGCAGGTGCCCCTCAGCCGCATTCTTGCCCAGAAAAGACGCCAGCTTAACGCGTTGGGCCTCGCCACCGCTCAACAAGTTGGAGGACTGACCCAATTTTACATAGCCGAGACCAACGTCAAACAGCGGCAACAGTTTTTCGTATACGGGCTTTTTGTCGCGGAAAAATTCAAGCGCTTCTTCCACGGTTAAGTCAAGTACATCGGCAATCGACTTGCCCTGATACTCCACTTCAAGGATTTCATTTTTGAATCGCTTCCCCTTGCAACTTTCGCAGGTCAGGTGAATATCGGCCATGAACTGCATCTCTACCGTGATCTGTCCCTCGCCTTCGCACGTCTCGCATCGGCCACCCTCCACATTAAACGAGAAATGCGAGGGTTTGTAGCCTCGTTGTTTACCCAGCGGTTGATCGGCATACAACTGCCGGATGGCATCGTAGGCCTTTACATAACTCACCGGATTACTTCGAGAGGATTTTCCGATCGGATTCTGATCCACAAACTCCACCTGCGTGATGCGGGCATAATCCCCGCTCAACTTGTCGTACCGGCCGGGTACTTCCGACACACTTCCGCTCAGCCGGCCGACAGCCGGATAGAGTATCTTTTTAATCAGCGTGGACTTGCCCGAGCCGCTGATGCCGGTGACTACCGTGAGTACACCCAGCGGAAACTTAACCTCCAGGTTTTTCAGATTGTTTTCGCGTGCGCCATGTACGACAACGGCATCCTTCCACTTACGTCTTCGGGCCGGTACGCTTATTCGATCTCGCCCGGTCAGGTAATCAGTCGTGTGCGTTTGCACGCCATTCATCCTGGCCAGACTCCCCTGAAACATCAGCCGACCGCCATGGCTGCCCGCATCGGGACCAATGTCGATAATCTGGTCAGCTGCCCGCATGATTTCTTCTTCATGTTCGACTACGATTACCGTATTCCCCAGATCGCGCAACGACAATAAAACTTCCACCATGCGGGCCGTATCCTTCGGGTGTAGGCCTATACTTGGCTCATCGAGAATGTACATGGAGCCGACCAGTGCGCTGCCCAGTGAAGTCGCAAGTTTTATCCGCTGGAATTCTCCCCCGGAAAGGGTATTCGTAAGCCGGTTGAGGGTGAGGTAGCCAAGGCCCACCTTCACCAGATACTTCAGGCGGAATTTGATTTCCGTGGTTAACCGTTCGGCAACTTTGCGGTCGTGAGCCGGCAAATTCACGGAATCAAAGAATTGTAACACCTCCTCAATCGGCAACAGCACCAGGTCGGTGATGGACTGGCCGGCAACTTTTACGTACGCGGCATCTTTACGAAGCCGGGTGCCGCGGCAGTCCGGACAGGTGGTGCGGCCCCGGTAGCGCGACAGCATCACCCGATATTGAATCTTGTGTGTTTTTGATTCGAGGTAGCGGAAGAAATTATGTAGGCCGTCAAGCGAATCGTTGCCATTCCAAAGAAGTTCGCGCTGGCGGGCGGTGAGTTCGCTATAGGGCCGGTGAATGGGGAAATCGAATTTGACACCTTGCTTGATCCACGGCTTGGCCCACTCACTCATGACGTCACCGCGCCAGGGCGCCACGGCACCCTCATACAAAGACAATGATTTATCCGGAATAACCAGATCTTCGTCAATACCCAGTATGCGGCCGAAACCCTCGCAGGTTTGACACGCGCCATAGGGGTTGTTGAAGCTGAAAAAATTGACGGAAGGCTCGGTGAACAAAATACCATCCCGCTCGAAGCGATCACTAAAATGCCGTTTGGGCTGCTGCTCGACATAAATCACGCAATCGCCATGTCCTTCAAAAAAAGCCGTCTGCACGGAATCGGCTAGTCGAAAGGTTAAATCTTCATCTTGCGCGTTAACAGTCGCGCGGTCAATCAGTATCTCTACCTCTGGCTTCTGGGAGGCTGTCGCTCCTTTCTTTTTCTTGGGTGCTGCTTGCCCAAGGGTGGCCAGCATTTCCTCGATAAACTTCACCTCGCCTTGCACCAAAACGCGGGCAAATCCTTTACTCAGGAGAATATTCAACTCATCGGCCAGGCTACGTCCTTTTTGTAAGGTGAGGGGTGCCGCTACCATCACCCGGGTACCGGTGGTCTGCCGATTGATAAACTCCACCACCTCGGTAACCGTGTTTCGCTTTACCTCCTCACCGCTTACCGGGGAGTACGTCTTCCCGATTCGGGCAAAAAGCAACTTGAGGTAGTCATAGATTTCAGTAGTGGTGCCCACCGTAGAACGCGGGTTTCGCGTATTCACCTTTTGCTCAATAGCGATGGCAGGCGACACCCCCCGGATGTAATCAACATCCGGTTTCTCCATACGCCCTAAGAATTGCCTGGCATATGAACTCAGGCTTTCCACATACATGCGCTGGCCCTCGGCAAAAAGCGTATCAAAGGCCAGCGATGATTTGCCGGAGCCGGACAGGCCGGTAATCACCACCAGCTTGTTGCGCGGAATCGCTACACTAAGATCCTTGAGATTGTTGACCCGCGCACGCTTGATAATGATGTACTGGCGGGGATCCAGTTGATCGAGTTCGCTTTCAGTAAACAGCACGGGCGAGGACATGGGGGACAAAAGTAAAGAACACCATCTGGGTGGATGGTGTTCCGCATTGTAAATATTTCAGGGAAACTCAGTTATCGAAATCGGGGTCGTAGCTGGCTTCTCGATTGCCTCTTCGGCCTCCGCCATCTTCTTCATCGTAGTCGGACTCCCCGGTTTCCTCGAAATCGTCATTGCTGCTATTGTCGAAATCATCATTGCCTGCTGGGGGCACGGCTGCGAACTCCCCATCCGCGGCCTTCTCCATTTCGTAGTCCCCCTCGCTGTTCTTGGTTGTGGGCACCTTGATCAAATAGGTAGCATCATCGGTTTCAAGGGGAAAAACAAAAATAGGTTCGTTCTTGGCGTTGGTGATTCGGGAAATGCTGGCCTCATAGCCGTTAGGATATTGTGTCCGCAATAATTCCCTCAAATCCTCATTGAGCCCCTCAAGGCTTTTAATGACACGTTTTTTGCTAACGGGCATGAATCAACTTTATTGTAAAATCGGGGTAAATAGACAAAAGAATTATTCTTGGAGGCAAATTTTTTTTGATTTTTTTTGCTGCCCCGAATAATCTACTTACCTTTCTCATCCGCAACAAATAAAATTAACCGCATCGCCTATCGACCTAGACCTCTACGTTACCCAACCTAAGTAACATGATAGACAACCGATGCAGCGACCATGAATTGGTTTCGCGATATCAACAAGGTAGTGAGAGGGCATTCGAAACGCTTCTGCTTCGACACAAATCCCGGGTTTATACTGCCATTTATTTGATTGTAAAAGACCGCTACGTGGCGGAGGATCTTTTGCAGGAAACCTTCATCAAAGCTGTGAACACCATTAAGGGTGGTCGCTACAACGAAGAGGGAAAATTCGGCCCTTGGCTGGGGCGCATAGCCCACAATCTGGCCATTGACCATTTCCGGAGAAATAAGCGCTATCCCGAAGTAACCCTGGAGGATGGCAGCCGGGTTTTTGACTCGCTCCAGTTTTCCGAGGGGTCTTTTGAAGATTTCCAGATCTGGCAGGATACTAAGGCCAAACTGCGCACGTTGATAAAAGAGCTACCAGCCGAACAAAAGCAGGTATTGGTAATGCGGCATTACATGCACCTCAGTTTCCAGGAAATTGCCGAAAAAACAGGGGTGAGCATCAATACCGCACTTGGTCGTATGCGCTACGCCCTCATCAACCTGCGCAAAAAAATGGATACCAATGCAAATGCCTATGATAAAAACCTTTACCCAAAACGACCTGATCAGGTTTATTTACCACGAGACCACGAACGAGGAGGAGGCGGAGATCAATAAAGCCTTGTTGTGCGACTCGGAATTGCGCCAGCGCCATGCCGAGTTGCTCGACCAAAAACGCCAACTGGACCAGGCCAGCCTGGAACCCGGCAGCCGGGTGATTGATAACATTCTAAACTATGCCCGTGGCCTGGAGGTAAAACAATAATCTACCACCCGCGCGGCACCAAAGGCAAGCTCCAGGAAAATGGAGATTGCCTTTTTTTAGACCAATCAGCAGAACAATCGCAAAGAATCTTGCCCGACTCGCAGCCGCTAAAGTCTCGTTACCCGAATGTTGCGCCAGCGCACCTTAACGCCCCCACCGTCATGAATCTGTAATGCCATCTTTC
>DAIPHR010000002.1:0-35786 GCA_036771215.1 Cyclobacteriaceae bacterium
TCGATGTAACCGGCTTCCGAAAGCTTATCAAGTTGTACGCTCAGGTTCCCAGCTGTTGAATTTGTCTTTTCTTTCAACCAGGTAAACTCCGCAGAATCAACCCCCAGCAGGAGCGACATTACGCCAAGGCGCAGTTGTGAATGAAGCAACGGATCGAGGTCTTTGAGCATAGCCTACCTCTGATTTTTAAGTATATAGCCTGGCACCAGATAACCTGCCACGATAGCCGTGGCTGCCAACAACGACTGGTATTGGCTCTGGAAAAAGAAACTGGCAAGGCCGATAACAAAAATCAATACCCCACCCGCGCACAAAGGCCAGAATCTCAAAATAATGCCCGAAACAAAAGTGGCCATGCTGCCGGTGATGAGAATGACAGGGTTGATCTGATAGTTGATAAATCCACCAAAGAAGGGGATAGCCATGGCCAACACACCGAAGCAAATCCACAGCGATATATTGACGCGCTCCAGATGCGTGGTGGTGCCATGTTTCTTTTGGGCTTGCTGGCGGCCGTACACAAACGATACGATCCAAGCGGGAATGACCGATAACCACACGATGTGGGGGTAATCAAATTCAATGATATGAAGCGCATAGTTACCTAAATGAGTAGCCACCAACACCCAGCCCCAAAAAAGGTAGTAAAAGGAGTTGTCGCGCACATTGCCCTTGGCCTGATTGATCATCGATTGGATCAACTCCAGGCTCTGCTGTGGGCTCAGCTTGTCGTTTTCGGTATTCATATCCGTATTAGCGACACAAACATAAAGTAGTTTAAAATATAAACCAAAAATTCACAGGAATTTATAGAATCATGGAAATTTCGCTTGAAACGGCCATTTCAATCCCTATCTTTCCATCCACCAAACCCAAACCTCTACTCGTATGAAGAATCTCATGGCTTGTTTACTCCTGCTGATTGGTTCGGCAGCGGCTGCCCAGCCCGAAATCAACCGATTGGAAAAACTCAAAACCGAAGCAGCCGCGGAAGTGGAAAAGAACGCTGTACTCGGCCAGCAAATCAATGACATGCTGTTTAGCTTTTCCGAGCTTGGCTTTCAGGAGTGGGAGACATATAGCTACCTCACCACGCTGCTAGAAAAGCAGGGTTTTAAAGTGGAACGCGGTGTAGCGGGGGTTCCTACCGCGTGGATTGCCCGCTGGAGTAACGGATCGGGCAAGCCGGTGATTGCGCTGGGCTCTGATGTGGATTGTATCCCCAAGGCCTCGCAGAAGCCGGGCGTGGCGTATCACGACCCGATTGTGGAAGGGGCACCCGGGCATGGTGAAGGCCATAACTCCGGGCAGGCACTGAACATCATCTCCGCGCTCGCACTCAAAAAAATCATGGAGCGGGAGAAAATCTCGGGGACCCTCATGCTGTGGCCCGGTATTGCCGAGGAATTGGTGGGAACAAAAGCATTCTATATTCGGGCCGGGTACTTTAAAGATGTAGATGCGTGCATCTTCACTCACGTGGCAAATAACCTTGGCGTTGGCTATGGCGATGCCGGTTACAATGGATTAGTATCCGTGCGATTCAATTTCGAAGGTTCCGCTGCGCATGCTGCGGGCGCTCCGTGGCGTGGCCGCAGTGCGCTGGATGCCGTGGAGTTGATGAACATCGGATGGAATTTCAGACGCGAGCATTTGGAACTCACGCAACGTTCGCACTACGTTATTCCCGATGGGGGCGATCAACCCAACGTGGTGCCATCGAAGGCCGCGGTGTGGTATTACTTCCGCGAGCGCACCTACCCGGATATCAAAAAGTTGTTTGATACCGGATTGAAGATTGCAGAGGGTGCTGCGCTGATGACGGACACGAAGTTTACGTACGAAATCTTGGGTTCGGCCTGGCCAGGACATTTCAACAAGCCCATTGCGGAAGCCATGTATACCAACATCCAGAAGGTAGGCTTGCCCAGCTGGAGTGCCGATGATCAACTGCTGGCCAAGGCTACACAAATCGAAATGAAGGCACCCAAGATTGAAGGGCTTGCCTCCAAACTCGATACCATTGGCTTGCCGGCTCCCACCGGCTCGGTGAATGTGATGGGCCGTCAATTGATGTCGATGGGTGGGGGCTCGGACGATATTGCCGACATCAGTTGGTCGCTGCCTACGGTGGTGTTGCGCTATCCGTCCAACATTCCCGGATTGCCGGGCCACCACTGGAGCAATGCCATCTCAATGGCCACTCCGATTGCCCATAAAGGAATTGTGTATGGCGCCAAAGCGGAAGTCATGACGTTGCTCGACATGATGCTGAAGCCCGAGATCATTGCCAATGCGTGGACGTACTACCGCGAAGAGCAAACAAAAGATCAGAAATACATTCCGCTGATTGGCGAAAAGGATAACCCGGCCATTTATTTGAACAAGAAGATCAGCGATGAGTTTACACCTAAGCTGAAACCCTTCTATTACAATCCCGCCAAATTCAAAACTTATTTGGACCAGCTCGGCATTGTTTACCCAACGGTGAAACCCGAGCAGCGCGAGGCCATTCAGAAACTGGATGAGAAATCAAAAAAGTAAAGCAGTAGAGCAACATGTTCACCGGCATTATTGAAGCGATGGGAGTGATTCAAAGCATCACCCCCGAAGGCACAAACAGACATTTTGAGATTGAGAGTCCGGTGAGTCATGAACTGCGCGTAGATCAAAGCCTGGCCCACGATGGTGTGTGCCTGACCGTGACACGCGTAGCACACGGACGGCATAGGGTTACAGCAGTAGACGAGACGCTCAAAAAATCTACGCTGGGCAGTTGGACGGTGGGCGGCCGGGTAAACCTGGAGCGAAGCATGGCCGCGAGCGGGCGATTTGACGGGCACATCGTGCAGGGGCACGTGGACCAGGTAGGCCGCTGCACCGGCAGTGAGGATCAACAGGGCAGTTGGCTATTTCGTTTTGAATTTGATCCCTCGCTGGGCAATCTTACTGTGGAAAAGGGATCCATTTGCGTGAATGGCGTTAGTTTAACCTGTTTTCATTCCTCACCCGGGAAGTTTGAGGTAGCGATTATTCCCTACACCTTCGAGCATACCAATTTTTGTCAATTAACGCCTGGGCAGGCGGTTAACCTGGAGTTCGATATCATCGGCAAATACGTAAAAACGCTATTGAACCGATAGAACGACCGGGGAGGTTATTTTGTGTACATTTGACTACTACTACTAAACCCCTTGTCTATGAAAGATCAACTTACACGGCTTGTCGAGGCCAATGCCGGAAAGGCCATTGTTCAAAATGATGCGATTCCCAATCAGTTCAATCAGTCGGCTATCGAAGAGGTTGCCAATGGTATCTTCAATTCTATGAAAAGCAAGGTCAATAATGGTAACACGGACAGTATTGTTGAGATTTTTCAGCGCGCAGGTTCAAATCCGTCCAACGAAAACGCAGTGATGAATGAGATGATTGCTTCGGTGACAACCGCATTTTCGGTCAAGTTTGGCGTATCAGCAAACGCAGCCACCAACGCAGTGTCCGACCTGATACCCACGGTTATGAGGCAATTGATTGAAAAAACAAACGACCCGGCCGATCATTCCCTCGAAATGCAAGGCGTTTTAGCCAGCCTGGCCGGTGACCCGATTCAACAAAGTTTTGCCGGAGACCCGATTCAGCAGCGCCTGGCGGGCGACCCCATCCAGCAAAGCTTTGCCGGAGATCCGATTCAGCAGAGCTTTGCCGGAGATCCGATTCAGCAACGCGCAGCAGGTGATCCGATTCAACAGCGTAGTGCGGGCGATCCCATTCAGCAAAAACGTGGAGGCGATCCCATTCAGCAGTCCTGATCCTTAGGTATTTTACAATCAACAAGAATAAGTTCTATGCTCGATCAACTCGTAAAACTGGTTGAACAAAATGCCGGAAAGGCCATCGTTCAAAATGATGCCATTCCCAATCAATTCAACAACGCAGCCATTCAGGAAGTGGCAGGCGGAATTTTTAATGCCATGAAAGGACAAGTGTCACAAGGCAACATGCAACAAGTGGTGGCGATGTTTCAGGGTGGTAACAAGAATGCCTTGGCCAACAACCCCATGGTGAATCAGATTATTTCATCGGTGGCACAGAGTCTGGCATCCAAGTTTGGCGTATCTCCGCAAGCGGCCAGCAGCGTGGTGTCCAGCCTTATCCCCACCGTGATGAATCAGTTGGTACAAAAAACAAATGATCCGAAGGACTCATCGTTTGACCTCACGGACATGATGCGCAACATGAGCGGAAACAACAACCTTGATCTCGGCAGCCTTTTGGGTCAGGTAGCCGGTGGTAGTGGCAAGCAAAATCCTCTCGGCAGTATTGGCGGTATGCTGGGCGGAATTTTTGGCAAGAAGCGATAGACCTCGCTCGATTTGAACGTTCAGGGCTCAGGTTCTAGGGTTAGAGTTGTCGACCGTTAGATCTTGAGACTTGAATTTTTTCCGTAGCGCCTGGTAGACTTGCCAGCCGATTGCCCCGGAACCAATACCCACCAGCGCGCCCACGATCACATCTCCGGGGTAGTGCACACCCAGGTATACCCGCGTGTAGGTCATCAGGGTGCACCAGACAAACATCAGCCCTATCCAGCGATAACGGGTTCCGAACAGCTTCCAAATAAACCAGGCGGTGCCAAAGGTATTGGCAGCATGACTTGAGGCAAAGCCGTACCGGCCACCAGCATAGCCATCAACCAGATGAACCAGCCCCGCCAGCGAAGGCTCGTGCGATGGTCTTAGCCGGGCGAAGAATGGCTTCATCAGCGATGAGGTAATTTGGTCAGCCAGCAGGATGGTCACCACCACTCCGGCCAGTACAAACCACCCTTCGTTTCCAAAGTTTTTGAAGATCAGGTAAATCAGAAACAAATAGAGCGGCACCCAGAACTGTGTTTGCGTGAATAGCATCATAAGCGGATCGAGCCACTCGGTGTGCAGACCGTTGAGGAACAGAAACAGCTCGCGGTCCGTGTCCAGAATCCAATCCATTTCGTAATCTTTGCCTTTAAAGGTACGTGTTTTGATCCCAATGCTTTACCGACAAACGCCCCACCAGTTGTTGATGATCCGCCCGGGCGGATTTGCCTTTAACGCGCAAACGGTAGCGAGCAATTCGTTTCAAAAGACTGCCGATCCTGATGCTCCTGGCCGCGCGCTGTCGGAATTCGACCGCGTGATCGAGAAGCTTGACCAGCATGATGTGGCTGTGCGCGTGTTTGAAGATACCGTGGGCACTCCGGATGCCTTGTTCCTCAATAATTGGTTTTCCACTCACGCCTCGGGCGAGGTTGTATTGTACCCCATGCTCGCAGCCAACCGAAGAGTGGAACGGAGGAGTGATCTGGTCGCCTGGCTGGAAGCCAACTACCGGGTGTCGCGCGTGGTGGATTTTTCAGGGTATGAACAGCAAGGGTCTTTTTTAGAAGGTACGGGCAGTCTGGTACTCGACCATGTTAATCAGATTGCCTATGCCAACCGCTCACCGCGCACCTCACCGGAGCTGGTTGAGGCGTGGTGCCGGCACTTGAATTTTACCTCTTGCCTTTTTTCCGCACTGGATGCACACCATCAACCCATTTATCATACCAACGTGGTGATGTGGATCGGTGAGCGTGTTGCGGTTGTTTGTCTGGACGCCATTCCCGAGCACGACCAGGAACAGGTAATCAGTACCCTGGGCGCCCGTCATCGGCTAGTGTCCATCAGTTTCGAGCAGATGGCAGCCTTTGCCGGAAACGTATTGGAGATCACCAGCCGCAAGGGCGACAGGTATTTCCTGATGTCGGAGACGGCCCTGCAATCCCTGGTGCCGGGTCAGGTTAACGAACTGACTAAACATGCAGATTTGCTGACGGTGAACATACCAACCATCGAGCAGGTGGGGGGAGGGGGAATCCGATGCATGGTGGCCGGTAACCACCTGCCGGCAAGGGTTTAAGTCTGTCACAAACTTCCATTTGCTATCTTGCCAGCGCAGGCTTTAATCTTATGAACAAGTACGATCTGGTGATTATCGGAGCTGGCCCGGCTGGGTATGCCGCTGCCATGCGTGCCGTGGACTTTAAGAAGAAAACACTCCTGATTGAGCGCAACCGGCTGGGCGGAGCCGGGATTACCAACGGAGCGCTGTCGTCTAAGACCTGGTGGGAATTGTCTCGCGAGACGGCTTCATTTCGCAAAAGTCTGAACCGGTATAATATTCATGCCCCGCAGGTTGCCTATGCCGATGTGCAGGTCGAGGTACGCAGAGCCGTAAACGAGCGCAAGGCGATGCTTGAGGAGCACATCCACCAGTTGCAGCGCAGCCGCAATGATCAATTGCTGGATCTCAAGTACGGCCAGGCCAAACTGCTTACCCCCAACCGGATTGAAATTCTTGCGGGAGCACAAAAAGAGATTGTTCAAACCGATTACGTGATTCTGGCCACCGGTAGCCGCCCCCGTTACCTTCCCGAATTACCCATTGACGAGAAGGTGGTGATGACTAGTGAAGGAATTGAAAATATGTTGGATTTCCCCGAGAGCATGGTGATTGTGGGGGCAGGGGTTATCGGTTGCGAGTACGCCACCATATTTTCGGGTTTTGCAAAGACTAAGGTAAACCTGATTGACAAAGGAGATCGTATTCTACCCTTCGAGGATGAGGACGTGGTGCGCATCATTGAGCGGAACATGGAGAACAACGGGGTGTTGATTCATCGCAATTCCCGGTTGATCCGGATGGAGATAAAAAACGGCCAGGTAGAGTATGAGCTGGAGTATAACGATCACTCGCGCGAAGTCTTCCATGTAGAGAAGGCGTTGGTCTCGGTTGGGCGCGTACCCAACATCGAAAACCTGTGGGAGGATGCCGTGGGGATCAACATCACCAAGCGAGGCATTGAGGACAATGACACGCAAACCAATGTGCCGAACATCTATGCCGTGGGCGACCTCACGGCCGATATCTCGCTGGTGAACGTGGGTGAGTTGGAAGGCCGTTATGCTGTGGAGAAGATCTTTGGCAAGCCCGAGCGCAGGCTGGTGTATGAAAACATCAGCACGATCATGTTCCTGAGCCCCGAGGTAGCCGGTGTGGGTCTAAACGAAATACAAGCGCGCGAAAAAGGCCTTGACTACAAAGTGGTAACACTTGACTACAGTACCATACCCCGGGCGGTTGCTAAGCGCAATACGCAAGGGTTCATCAAGTTGTTGGTCACTAACGATGCTGACATGAAGATACTGGGGATGAAGGTAATTGGGCTTCATGCCTCCAGCGCCATCCAGGCGGTTGCTCTTTTAATTTCCATGGATAAAGGCATTGCCGAACTGGCGGAGTGCGTCCACCCGCATCCGTCTATAACCGAGGGAATTCAGGAATGTGTTCGCATGTTGCTGGGCAAATCACTATTCAAGCCGGATGCGCTAACTGGCAGAATTACCTGCCGTGTCTGCCAGAACGGGCTTTACGAGAATATCGTTTTTTAAAGTAGCTTTATCGTTATGAAAACGCTGTCGGTATTAGTTCTGGCTTTTTTTGCCCTGTCGGCTCAGGCCCAATTCAAGAACAGGCCCTTAACCAAGTCGAACTTTGAGGAAATTGATTTTGAAGGCTTGGTGAGGCTTTTTTTGGGCAAGGACGCGCGCCCGTTGAATTCGGTGGAAGGCATTTACCTGGTTTCGTGCACGGTCACCCGGCAGGGTGGTTTTCTGGCCAACCCGCACCGCGAAAAGGTGGTACGAAAAAAAGAGAACTATGGAAAAGTGGCCATTTTGAAATATTACACCAACAGCAAGCGCGAGTTCATTGAAGTATCGCTCACTGGCAAGCCGAGCGTGAATTATCCCATTACGGGCGAGTTCAACGTATTGTCCGATGATTTTGGTTTTATCTACAAGCACTACCGGCCCCGCGAAAGCGATTGGGTGTTCACGTTCGCCAACCCGGACCAGGATTTATTTGAGTGTATTGCCACCGAGACCCGAGGCAAGCGCACGATTCGCACCAAGCTTACTTATTTGCGGATTTATCCGTCTAACGCGGCAGAGGAAAAGCCGGTGGTAAGGAGATGAAGAGACCACTTTTGACTTATTACGATCAGATTTTTATCAATCGCGATTTTGTTTTTCGCGGCACCTGGATCGAAATGACAGACCGTTTAGAAAAGAATGATTTGTTGTTTGTGTATCCTGGCCGCTCTGCCAGTGAACTTCGTATTTCAGGCCACATTTTTTTTCTTTGGCTGGCCAGAAACCCGCTTTTCCACGAGGTGCCGATAAGATTGCTTCTTAAAACACAAGACGTGCATCAGTTGAAAGTCAGGCTTTATGCTACCAGGTTGAGTTTATGGCACGTCTCGGCAATTATATTCTCTACCGTTCTGATAATCGGAAGCGCAATCTCGGGAGGTTGGCGGGAGATAGCCTGCAGTATTTTGTTATCGGCAATTTTGCTTGGGTGGTTTCATTTTATATCAAGAACTGAGGAGAATGTCCTTGTTGAAGAGATTGAAAGTTGTCTTGATTTGACTGAGGACAATCCACCGGGATCTATCAGCAATACGAATTCAATGACTTAGTTTTCTACATACTCAACCAATAGCTCTGACAGAGGCTTTCGTTTAATATCCGGCACCAACGCATCTGGAGCGGCATATCCAACCGGAATAAGTAAGAACGGGCGTTCATTTTCTGGGCGTTGCAGAATGGAGCTTAGAAAATTCATCGGGCTGGGGGTATGCGTAAGGGCCGCCAAGCCAACCTGATGGAGCGCAGCCAATAAAAATCCGCAGGCGAGACCTACTGACTCGGTCACGTAGTAGTTGTTCTTTTTTGCTTTGCCTGCGAAGTCAAATGCTTTTTTGAAAACCACGATAAGATAGGGGGCCGTTTCCAGAAAGGGTTTATGCCAATCGGTTTGTAAAGGGCGTATGTCATCCAGCCACTCGTCACTCATGCGTTTGGTATAGCTCTCGTATTCTTCTTTTTCGGCTGCTTCGCGAATTTGCTTTTTGAGGTGCGGGTCGCTCACCAAACAGAATGTATAAGGCTGCTTGTTGGCCCCGGAAGGGGCTGTAGACGCAGCCTCAAGACAATTCATAATTACCGCACGATCAACAGGCTCACGTGAAAACTCACGCACCGAGCGTCTGGTCCTGAATGTCTTCAATAATTCCTCGGCCAGCCTCGACATTTCATCAGGGGAAATGGGCCGCATGCGGTAGGGGATAAACGGAAAGCCGTTAAGGAGTGTCACATCTTCAGTCATGGAACAAAGATGGGAAAAGACTCAAACGGTGGACTGACCGAAGAAAATAATTTTACCCTTTATGTCGCGCGCGCAACACTTCTGCAACATCCTGCAACTGATAACCCTTCGCCTGCAGCAGCACCAGGTAGTGGTACATCAGGTCAGCCGCCTCATTGAGGAACAACTCGGCATTATTATCCTTAGACTCAATTACCAGCTCTACTGCTTCCTCGCCAACTTTTTGTGCAATCTTGTTGATACCCTTTTCGAATAATTCGGTGGTATAAGAGCCCGCCTTCGGATTTACTTTTCGATGCGCAATGATGGTTTCCAAAAAGCCAAGCCCCTCGGCCAGATTGCGTTCGTCAAAGCAGGTATCGGCCCCGGTGTGGCATGCGGGGCCATGAGGTGTCACCAATGCCAGCAAGGTGTCGGAGTCGCAATCTTTCTTTAACTCAACCAGATCCAGAAAATTCCCGGATGTTTCCCCCTTGGTCCACAGGCGCCCTTTACTTCGGCTAAAAAAGGTGACACGTTTTTTAGCCAATGTCACGGCAACAGCCTCCGCATTCATGAAACCCAGCATGAGCACCTTTCGGGTCCGGGTGTCCTGAGCGATGCAGGGGAGAAGTCCGTGAGCATCAAATTTTAGAGTGGAGATATTCATGGTTAGTCGTGGCCGCAGGCGCAAAGGTTGTTTGACTTTGCTTTTTGAAAGCATTCGCGACCCTCGCGAAACGACAACCAGGCCAGGCCCAGCGTGCCCAAGGCATCCACATAAGCAAAGCCGGTTAGTTCATAAATGCCGCTGGAAATGAGCAGGAGAACCGACATGTAAATACATACGCGGGAACATTCGGCATCGGCCAGGATGGCCTGGCTACCCAGTTGGCGGCCCACGTAGGTCTTTCCCATGATCATCAGCCACATCAACGTTATCGAGATGGCCGAAATGACAACGCCCCAAAACGTGGTGGCTGGTTCGTGGCCGGAAAAAAGGTTATACAACCCGCCCGCGGTAAGCCCGCCTGTTAACCCATAAAAGGCAAACCCCGTGATGCGCAGGGCCGTGCGCTCGAAATCATCGCGCGGTGAGCCCGGCTTGTGCCAGATGCGCACAATCATATGCGCAATGCCAATGCCGGAGATTACTTCAATGAAACTGTCCACGCCAAAACCAAACAGGGCAAGGCTCTCATCCTCATACCCGAGATATGTGGCAAGCAAGCCTTCGGCTACATTATATACAATGGTAAACAACGCAAGCCCGAAGGCGTATCGATAGAGACGGTTCTGCTGGTCGGCTCGCGGAATAGTAATAGACTCCATTAGCGTATCGGAATATTTGCGGCTCTAAGATACGTCTTCAATTCCGGGATTTTGATTTCACCAAAATGAAATACACTGGCGGCCAGGGCAGCATCACACTTGCCGAGAATAAAGGCCTCGGCAAAATGCATGGCATTTCCGGCACCTCCGGAGGCAATCACCGGAATGGTCAAGAGTTCATTTAATTTCTGCAAGGGGTCAATGGCAAATCCGCTCTTGGTGCCATCGTGATCCATGCTGGTGAACAGAATTTCACCTGCGCCACGGTTCTGGCCCTCCCGGGCCCAGGAAAACAGCTTGAGTTCGGTGGGGCGCGAGCCACCGTGCGTATGCACCATCCAACTGTTGTTGACTTTGCGGGCATCAACGGCCAGCACAATACACTGCGTGCCAAACGCTTTGGCTAGTTCATCAATCAGTTGTGGCTGGCGCACAGCGGCCGAGTTGATACTCACTTTGTCGGCACCGGCTTCAAGCAGGGGCCCCACATCCGCTACGGAGCTGATACCGCCACCCACGGTAAACGGTATGTTCACGTGCTGCGCGATTTCTTTGACCAGTTTGGCGAAGGTCTTACGATCCTCAGTGGTGGCGGTGATATCCAGAAAGACGAGTTCGTCAGCTCCTTGTTCGGCATAGGCGGCCGCCAACTCTACGGGGTCACCGGCATCGCGCAGCGAAATGAAGTTAATGCCCTTAACCGTGCGCCCGTCTTTGATGTCCAGGCACGGAATAATGCGTTTCGTGAGCACGGTTTAAACGTGTATCGACTTAAGTTCTTCGAGTTTGTTTTTGCCTTCGTAAAGTGCTTTTCCGATGATGACGGCCTCCACTTTGGCGTATGAAAGTTCCTGTAGGTCCTCCAACGAGCTGATGCCACCACTGGCGATCAATTTCAGATCGGGGAATCGCTTTTTCAGCTTTTTGTACAAACCGAAGTTGGGCCCTTGCAGCATACCGTCTGATTGTATATCGGTGCAGCACACATACTCGAGTCCACCTTCTTCAAAAGACTTCACCAGATCGAAAATATCTACGTTTGAGTCTTCTGTCCATCCGCGCACCTGCACCTTCTCTTTGTTCACATCGGCACTGAGTATGAAATTCTCACTACCAAAGCGTTCAATCCACTCCTGAAACTTCGAGGGTTCCT
The DNA here is from genome assembly GCA_036771215.1 of Cyclobacteriaceae bacterium. Lineage (GTDB taxonomy): Bacteria > Bacteroidota > Bacteroidia > Cytophagales > Cyclobacteriaceae > ELB16-189. Next base: position 11,714 of record DAIPHR010000002.1, read on the forward strand.
TCACGGCCATACTGCCAATGTTGATCTGGTTGATGCCGAGCTCCAGCAGGTAGTCCACTTCATTGGTGGTCTTTACACCACCGCCAAAGTCAACTTTCAGGGCGGTCCGCTCCTGGATTTTCTCAATCACCTTCCAGTTGACCACTTCGCCTTCGCGGGCTCCGTCAAGATCAACCAAATGCAGGTATTCAAGATCGGCATCCTGAATCTCCAGGGCAACGTCCACCGGGTCTTCGCGGTAGACCTTTTTCTTGTTGTAATCGCCCTGCGAAAGCCTCACGCATTTACCATCCAGGATGTCGATTGCGGGAATAATTCTCATACGTTCAAAAAAGCTTGTAGTATTTTCTCTCCAGTCTGGGCGGATTTTTCGGGGTGGAACTGCACGGCAAAAAAATTGTCCTTTCTCATAGCCGCGCTGAAAGGGATGCCGTATTGGGTTTCGGCCACCGTCCAGGCATTAACAGGTACATAAAAACTGTGCACAAAATAAGTAAATTCACCTTGAATGGCGGCTGGCAGCCAGCCTGAAATTTTGTCCAGACTGTTCCAGCCCATGTGCGGCACTTTCAAATTGTCGTTTAAACCGAATTTCCTGACGTCTACAGGAAAAACACCCAGGCAGGTCGTATCGTTCTCCTTCGAAAAACGGCACAGCAGTTGCATACCCAGGCACACGCCCAAAACAGGCTGTTGAAGGCTCATTATTAGATGATTAAGACCTTTTTCTTGAAGAAATCTCATAGTTGTGCTGGCTTCGCCCACACCCGGGAAAATGACCTTATCTGCCGTTTGTATCTTCTCCGGGTCAGAAGTAACCTCAAAGCTTGCGCCAAGGCGCTCCAGGGCATAGGATACCGACTGGATGTTTCCCGCATTATATCGGATAACTGCTATTCTCATGGTTCTTTACAGTGTTCCCTTGGTTGAGGGTAGCTCATTTCCTTGTTTTTTCACCGCCATCTGAATCGACCGCGCGAAGGCCTTGAATATAGATTCGATCTTGTGGTGCTCGTTTGTTCCCTCGGCCTGTATGTTGAGGTTGCAGTGCGCGGCATCCGCGAAGGACTTGAAAAAGTGATAGAACATTTCGGTTGGCATGTCACCAATCTTTTCGCGCTTAAACTCGACATTCCAAACCAGCCAAGGTCGCCCGCCAAAATCAACGGCCACTTGTGCCAGGCAGTCGTCCATCGGCAGCAGGAACCCGTAGCGGGCAATGCCCCGTTTATCACCCAACGCACGCGAAAACGCATCGCCCAGCGCAAGCGCGGTATCCTCGATGGTGTGATGTTCATCAACGTGAAGATCTCCTTTTACGTGAACGTCAAGGTCAACTTGTCCGTGCCGCGCTACCTGCTCGAGCATGTGGTCGAAAAATCCTAAGCCTGTGGCTAACTTCGACTGTCCGGTGCCATCCAGGTTTACCTGGATGCGGATATCGGTCTCTTTGGTTTGCCTATGAACAAAGGCCGTTCGTTTGGGCGTGAGTTTGGTCACGATGTCATGCCACGAAGTGGTGATTTGTGCGCACCACGGCAGCAACGTCTTTTGTTCAAGAGTTGCCCGCAACGAACCGTTGTTGATCAGGATGCCTTTTGCGCCAAGATTTTTCGCCAGTTCAATATCCGTTACGCGATCACCAATCACATAGGAGTTGCCCAAGTCATATTCCTCCGAAAAATAGCCTGTTAACGTGCCGGTGCCCGGCTTTCGGGTAGGCTTGTTCTCAGCCGGGAGCGAACGGTCGATGTGCACGGCTGTAAAATGAATCCCTTCGTTTTCCAACGCGGTCATCAATTTGTTGTGCGCTGGCCAAAAAGTGTCCTCCGGGAAGCGCGCGCTGCCCAGGCCATCCTGATTGGTTACCATAACCAATTCGTACAGGTTTAATCCGGCTATTTCGCGTAACGCTCCGAAAATGCCGGGAAGGAATTCGAGTTTCTCCAGGCTGTCAATTTGCTCATCCGGAGGCTCGATGATCAGGGTTCCATCCCGATCGATAAACAAAACTCGTTTCTTCATGCTGATGGGCTTAGAATTTCGGAAAGTGCGCGCAGTACATTTTGGTTCTCTTCCGGAGTGCCAACCGTGATGCGAAGGCAGTCGCCATATAACAATAATGCAGGCCGAAGGCGCACCACGATGCCACGCTGGATTAGGCGCTCATAGGCGGAGCGGGCATTCGGAACCTGAATGAGCAGGAAGTTCGCATCGGAAGGGAACACCCGATTGACACCCGGCAAATGTTGTAACGAAGCGGCTAATTTCTCACGCTCAGCGCGAAGTTCACTGGCCTCACGCATCATGTTTTCCGGGTAGTTTAGCGCCTCCAGGGTAAGTTGTTGCGTGGCTGCATTGATGTTGTAAGGGGGCTTGATTTTGTTGAGCACCTGGATGATAGCGGGGGAGGCCAGGCACAACCCCACGCGCAGGCCGGCAAGGCCCCACGCCTTGCTTAGCGTTTGAAGAATAACCAGATTGGGATATTCGGGCAGTCGGGGTACCCATCCCGGCATTCCCGTGAAGTCAATGTAAGCCTCATCCACCACAACCAGGCCCGGGAACCCGGTTAGCAACCGATCAATTGCCTCGGTGCTTAACACATTACCGGATGGATTATTCGGGCTGCACAGGAAGATCAGTTTGGTGTGACTGTCGCATGTGGCGAGGACCGCACCCGCGTTCAAGTCGAAGGACGAAGTGAGGCTTACCGGGCGAATCTCAACCGCATTCGTTTCAGCTGAAACCGTGTACATGCCATAGGTCGGTTGTGGTATCACCACATTATCGCGGCCGGGTTCGCAAAAAGCGCGGATCAAAAGATCAATGGCTTCATCGCTTCCATTGCCAATGAACAGGTTAGCCGGTTGAGTCCCCTTAAGTGCCGAAATCTTCGCTTTAAGTTCGCCCTGGTGCGGATCGGGGTACCGGCTGAACAGGTGCGAAAAAGGATTTTCATTCGCATCCAGGTAAACGGAGGCTTTTCCCTGGAAGTCATCCCGCGCAGATGAGTACGGCTTCATTCTTCGCACGTTCGCGCGAACAAGTTTGTCGAGGTCAAAGGTCATGCGTTCAGTCGGATGGTGACCGCGTTTTTGTGTGCTTGTAATGATTCGGCTTCTGCCATAATTTCTACGGCCGGCCCCAGCTTTTGGAGCCCCTCGCGGGTTATGTGCTGGTACGTAATGGTTTTCATAAAACTCTCGAGCGTTACTCCGCTCCAGGCCCGCGCATAGCCATTGGTCGGCAGCGTGTGGTTGGTACCCGATGCATAGTCTCCGGCCGACTCGGGCGTGTAGGCCCCGAGAAAGACCGAGCCTGCGTTCAAGATGCGATCGGCTATCTTTTGCGGGTGTGCCGTGTTGATGATCAAATGCTCGGGTGCATAGGCGTTGGTGAAGTCAATAATTTCAGCTTCTGTTTTTAACATCACCAGGTGGCTGTGTTTGAGTGCCTGAACGGCTACATCCTTCCGGGGCAGCGATCGCACTTGCTTTTCGATTTCCTGCTGCACCGCCTCAGTCAGTTCGCGAGAAGTGGTCACGAGCATCACTTGGCTGTCGGCTCCGTGTTCGGCCTGAGCCAGCAGATCAGCCGCGACAAAATCGGGTCGTGCTTCGTCATCCGCAATGATCAATACCTCAGACGGACCGGCCGGCATGTCAATGGCTACTCCTTGCTGACTTACCATTTGCTTGGCAGCCGTTACGTATTGGTTGCCCGGCCCAAAGATCTTATCCACCCGTGGTATACTGGCAGTACCGTACGCCAGTGCACCAATTGCCTGTGCTCCGCCCACTTTAAATACGCGGGTGACTCCAGATAGCTGGGCGGCAAAGAGTATCGCGGGATGGATCGTGCCATCGGCCTGCGGTGGTGTGCAGAGCAACACTTCGTGGCAACCGGCAAGACGCGCAGGTATGGCTAGCATAAGAACGGTAGAGAACAGGGGTGCGCTACCCCCCGGTATGTAAATGCCTACGTTTTGTAAGGGAACAGACCTGCGCCAGCAGACCACACCCGGCATCGTTTCAACGCGAATGTCAACGGGTTTTTGAGCGGCATGAAAAGTCCTGATGTTGGTGGCGGCCAGTTCAATGGCGGCCCGAACTCCGGCATCCACACGCTGGGCACCCGATTTCCAGGCTTCTGCCGTGAGTTCCAGTGAAGTGAGTTGGACGTGATCAAATTTCAGGCTGAATTCCTTCAGGGCTTCGTCACCGGCCTGGCGCACCCGCGTAAGGATGTTTCGCACCGTGCCTTCCAAAAAGGCCAGTTCGAGTTCGGGGCGTCTGCAAAGTTGCCCCCACGCGTGGCGCTTGGGATATTCGTGAAGGTTCATATCAGGCGATCATTTTTTCGATAGGCACAACCAAAATCCCCTGTGCGCCCAAAGATTTTAACAAATCGATTTTTTCCCAAAAATCATTTTCGTTTACCACCGAGTGCAGGGATGACCAGCCCGGTTTGCCCAACGGCATAATGGTCGGGCTGTTCATGCCGGGGATGATGGATTGAATTTTCGGAATACTCTCATTCGGACAGTTGAGCAGAATGTATTTGTTGTTGCGGGCCGACTGTACTGCTTCAATTCGGAACACCAGTTTTTCGAGGATGTAGTTTTTGCTTTCCTCAAGGTCCGGTGAACCGATCAGTACCGCTTCTGAGTTCATCACGGTTTCGACTTCTTTGAGGCCATTGCTCATCAAGGTGCTGCCCGTGCTCACAATGTCACACACGGCATCAGCCAAACCAATACCCGGAGCAATTTCTACCGAGCCGCTGATTTCATGAATACCGGCTTCAACACCCTGCTTTTGTAGAAAATGGCGAACGATAGTAGGGTAGGATGTGGCAATATTCTTGCCCTTTAACCAGCCGGTGCCGGTGTACGTTTCCCCACGGGGCACGGCAATGGACAGGCGGCACTTGGCAAAGTCGAGCCGCCTGACCAGCGTGTTGTTGCGTTGCTTCTCTACCCATACGTTTTCACCCACAACGCCCACATCAGCTACCCGGTCCTCCACATACTGCGGGATATCGTCATCGCGCAAGAACAATACTTCTACAGGAAAGTTACGGGCCTGGCTTTTGAGCTGATTTCGGCCGTTGCTGATGCTCAGCCCGCAGTCTTTCAACAATTGCAGCGAGCCTTCCTGCAACCTCCCGGATTTTTGAATTGCAATTCGTAACAAAGAGTCCATAACATTGATTTCACCATCCAAACAACTAACGCTACACAAACAAAAAAGGCCTGCCAGAATGTGGCAAGCCTTTTTCTCCTTTTCAGGTATCCGTCAGGACACAGACTTGCCAGCCCACAGGGTGTGGTGGTGATGTCCGTGTACGCTGAAAGAATTGTTCATGACGGTGCGAAGGAATTCAATTATCACGGAATTTCCAAGAATTGTTTAACGAATGGCGGAGATTAAACCATGTTTGGTGCTACCGGCTGCGCCTCAAAAGGTTGAGTTGGCAAAATTTCTCTGAAATCCGTTGCCGGGATGGGCCTACCTTTTGAACCTTGCGATATGATTCGTGTTGCCAGTATTCTCGTGATGTTCGTTTTCGTTTCCTGTGACAGTCGGGAGACAAAAGTTCAACGGTTTCTGCTGAAGGGAAACCTGGCCCTGGAACAGTCCGATACAGACCGGGCGCTATACTACTACCAGCAGGCACTTGCGCTTGACGCGTGCTTTGCCGATGCGCTGAACAATATCGGTACCCTTCACTACCGGGCGGGAGACAAGGTAAAAGCGATGGAGAGCTACACGAAGGCTTTGGAATGCCAGCCGGATTTTTTGAACGCTTTGCTGAATCGGGCGAATACCGCTATCGACCTGAAGGAATATTTCACCGCAGCAGACGACCTGGACCGGGCCATTCGGCAAAAGCCGGATACCGCTGTGGTCTATTTTGCAAGGGGTATTGTGCATACCCGTTTACGGGAGTACCCGCAGGCAATCGAAGCATTTGAAAAGGCTATCGCGCTGGACAGCACCAATGTCGAGTTTCATGTAAATCATGCTACGGTAAAGTACTATCAGAAAGATTTTGAAGGTGCACGAGCAGAACTTACTGCGGCCTCGCGGGTTGATGCTAACGAGCCGAACATTTACAACATGCAGGCGCTGATTGCCGCTGATGAGGGCAGGATCTCCGATGCGGTAACGTTGATCGAAGTGGCGCTTCAGATCAGCCCGAAAGACGCGTACTTCCTGAATAACCGCGGTTACATTCGGTTGCTGCAAAACCGGCTGGATGAGGCCGAGGCGGATATCAATGAGAGCCTTTTCATTGATCCCTACAATGGGTGGGCCTATCGCAACAAGGGCATTCTCTATCTCAACAAGAAGGACTACAGTTCAGCCGAGCGGGTGCTCCGCCAGGCTATGGAAATAGACCCGTCTATTGACCATTTGTATTTCTACCTCGGGTCGGCCTGCTGGGCGGCCGGTAAAAACGCAGAGGCATGTGAATTTTTTCGTGAATCGGAGAAACGGGGAGACGGAGTGTTAACAGCCGATCAATTAAGAACATGTCGCTAGGGGAGTTCGAGTCATTTGCCGGGCGCCTGCGTGAGCGACTTCGCGATCCGCTGCCCGGAGCATCCGCCCATGAGCCACTGCGTGCAGTTCCTTCGGGTGCGGTGCGACCGAATTTTCAGCACCAAGTACCGCCCAAGCCGGGGAGCGTCCTTATCCTGCTCTATCCCAGTCAAGATCAAATCCTTTTTCCACTCATTAAGCGACCCGAGTACCTCGGAGCGCATAGCGGTCAGGTAAGTTTGCCCGGTGGTAAAGCCGAGCCTGGGGAGGAGTTGGTGGATACCGCGCTTCGGGAAGCGTGGGAAGAGATTGGGGTTGACCGAAGTGCGCTGGAAGTGATCGGCAGGCTTTCCGATTTTTTTGTGATTCCCAGTAATTTTTTGGTCACACCTTTCGTAGCGGTTGCCCGTCAACCCATCACCTTGTCACCGGACCCGATTGAAGTCGAGCGTATTTTGCACGGAAGCCTGAATGCACTGGTGGCCGATGATGCTGTTCAAGTGCGGGATATTGTGGCGGCCCGGGTATTCCCGATGCGGGCACCTCATTTCGAGATTGAAGGGGAGGTTGTCTGGGGCGCCACGGCCATGATGCTCAATGAGCTTAGGCTCGTGACGCGGGATATTCGCTGACTACGCGGCTCCCTCGCCCGACATCTTTTGGCCGAACTGTTCCAGTTTTCCAATCTCCTGATCGATCATAAACAATCCCACACCGTCCTCGCCAATCAGTTCAAACAATTCGACAGCTCTGCGGGCGATGATCTCTTCCTCGCGCTGTTCGTTGACATACCATTGCAGGAAGTTAAAGGTAGCGAAGTCCTTATTTTTTAAGGTGTGGTCAACCAGGTTGTTAATGGAGGCCGTCACCGCCAGTTCATGTTGCAGCACGTGATCAAACACTTCGCGAAGGCTTTTGAACGTGTGTTGGATGCCCTTGATTTCAGGTTGCAGGGCATGGCCTCCGGCACCGTTAACGTAACCAAAGAGCTTCAGCATGTGCATGCGTTCTTCTTCGGAGTGCTTATACAGGAACTGGCTGGAAATCTCATATCCCTTTGATTCGCACCAAGATGCCATCGACAAATATTGCGCGGAGGACTTGCCCTCCATCATGATTTGGTTGTTCAACAGGGCTTCGGTCTCTTTTGAGAGCGAACGAGCTGGGTTGTTAGCACTTTTCTTCATAAAAAAAGAAATGACTATTTCTTACTAAACAGGAAATCGATATGAGTTGTTATGTAACGTTGAGCGCAACCCCGGGGGCTGCGCTCAGCGTCCAATTACTTCTTCTTTTTAGCAGCTTTGCGGGCCACCTTACGGACAGCCTTTTTTGCCGATTTCTTGGCCGTCTTTTTTCTGGCCGCAGGCGCTTTCTTTTTTGCTACAGGCCGGGCCTTCTTGCGGGCAGCCGGCTTTTGCTTTTTCTTGGCCACTTTCTTCGCTGCCGGTTTGGCTGCAGTTTTCGCGGTTGGCTTCTGCATAGCGTTGAGGGCAGAGCCTGCACGGAACCACAAGATTTGGTTGGCGTTATAGGTATGATTTAGTTTCACCGTGTCCTGCGTGCCATCACTGTGCTTCACGACCAGCGTCAGGGGTTTCTCCGGAGCAAAGGATGCCAGGTCGATGATATCAAACGTATCATCTTCTTTGATCTTATTGTAGTCGTCCTTATTGGCAAACGTGACCGCCAGCATGCCTTGCTTCTTGAGGTTGGTTTCGTGAATGCGGGCAAATGATTTTACCAGAATGACTTTGACGCCAAGGTGGCGGGGCTCCATCGCAGCGTGCTCGCGCGATGAACCTTCACCGTAGTTTTCGTCACCCACTACAATAGAGCCTATTTTGGATGCTTTGTAGGCGCGTTGAACTTTAGGTACTTCATCATAGCTGTCCGTCAGTTGGTTCTTCACGCTGTTCTGCTTCTCATTGAAATAATTTGTGGCACCAATCAGCAGATTGTTGCTGATGTTGTCGAGGTGCCCGCGGTACTTCAACCACTTCCCGGCCATGGAAATGTGGTCGGTCGTGCACTTACCCTTCGCTTTGATCAACAACTTCAGCCCGGTGAAGTTGTTGCCATCCCAGGGAGCAAACGGAGCTAACGCCTGCAATCGGTCCGATTTCGGGTCAATTTTTACTGAGACTTTGCTTCCGTCTTTAGCGGGGGCCTGGTAGCCCGGGTCTTTCACGTCAAAGCCCATTTTGGGCAATTCATCACCTACCGGTGGGTCTAATTTTACCTGCTCACCTTTTTCGTTAGTCAGGTAATCGGTAAGCGGGTTGAAGGTGAGGTCACCAGCAATCGCAATGGCCGTTACCAGTTCCGGAGAACCTACGAATGCAAATGTATTGGGGTTGCCATCGTTGCGGCTCTGGAAGTTGCGGTTGAACGAGTGTACAATCGTGTTCTTTTCCTTTTTGTCCGATCCGTAGCGGTTCCACATACCAATGCAAGGACCGCACGCATTGGCGAACACTTTAGCACCAATCTTATCGAACGTATCGATAAAACCGTCTCGCTCAATGGTGTAGCGCACCTGCTCAGAGCCGGGGGTGATGGTGAATTCTGCTTTGGTTTTCAAACCTTTGTTCGCGACCTGTTTGGCCAGACTGGCAGCACGGGCAATATCCTCGTACGAGGAGTTGGTACAGGAGCCGATCAGACCTACTTCGACACGTGTGGGCCAGCCGTTGCGGGTGGCTTCATCTTTCATCTTGCTGATCGGTGTGGCAAGGTCCGGAGTAAACGGACCGTTGAGGTGCGGCTCCAACTCACTCAGATTGATCTCGACAATTTGATCAAAATACTTTTCAGGATTTGCATACACTTCCGGGTCGGCTGTAAGGTGTTCCTTGATTTTGTTAGCCATCTGGGCTACTTCAGCACGGCCGGTTGCGATAAGGTATCGCTCCATCGAGGCATCATATCCGAACGTGGACGTTGTTGCTCCGATCTCGGCACCCATGTTACAAATCGTGCCTTTTCCTGTACAACTCATTGAGGTAGCGCCTTCTCCAAAGTACTCGACAATAGCGCCTGTTCCACCCTTAACGGTGAGGATTCCGGCCACTTTCAAGATCACATCTTTGGCTGATGTCCAGCCGCTCATTTTGCCGGTAAGTTTCACGCCAATCAGTTTCGGAAACTTCAGTTCCCAAGCCATGCCAGCCATCACGTCAACCGCATCGGCACCGCCAACGCCAATAGCGACCATTCCCAGACCACCCGCGTTAACCGTATGGGAGTCTGTTCCAATCATCATACCCCCTGGGAAGGCGTAATTTTCCAGCACTACCTGGTGAATAATGCCGGCTCCCGGCTTCCAGAAACCGATGCCATATTTGTTGGATACCGAGGCCAGGAAATCAAATACCTCACGGCTCTCCTGGTTAGCGGCTGTCAAATCTTCCTTTGCTCCGGATTTAGCCACGATCAGGTGATCGCAGTGCACGGTACTCGGCACGGCAACTTTTGGCCGGCCAGCCGACATAAACTGTAACAGCGCCATTTGTGCGGTAGCATCCTGCATGGCTACCCGGTCTGGGGCGAAGTCGACATAAGACATACCCCGACCAAAATTCTCCAACTTTTGATCGCCATGAAGATGGCTGTAGAGTATTTTTTCCGAAAGGGTGAGGGGGCGACCCACTGCCTTGCGGGCTTTCGCGATGCGTCCGGGAATCTGGCTGTACAAAGCCTTGATCATGTCCAGGTCAAATACCATAATTGTATAAACTAGTTAAGGTGCTAAACTACAATAGAAAATCGGGATTTTCGAATGGCCTTTGCCGGGCAGCAACAAACAAAAAAGGCCCTTAGGGGCCATTCTCTATTTTGAATTGATGTAATTGAGAAACTCGCGTTTGGTGTATTCGTCCTTAAACTTCCCATTGAAGTAGGCTGTGCCGGTTTTGGAATTGGTGTCGCCAACCCCACGAGAGGCCACACACATGTGGTTAGCATCAACAACCACACCCACGTGCTCGGTATTCAATACCCGTTGCATCTCTTTGCCGATCTGCACCGTCAGGCGCTCTTGCACCTGTGGCCGCTTGGCGAAATATTGTACGATTCGATTGATCTTCGATAAGCCGATCACATTGCCGCTGGAAACATACGCGACATGTACTTTACCGTAGATCGGAACAAAGTGATGCTCGCAATGAGAGTAGAACGTGATATCTTTCTCGACCAGCATCTGATCGTAGTTGTACTTGTTATCGAACAACTTGGCCACCGGGCGGTTCTTCGGATTCAATCCGCTAAACACTTCCTTCACATACATTTTGGCTACGCGCTTGGGTGTGCCCTGAAGACTGTCGTCCGTCAGGTCGAGACCCAAAATTGTCATGATCTCGCGGAAATGTTTTTCAATTTTTTCGACCTTTTCTTCATCGCTCAGCTCAAATGCATCGTCACGCATGGGTGTGTCCCAGGTGGTGAGAAAATGATCCTCATCATCCACATCAAGCGGTTTGAGGGGGCGGAGGTTCAAGGCGATTTCTTTTTGTCTCATGTGGCTTTCCTTTATAACACGGGGTACTCGACAAAGTTTCGCTCGGTTTCGTAAAGTTTCACCCGAAGTTCGTACTGGCTGTCGATGTGCTGCCGGAGAATCCGCCAGATCACAACGGCTATGTTTTCGGCCGTAGGGTTAAGATTTTTGAAATAAGCGGTGTCTAAGTTAAGGTTTTTATGATCAAATGGCACTAGTACGTGTTCTTTGACTAAATCGCTGAGCACTTTCATGTCCATGACATAGCCGGTAGACGGGTCCGGTTGGCCCACAACCGTTACTATAAGTTCGTAGTTGTGCCCGTGGTAATTGGGATTGGCGCACTTGCCAAACACCTGCGCGTTTTTTTCATCGGGCCATGCCGGGTTGAACAGCCGATGAGCCGCATTGAAATGTTCCTTGCGCGAGACCGCGATTTTCATAGTGGAACAACAAATGTGGCTAAAAAAGGTTCCGGGTGCTAATTGCGATTATGTATTAAATAATTGTATCATCGCAATTCACTTATGGAGCAGTTAGGTATTGTTGTCATTTTACTGGCCATTGTTACCGGGCTGGCACAGGTTACGGATAAGATTCGCGTTCCGTATCCCATTCTTCTGGTGGTGACCGGCATGGCGATTAGTTTCATCCCCAATCTTCCGGCTGTGGTGGTGAGTCCCGCCCTCGTGTTTCTCGTCTTCCTGCCTCCGGTGTTATATGGAGCGGCATGGGTTACCTCCTGGCCCGACTTTAAGGCCAACCGAAGGCCGATCACCTTGCTGGCCGTGGGGTGTGTCTTGTTTACGACCACGCTGGTAGCTTTTGTGGCGCATTCGATCATACCCAACTTCGGCTGGGGCGAGGCGTTCGTGCTGGGCGCCATTATTTCGCCTCCGGATGCCGTGGCGGCAACAGCAGCCACAAAAGGACTGAACTTGCCGAGACGTATTATTACCATTTTGGAAGGTGAAAGCCTCGTTAACGATGCAACCGGATTGATTGCTTATCGGTATGCGATCGCTGCCACGGCCACCGGTACGTTCATTTTCTGGCTGGCCAGTATTAACTTTTTCTATGTTGCCGGTTTAGGCATCCTCATCGGCTTTGCCATCGGGTATATCTTTTTGTGGGTGCATAAGATCACCCCCGACAATCCAACGACCGACACCGCGTTCACGCTGATCACACCCTACATGTCTTACCTGGTGGCTGAGGAGTTTCACGCCTCCGGTGTGCTGGCGGTGGTCGTCAGCGGGCTTTTCCTGAGCTGGAATTCCGATCAGATATTCAAACATCAAACCCGCATTCAGGCATGGGCCGTGTGGGACACGTTGATCTTCCTGCTCAACGGTATCATTTTTATTTTGATAGGTCTGCAATTGCCCATGATCCTGGATAACATTAGCGAGTATCCAATTTGGACATTGATCGGGTATGGCGCGCTGATCAGCCTGACAACTATTGTGGTTCGGATTCTGTGGGTGTTTCCAGGCGCCTATGTGCCGCGCTGGCTTTCCAGGCGCATTCGCAGGGAGGACCCCGCCAACATCCGGTTTGTGGCGGTGGTTTCGTGGTCAGGCATGCGCGGTATTGTTTCGCTCGCTGCCGCGCTGGCGCTGCCCCTCACGTTTGCGGACGGTCAGCCTTTCCCCAACCGCGACCTCATCATCTTCCTGACGTTCTGCGTCATCTTCGCTACGCTGGTGTTGCAGGGGCTTACGCTGCCGAAACTAATCAAGTGGTTGGGTATCAAAGCGACAGACGAAGAAGTACATGAAGAGCACCACGCGCGTCTTAAGCTCACGGCTGCGGCCATCGAACATATTGAGGAGAATTATGCGTTGCTGAACAGTGATATTCTCAATCAGATCAAGACCAAGTATGAAATTCGTTTGCAGCGCGCGCGTAAGGATAGTGTGCAAAGCCGGTTGAACGATGAGCAGGTGCAAGCCTTTCACGATGTGCAGCGCGAACTTATCAAGATTGAGCGCGCGTGGGTGGTTCAGCGCAGAAAAGATGGGCAGATTAGCGAGGAAGTGGCCCGAAAATTATCGTACGAACTGGATTTGGAGGAAACACGACTGCTACTGGAGCAATAAGAAAGCCCCTGGGGGGGCTTTCATTTGATTTGGTGTTTGCCTAACAAAATTCATCAAAGACTTCCACCAGGTGCTGGCCGATCATTTGGGCATTGCGCCCCTCAATGTGGTGTCGTTCGATGAAGTGCACCAGCTCACCGTCCTTGAAGAGTGCGATGGCAGGCGAGGAGGGTGGGTAAGGTAAGGTGTACTCGCGCGCTTTGGCCACGGCTTCTTTATCTACGCCCGCAAATACGGTCGTCAGTTTGGCGGGTTTCTTGGCCGAGTGCTCCAATGCCCATTTAATGCCGGGGCGTGCCGCTCCGGCCGCGCAGCCGCATACGGAGTTTATGACCAACAGGTTAGTGCCGCTTTTTTCGGCCATGGTTTGGTCAACATCAGAAGCGGTCTTTAGTTCTTTAAAGCCTGCACTTGTAAGGTCGGTGCGCATAGGCGCTACCAGTTGTTCAGGATACATAGTCAATTCAAGGTTTAAGATTCAATCGTTTAGTTGTTTTCGTACCGTTTCGACAACATCAGGGACAATCGTTTTGTTCCCTCACAAAAATCCCAATTCCAGTTTTGCCGCCTCGCTCATCATATCCTGCGAGTAGGGCGGATCCCAGGTGATTTCAACCTTGACATCATTAACGCCTTCAATTTCCTTCACCCGCTGTTCCACTTCCGTGGGAATTTGTTCGGCCGAGGGGCAGGAAGGTGACGTGAGGGTCATTTGAATGTTCACATTATTAACCGGAAAGATGTTGATCTCGTAAATCAATCCCAACTCGTAAATGTCTACCGGAATTTCCGGGTCATACACCGTTTTCAGTGCGGCAACAATCCTTTCGCGCAGGTCGGGAATGGTGACCTGCGATACCGTGACCGTATTTTGATCTGCACTCATGCGTTCTTCACTTGAAAGGCTAAAGCAAAATATTTGATTTGTTTAACCATTGCAGCAAACCCGTTGCTGCGCTGGGTGCCGATAAACCGTTCCATTCCGATCTTTTTCATGAAGCTCAACTCGGCATTCAATATCTCATCGGGTGCGTGGCCGCTGAAGATGCGAACCAACAGGCTGACCAACCCTTTCGTGATGGCGGTGTTGCTGTCGGCTTGAAGGTACATCAGGCCATTGCGCAGCTCCGCTGTCATCCAGACTTTCGACTGGCATCCTTTCACTTCGTTTTGCTCAGTGCGGGCCGTGTCGGGGAAGGGCGGCATCTTTTGGCCCAGTTCCATAATGTAAAATACGGTCATCTCCTGATCGCCCTCGAGCAGGGAGAATTCACTCACAATTTCTTCTTGTGCCTGATCAATGGTCATACCGATGAACGTTTCAGCTACCATAGCCGATCATTTCCGCATAAAATTAATAATTCTTCCGAGCGACTCCGCAAGGGCATCCACTTCCTCGCGGGTGTTGTATATGGCAAATGAGGCGCGCACCGTACCTTCCAGTTGGTAACGATCCATGAGCGGCTGTGTACAATGGTGGCCCGTGCGGACAGCTATGCCGCGGGTGTCCATCATCTGCCCGATATCAAAATGATGGATGCCATCCACCACAAAAGCCAGGATGCTGACTTTTTCCGGGGCTGTGCCGACCAGTCGTACGCCTGGTAGTGCGGCAACTTTGGCGGTTGCATACTGCAGCAAATCGTGCTCGTAGGTGGCCATGGCGGCCTTGTCATACTCTTGAATAAACAAAATGGCTTCACGCAGCGCAATAACATCTGCGATGTTTGGAGTACCCGCCTCAAACTTGTAGGGCAGGTCGTTGTAAGTGGTTTGGTTAAACGTCACCTCCCGGATCATTTCGCCACCACCCAGAAAGGGCGGCATTTTCTCGAGCCACTCTTTCTTTCCATATAAAATGCCGGCACCGGTTGGCCCGTACATTTTGTGTGATGAAATACAATAAAAATCACAATCCAATGCCTGGACATCAATCGGCAGGTGAGCAGCTGCCTGCGCTCCATCAATGAGTACATAGGCCCCCACCTGGTGAGCCATGTCAATGACTTCTTTTATGGGATTGATGGTGCCTAAACTATTGGAAGCATGGTTAACCGCCACCAAAGCCGTTTTATTTTGAAGTAACTGCCGGTAGGCTTCGAGTTCAAGTTCACCGGAATCGGTAACCGGAATCACGGCCAACCGGGCCCCCGTACGCTCGCAAAGCAATTGCCAGGGAACAATGTTGGAGTGATGCTCCAAACCCGAGATGATGATTTGATCCCCAGCTTGTACGAACGCCTGGCCAAACGAATACGCTACCAGATTGATGCTTCCGGTAACCCCACTGGTAAAAATAATCTCCTCTGAATAGCGAGCATGAATGAAGCGCTGCATCTCCTCCCGTGTTGCTTCGTAAGCCCGCGTGGCTTTCTCCGCCAGTGTGTGAATGCCCCGGTGAATGTTGGCATTGTAACCCTCATAATAGCGGCTTAAAGCATCGATAACCTGTTTAGGTTTCTGCGTGGTGGCGGCATTGTCAAGGTACACCAGGGGATGTCCGTTCACCTGCTGGTGGAGCACCGGGAACTGATCCCGGATTTTTTTTATGTCCAGATGGGTAGGGGCGGCCACCATGTTAGTGCAACTTTTGCGAAACGAGTTGATCAATGTAGTGCTTCAGCGTTTCGTCAAACAACGGCTGAATAACTTCCCCGGCAAAAGCATACAACAACATGGCGCGGGCGGCCGATTTGGAAATACCACGCGATTGAAGATAAAACATCGCTTCTTCATCCAGCTGGCCGGAAGTACAACCATGCGAACATTTTACATCATCAGCCCAGATTTCGAGTTGAGGCTTTGTGTTGACGGTAGCCGTGTCAGAGAGTAAAATGTTGCGATTCGATTGAAAAGCGTTGGTCTTTTGGGCGTGTGGGCGAACGAAAATCTTGCCATTGAAGACGCCTTTTGACTGGCCATCCATCACGCCCTTGTACATTTCATTGCTAAAGGAATTTGGCTTCTTGTGATCTACTACGGTATGGTTATCCACTAAGGTATTGCCTTTCACCAGGTACAAGCCAAAGAAATGCGACTCGCAATTTTCCCCGTCAATTACAATCTGGAAATTATTGCGCACCAGCTTGCCATCGAATGTGAAGGTGAACGTATCAATGCGGCTGCTATCTGCCTGGCGGATTACCGTGTTGGCGATCTGAGTTACCTGACCCGCATCATTCTGAATTTTGCAGTACTGAAGTTTGGCTTGCTCCCCAACCTCAATCTCCTCCACGAACGTGTGAAATACGTCACCGGATCCTTCCGTATCGAATTTTTCTACCAGCGTAGCCTCACTGGCAGCTCCCAATTTGATTTGGAGGCGCGTGTGAAAAGTAGCCGGTGAATCTGATTTTTGACCGTGCCAAACCAACAGGGGTTTGGCCAAGCGTGTGCCGGGCGCAACCTCAATGGCCAAACCGTGGGTACCAAACCCCGTGTTGAGGGCGGTAAACGCGTCCGCTTCAAAATCGGCCAGGTTCAAAATCGGCTTGGCGTTGAACAACGGTTGAATCGTTATGCCTGGAATTCCGGATAAATCGGTTGAGCGCGTAGCGTCAAACGCTCCGTTGATGAAGACAAGGCGATACGCATCGAAGCCGGGGATCAGGTGGGCATCCAGGGCTGGCAAAGACGTGCCCTCTGAATAACCCGCTAACTGGCGTGGAGAAAATTTCTTTTCAAGGGAACGCAGCACCGGGGTGAAGCGATATTCCTCACTTCGCGCAGCCGGCAATCCATTCTTTAGCAACGCCTGACGCGCCTGAGCGCGCTGTTCGGTCCACGCATCGGTGGCGGTGGCCGGGAGGGCCACCAGGGCGTCCTTGGAAAGGGGAGAAGCAGAGGTTACACTCATACGATTACTCTGCCAGTGCAGCCTCCGTTTTGATCCAATCGTAGCCCTTTGCTTCGAGCTCCAGCGCCAACTCTTTGCCGCCCGACTTTACAATGCGGCCTTTGTAGAGCACGTGAACAAAGTCAGGCACGATGTAATCCAACAGGCGTTGATAATGTGTCACGACAATGGTTGCGTTGTTCTTTGAGCGCAGCGCGTTTACGCCATTGGCCACAATACGCAAGGCATCAATATCAAGTCCGGAGTCCGTCTCGTCCAGGATGGACAGCTTGGGCTCCAACATGGCCATTTGAAATATTTCATTCCGTTTCTTCTCGCCACCCGAGAAGCCTTCATTCAAACTGCGGTTAAGTAATGACTGATCGATTTGCACCAGTTTCATCTTCTCCTTCATCAATTGCAGGAAGGAAACGGCATCCAGTGGCGGCTGGCCACGGTATTCACGAATCTGGTTGAGGGCGGTTTTCATGAAGTTGATGGTGCTCACGCCCGGGATCTCCACCGGATATTGAAAAGCCATGAAGATGCCTTCCCGCGCCCGTTCTTCCGGTTCCAACTCCAGCAGGTTCTTACCTTCGAAATCAACCTCACCACCCGTTACTTCATACTCCTCACGCCCCGAAAGCACAGATGCCAGTGTGCTCTTACCTGAGCCGTTGGGGCCCATGATGGCGTGCACTTCTCCGGCCTTCACCTTCAAGTTGATTCCTTTGAGGATCTCCTTGTCACCGATTTTCGCTTGCAGATTCTTTATCGTCAACATGTCGTACTAATTCAAAATCAGGTTTAAGAACTATTTCCGGAAATCAGCCCACACTGCCTTCGAGTGTAAGGGCCAACAGTTTCTGCGCTTCAACGGCAAACTCCATGGGCAGCTGGTTGAGTACCTCCTTGGCATATCCGTTTACAATCAGCGCCACGGCAGCCTCTTCGTCAATCCCACGCTGCAGGCAGTAAAAGATCTGATCTTCTCCGATTTTCGAAGTGGTGGCTTCGTGCTCAACCTTGGCCGTGGGGTTTTCAATATCGATATAGGGGAAGGTATGAGCCCCGCATTGATCGCCCATGAGCAGCGAGTCGCACTGCGAGAAGTTACGTGCATGGGCGGCTCGCTTCAATACATGAACCTGGCCGCGGTAACTGTTTTGCGATTTACCAGCGGAGATACCCTTCGATACGATGCGCGATCGGGTGTGTTTGCCAATGTGAACCATCTTGGTTCCGGTATCGGCCTGTTGGTAATTGTTGGTGACAGCAACCGAATAAAACTCACCGCTCGAGTAGTCGCCTTTGAGAATGCAGGAAGGATATTTCCACGTGATGGCCGATCCGGTCTCTACCTGAGTCCAGGATATCTTGGAGTGATCACCTGCGCAGAGGCCTCGCTTGGTTACGAAGTTATAGATGCCGCCTTTCCCCTCTT
The DNA here is from genome assembly GCA_036771215.1 of Cyclobacteriaceae bacterium. Taxonomy (GTDB): domain Bacteria; phylum Bacteroidota; class Bacteroidia; order Cytophagales; family Cyclobacteriaceae; genus ELB16-189. Next base: position 30,144 of record DAIPHR010000002.1, read on the forward strand.
TATCACCCGGATACCAGTTTTGTACGGTGCTGTACTTAATCTCGGCATCCTTCAGGGCATACAATTCCACCACTGCGGCATGCAACTGATTTTCATCGCGCATCGGGGCCGTACAACCCTCCAGATAGCTCACGTAAGAGCCTTCATCCGCAATAATAAGGGTTCGTTCAAACTGACCGGTATTGGCCGCATTGATCCGGAAATAGGTCGACAACTCCATAGGGCATCGAACGCCTTTCGGAATGTAACAGAATGATCCATCGGAGAACACCGCGGAGTTCAGTGCCGCGAAGTAATTGTCATTCATGGGCACTACGGAACCCAGGTATTTTTTAACTAACTCGGGATGTTCTTTTACCGCTTCACTGAATGAGCAAAAGATGATACCCATTTCCCCGAGCTTTTCCTTAAAGGTGGTAGCAACGGACACACTGTCGAGCACCGCATCTACGGCTACACCGGTGAGCCGCTTTTGTTCCGTTAATGAAATCCCCAGTTTTTCAAATGTCTTGAGCAATTCGGGATCTACTTCATCCAGGCTATTGGCCGTCTTCTTTTGCTTGGGGGCGGAGTAATAGATGATGTCCTGATAGTTGATGGCGGGGTAATGAACGTTGGGCCAGGTGGGTTCTGTCATCTGGAGCCACGCCCGGAAGGCCTTCAGACGCCATTCGAGCAGCCATTCCGGTTCGCCCTTTTTTGCCGAGATGAACCGAACAATGTCCTCGTTCAGGCCTTTTGGCGCCTCATCGGTCTCGAGGTTTACCGTCCAGCCATGCTCGTATTCTTTCGAGGTGATCTCTTCCAGTACCTGATTGTCCTTACTCATCCTCAGTCTATTTAGACTAATTTTAAATAACCTCCAAAAGTAAGAACAATAATCCGTTTTGAAGGTTCTAGGCGGGTTTTAAATTATTTTCCGAGAGCAGCGATCGATCCAGGCTTTCCTCCAGCGAGATCATGGTTTCCGTTCGCTCAATTCCATCTACCTGCTGCATTTTGTCGTGCAAAACTTCTTTCAGGTGGTTGGTATCGCGGCTATGAATCTTCACGAACATCGAGTAGTTGCCCGTGGTGTAATGAATGCTGGTGATCTCTGGAATGAGCTTAAGTTTCTCGAGCACTGATTCGTATAAAGCGCTCTTTTCCAGATAGATACCAATGAAAGAGGTGATATCGTAACCCAGCTGGGCATAGTTTAGCTTAAGGGTGGTTTTCTCAATCACGCCAGCGTCTTGCATCTTGGAAACCCGCACATGGACTGTTCCCTGTGAAACATGGGCTTTGCGTGCTACTTCCGTGAAGGGCTTTTTGGCATCTTGAACAAGCATTTCCAGAATTTTGAGGTCGGTATTATCGATCTCATAATTTCGATGCGGTTTGGGCTTCATAATTTGAAATTTGTTCAATTATAGCTCAAATCGTTAAATTATATTCAATTATTCATATCTATCATTGAATAAAATATCATTAATTCACTTACTTTGAATCATCAAATGCAAAAATCAGCACAAACGAGAGCTGATGCATAATGTAGGGTGTTGAAACTGGCAGACAAGCCCTCCTGTCTCGGGGGTGAGGAGCAAAGGATAAACGCAGAATAACGCCAGCCCTTGACCGGGAAACCGTTCAGAGGCTGACTGGGGTTGACCACCACAGTTCTAAATGTGTTCTGTAGCTAACTTCCTCGTGGAGGTTCGAAGCCTTCCCCTACAGCGAATGAAATCCCGGATGCAGCCGCAGGCCGGGATTTTTATTTTTAACGGTTGCGAAAACCACAGGGGCGGTTCTTACTTTTATAACCAACCTTATTCAGTTTATGGCAAAAGACTTCCCCTGGTTCAAAAGTTATCCTACCGGCATACCACATGAAATCGGCCCTTTGGAATATCAATCGCTGGTTGATTTGTTTCAATCGGCCAGCACGAAGTTCCGAAGTAAAATAGCTTACGAGAACCTGGGCGGCAAACTTACCTTCGGGGAGGTAGATCGTTATTCCGATTACTTCGGGGCTTACCTGCGGAAAGAGCTTGGCCTGAAGAAGGGCGATCGCATCGCCATTCAGATGCCGAATTTATTACAGTTTCCGATCGCCTTCATCGGTGCGCTAAAGGCGGGTTTGATTGTGGTCAACACGAACCCCCTCTATACGCCTCGCGAGATGGAGCACCAATTCAAGGACGCAGGTGTTTCGGCTGTCGTCATCCTGGAAAACTTCGCCAATCATCTGGAGAGCATCATCAACCGCATTCCGGCCCGTCACATTATTGTCACCCGCATGGGCGACATGCTGGGGCCGTTTAAAGGTGCGCTTGTCAATTTTGTAGTTAAGAAAATTAAGAAGATGGTGCCGGCCTATCGGCTGGACAGCGCCATTTCATTCAAGGAGGTTTTAAGTCGCGGGTCGGAGCTCCAGTTGGATAAGCCGGCTATTGACATTGACGATTTGGCCGTGCTTCAATATACCGGTGGTACCACGGGTGTGGCGAAGGGTGCCCAGCTCTCGCACCGAAATATCCTGGCACACAATGCCATGGTTACGCACTGGTTTAGTCCGTACCTCAAGGCCGGCCGGCAGGACATTATCATCACGGCCATACCGATGTATCATATCTTCGGCTTGACGGTGAATGGCGTGCTGATGTATTCTACAGGCGTTACCAATGTGCTCATCACGAACCCACGCGATTTATCGGCCTTCATCAAAGAACTGAAGAAGTATAAGTTCACCATTATGACTGGTGTGAACACTTTGTTCAATGGTCTGCTCAATCATCCACGGTTCAAAGAGTGCGACTTTTCCCATCTTCATGGAGCTATTGGCGGTGCCATGGCTGTTCAGGATGTTGTTGCCACGCGTTGGGAAGAGTTGACCAAGTCTCCGGTGGTGGAGGGCTACGGCCTCAGCGAGACTTCGCCCGTCTTATGCTGCAATCCCCTCAACGGGAAGCACAAACGAGGCACGATCGGTATTCCGATGCCCAGCACCGAGGTTGCCATTTTTGATGATAACGGCAACCAACTGCCACAGGGGGCAACCGGTGAAATCTGCGCCCGGGGCCCACAGGTGATGCGCGGATATTGGCAAAAGGATAATGAAGGTGTATTCTTTCACAACGAGTGGTTCCGCACGGGCGACATTGGCGTGATGGACGAAAATGGATTTTTTAAAATCGTGGACCGGAAGAAGGATATGATTAAGGTCTCCGGGTTCAACGTATTCCCGAATGAGATTGAGAATGTGGTGGCCAGTCACCCCAAAGTGCTGGAAGTGGCGGCCATCGGTGTACCGGATGTGAAGTCGGGCGAGGTGATCAAGGCGTTTATTGTGAAGCGTGATGACAGCCTGAACGAGGAGGAAATACGCAGGTATTGTGCCGAGAACCTGACGGCCTATAAGGTGCCGAAGTATTTTGTATTCCGAAAAGAGCTGCCGAAGACCAACGTAGGCAAGATTCTCAGGCGGGCTTTGAAAGAGGAAGAGAATGTGAAGTAATCCACGTTGCACGAAAATTCACGCCAGGTTGTAATTTGCCATCCGATTTTATTTTTATGAAAATACTACCCCTTGCCGTAGCCTTGGTTGTTATTGGATTGTCGTCTTTTTCTCCATCGTTGCCCGGCACGTCTCCGTCAACTGATTCACTCCGCTATCCCGAAGAAGTTCACCTGAAAAACATTCGGCAGCTGACATTTGGTGGCGACAATGCCGAAGCGTACTGGAGCTTTGACGGCAAAATGGTAAGCTTTCAGTCCAACTATTTACAGTGGGGCCTGGCCTGCGATCAGATTTTTTACACACCCATCGAAGGCGTTGACCTCAGTGTAAAGGGTTCAAAACCTCAAATGGTGAGCACGGGCAAAGGACGCACCACCTGCGCCTTCTTTTTACCCAACAATAAAGACATCCTCTACGCCTCCACCCACCTGGGGGGCGATGATTGCCCGCGTGATCCGGGCCGCGCACCCGGAGGCAAGTACCTGTGGCCGATCTACGACAGTTACGACATTTTCGTGGCCGACATCAAGGGCAAACAGAAAGTCAGGCTAACGGCTACGCCCGGTTATGATGCCGAAGCTACCGTTTCTCCGAAGGGCGATAAGATTGTGTTTACGTCCATGCGCAATGGCGATCTGGATCTGTATGTAATGGACTTGAAGGGCCGGAAGGTGAAACAGGTGACGAACGAGATCGGCTACGATGGAGGCGCTTTCTTTTCGCCTGACGGGAAGAAGCTGGTGTTCCGCGCTTCGCGCCCGAAAACCGAAGAAGCCAAAAAGGAATACCTCGACTATCTCAAGCAGTTAGTGGTTGCCCCCACCGAGATGGAGATTTTCACCGTTAATGTGGATGGCACGGACTTAAAGCAGGTGACCAATCTCGGTAAAGCCAATTGGGCTCCGTTTTATCATCCTTCCGGAAAGAAGATCATCTTCAGCTCGAACCACAAGAGCTCACGGGGATTTCAGTTCAACCTGTACATGATTTACGAAGACGGCACAGGCCTGGAGCAGATTACCTACGACAAGGTTTTTGATTCCTTCCCCATGTTCTCACCCGATGGCAAGAAGATCATCTTCAGCAGCAACCGGAATAACAAAGGGACACGCGATACCAATTTGTTTGTAGCCGATTGGGTGGAGTAGATATACTGGATGAAAGGTTACAGACGCTAGATTCTAGCTTCTGAATTCTGTATTCTGTATTCTGATTTCAAAACAGGTTCTCCACCCCGAAAAACTTTTCCACAATAATCAGCACGGAGAGAAATCCCAGGAGGATGGGCGCAGCCCACTTGAGCGAGAAGTGCAGAAACTTACGGGTATCCGAATTCAGGTAACGATCGTCACCCTGCGCCACTTCTTCGTCAAATTTGTCCATGCCCCACCTGCGCGAAATAAAGATGGCCATCAGGCAGCCGCCCACGGTCAGGGAAATATCACTCATGTCGGAGATGAATGTGAGGAAATCGTTGCCCCGGTAGAAGGTGAGTTTGTTCAGGCTTTCGACCATACCCTGGCTCATCATGCTGGGCAGGCCGAGTACAAAAATCAGGATTGCCAGCAGCCAAACCACTGACTTGCGCTTCATCTTCTTTTGATCGACCAGGTAGGCCACGGGAACTTCCAGCAGCGAGATGGTGGAGGTAAGGGCGGCAAAGCATACCAGCAGGAAGAATGAACCCCCAACAATGCGACCGAGCACCGGACCCATTTCGTGAAAGATCTGAGGCAGCACCACGAAGATCAGCGGTGGACCTGAGGTGCCAATCTGCTGTGGCTCAATGTTAAGTTTGAACGCGAGAAAATGAACCAGCGGAAATACCATCAAGCCGGCAAAGAAGGCCACCGAGGTATCGGCCAGTGAAATTACCCTGGCTGAAGATGGGATGTTTTCAATTTTACTGAGGTACGATCCGTACGTAATTAACGCTCCCATGCCAAGCGACAGCGAAAAAAACGATTGCTTGAGGGCATCCACAACAGTTTGAACTTTCAACTCACTGAACTCCGGTACGAGGTAGAACTTGACCCCACTCATCGCATTAGGAAGCGTGAGGCTGTAAACGATTATGCCCAGCAGAATTGCGTACAGGGAGGGCATCATGATCTTGTTTGATGCTTCGATTCCTTTTTGGATCC
>DAIPHR010000003.1:0-5788 GCA_036771215.1 Cyclobacteriaceae bacterium
GAATCAATGGTTTAAATATCTTAAAATTCAGGGGGAAGTCCTTAATCGACCAGATTTCTATGGTTCAAATTGGCTCCCTTCCTCGTTACCCAAAACTATTTTCATTTACCGCTTTTTTGGGGATTATAAAAGCAATAAGAAAGAAATCCCATTTGCACATAAGCAAGACAAAGGCTACGTACTAGGTTTTTTTGACAACCATGAGCTCAATCTTGAAACTGAGTATAAGGAAATTATCTCTGTAGCCGATTTTTTGTCCCACGAAAACTATACGCTAGAATCAGGTGAAATAATCATTGATACGAAGTTTCACTTTACGCAACTTATGAATAGTGCGTTGGATGACTTTTTTTACTTACATGAAAACATTAAATGTTGGAATAGAAAGGGCAAAGAGAAAATATACTATACAAAAAAACCACCAAAGGAATCAGGAGCGTATCCTTTTAAAATTGGTGATCGCAAGGGATGGAGAACCCTAAAAGGTAAGAAAGGTAATGTAATTTGGAATTACAGTTTGTCCTTCTACTTCCAACTTTATCCTTTTCCTCACTTTGTCGCAAATCCTCATATTCAAATCTCAGACGAAATAGGTTTCAAAGATGATGACATTAAGAGCAGACGGTCAATACCGAAAGAGTGGTTCAATAGGCATTGGTATGATAGAATTTTTGCCTTTATGAATTATGTAAATAAAGGTAGAGATTCCCGCTATTTAACAATTAAATCAGGTAGAGAAGAATTCGAAATTGATTTGAGAACTTCCCTTTTTGTATCAGATATAGGATATGCAGAACCTGAAACACTTTAAAGAACCAAAACTTACTTTTTCAAACGGTCAAACCGCTGAAGACCCTAGAGATGGCTTAATGCTCTATGGGCCTAATGAACAATTCGAAACAAATTCTATAAAGGCAGGTGTGGTTGCCACCAAAGAAGGTTTAGAGAAGTATAAACGATTCGTAAAACGAATTCAATCACCAATATTTTCAAAAAAAGTAATTTATGGAAAAGAATATGATAATGAACTGCAGAGACCCAGCTTTACAGGATTTGAAGCAACCTTTGGAATTGAATGGAACGATGAGCCTGTCATCACCAAATATCTTGACAGTAATGAAATTGAGGAAATACTAAAAATTGAAAGAAAGCCCGAGAGAACAAGAAAACTTGTTGACTATTATGCGAATAAGATAATTGAATCAAGAGGAAAAGATGACAAACAGATTGATTTGTGGTTTGTAATAGTCCCACGAAACGTTTACGTTGAATGTAGATATAATTCTAAAGGAAAAAATATTACAGCAAAGGAAAAGCAGCAAATAGAGTTATTGAAGGCAGGTCAGATTGGGCTTTTTACAGAGTATGATGACGAGCTTCTTGAGCTTGATAGAATGAAGGATGACTCAACCGATTTTCACAATTTGATTAAAGCTGAATTACTTAAAAATAAGATACAAAGTCCAATACAGGTAATTGTCGAACCGACTTTAGAATTTAAAGACAAACTTCTACTTAAGGACCTAAGTGAAGACATGAAGGCTCATTTAGCTTGGACCCAATCTGTAGCAATATTCTACAAGCTTGGAAACAAACCTTGGGTGCTAAATGATGTAAGAAAAGATGTATGTTATTTAGGGTTAATTTTTAAAAGGGTTCCGGACAAGACGAATAAGAGATCAGTTTGTAGTGCAGCCCAGATGTTCTTAGAGGATGGTGATGGGGCAATCTTTAGAGGGAATATAGGATTATTCAAAAGTGAAGATAGTATTGGTTACCACTTAGATCAGGACAGTGCAGAAAATTTATTGGGTATGGCTCTGGATGATTTTTACGAATCGCAAGGCGGTTATCCAAAAGAATTATTCATTCACGGTCGTGTGAAATTTGAAGATGAGGAATGGATAGGGTTTGAGAATGCGATTCAAAAAAGAAAAGCGGACACCCAATTAAATGGCATTTTAATAAAGGACACCAGATCCGACAAGAGAAGAAAACTTAAACTTTTCAAAGAAACGCATAGGCAGAAGAACAACTATGGAGTAATGAGAGGTTTGGGATGGATAATTAATAAGGAATCCGGTTATTTATTCACTAGAGGATTCATACCTCGACTCGGATCAACAAACCATCTTGAAACCGCTAATCCATTATATATCGAGGTAAATAGAGGTAATGCCAACATTGAAACAGTAATGCAAGATGTTCTTGCCTTAACAAAGTTAAATTACAATGCTTGTATATATGGGGATGGTTTACCTGTAACTTTGAGATTTTCAGACCTAATTGGAAATATCTTGACTGCGACCAAAAATTGGGAGTCTGAAATGCGACAGTTCAAATATTACATATGAATTACGAAGAAGCACGATGCCCTAACCTCACCTAAAAGCAGGGCGTTCATACCTCGTAGAACAGGTAAGGGTATAAAGGCATGCCACACAAAGATTCTCAGCCATACGCAGGCATGGATTCTCGCCACTAAGTTTTCTACAAAGAACAGAACTTTAATTCGGGCCAGACAGGTGGATCTTGGAAGTCCATTATCGAAGGGCGCGACCATGAAAGGGGTAAAAATTACGAAGACTGAGGGAAGAAGATGAGAAGTAAGAATCCAGCATCCAGCATCCAGCCCCCGCCCCCTACATCTCTCCCTCCACGCCCAAACCAAACAAGGCAAAGTCGTACTTCACGGGGTCGTCAGGATCCAGTAAACGTAAGTTGGCCGCCAGCTCTTCGGCTGTGGCCCAGTCTACACTCTTGCGCCTGACCAACCGGAGCTGGCGCGCCACGCGCTCTACGTGCACATCCAGCGGGCAAATGAGCTGCGCGGGCGAGATATTCTTCCACAGGCCAAAGTCCACCCCGCAGTGGTCGTGGCGCACCATCCACCTTAAAAACATGTTCAGGCGCTTACACGCGCTGTGGCGGGCCGGTGTGGCAATGTGTTTGCGTGTGCGGGCCGGGGCACCCGGCAAGGCAAACACCGCGTGGTGAAATCGGCTGAGCGCCACCGCCATGCCCTCACCCGGGGGTGGCGTCAGCAGCGGCTCCAGCGAAGGGTGCTGGCGGTAGTGCGTTCCCAAAAAGCGCAGGAGGTAGGCCGCATCGGTGCCGTTGAAGGTGCGGTGAACAAATTTCCGGAAAGGTTTCAGATCGGCCGCGGTGTGGTGCAGCACAAACTGGTGGGGCGTATCGTCCATAGCTTGCAGCAGCCGCGTGCAACTGTTGATGATGGTGGTGCGCTGGCCCCACGCGAGGATGGCGGCAAAAAAGCCGGCAATTTCAATATCCTGGGGTAGGCGAAACCGGTGCGGTACGCTGATGGGGTCGCTGGGGATAAAGGCGGGGCGGTTGTAATGGGCTACCCGCTCGTCCAGCAACTCGCGAAGCTCCGCTACGCGCGCGGCTTTCATGGATCCATGAACCGCATTTCCACCCTGCGGTTGCGGGTGCGGGCTTCGGCCGTGCGCTCGTCTACCAGGGGCTGGCTCTTGCCGTGGCCAAACGCAGAGAGGCGGGCTGCGTCAATGCCACTCTGCTCCAGGTATTCGGCCACGCTCTTCGCCCGTTTTTCGGAAAGCTCCTGGTTGTAGGTGGTGCCGCCCACATCATCGGTGTGGCCGCGCAGTTCCAGCACCCAGGTATTTTGCTTCTGCAAAATGTCCACCACTTTGTCGAGCTCCAGGCTGCTGTAGGTGGTAAGGGTAAACTGGTCGAACTCAAACTCCACGTTCTTGAGCACATACCATTTGCCCTTCTCAATCTCCTTGCCTTCCCACAGCACGGGTTCGCGTACGGGCTCTCCGGTAGGTTCGCGCACGGGTTTGGGCGCATCCAACGGCTCCAGGGGAATCACTTCCACTTCATCAATATAGAAATAGGCGCTGCTGCCCAGCATGGCGCTCTTGCCCGACCGCTGGGGTAAAAAAAGGGTTTCCAGTTTTTCGTTCGCCACAAAATTGCCGATCACCAGAAACTTCTCTCCGCCTTTGGCGATGTAGTGCATCTTCGCCTGCTCCCATCCTCCGGCATTTTTCGCGGGGCGCTTCACTTGCAGCACGGGCACGGCTGCCATCACTTTATCGTGCGGCACTTTGACCAGCGTATCGCTGAGGGCGAGCCCCATGTGATCGATGGAAACCATTGAGTAGGACGACAACTTGTACCAAAAGGCCAGCCGGTATTTTTTGCCCGCCTGCAGCGGCTGCGTGAGTTCGGTTTGAATGTATTCGCGATAGCCATTGCCACCCGGGCGCTGCCCGCCATAAATGCCCACATAGGCTACGCCATCGTGTGCGTTGCTCACGCCCGCCCAGTTTTTGGGCACGTTGGTTTCGGCCCAGCTGCATTTGTTGTAGTAGTCGGGCGTGCCGGTGTTGGCCGAGGCCCAGCCGGGCACGCGGAAATCGTGCGGGTAGGCGCTGAAGCTGCGCGGACAAATGGTATACTGCTCAAAGCTGAAGTTGGGCACCAGGTTTTGTGCACCAAGATCTGAAGGGCAAAAAATTGAAATCAGGAGTAACCCAATACCAAGTGTAAAGCCCGCAGGTCGGTTAACAACAAACATAGAAATTCGATTGTCAGGTTGAGTCCGACCATTGTCGGACTGTCGAAACCTGACTTGGCCGCTATCAGCCTTCGACAGTCCGATATAAATCGGACTCAGGCTGACATAATAAGAATCGATGAAGTGGCTTTTAACCAACATCCGTATCACCATGCGCATACAGACTATTTATAATACGTCACCTCCACGCGTATTTTTTCGGTAGAGGTAGCGCCCAGCCGGTCGAGCGCAGACTTCGAAATCTTGATGATCAAAGTCGGGTCAGCATCGGTAAGCGGGCCGGTTACGCGCACAAATACCTCGCGGCCGGTGGCCTCGTTGCGCACTTTCAAAATGGTGCCGGGTTTAATCGTGCGGTGTTGGGCCAGGTACTTCCGGTTGCCCTCCGTGCCTTCGATGAGCGCGGCCAGGCCGGTCTCTTTCAGTTCGCTGGTGCCCGAAATCCCTTCCGATATTTTTACCGGCTGTGTTACCACGGGCGTATTCGTTACCGGTTGGGTGCTCGGTGTGGTGTTGTACATAGGCTGGGTAACAAACAACACCTGACCGATCTTCAGCTCATTGCCCGCCAGGTTGTTCCATTGCTTCAGTTGATCCACGGTGATGTTGTATTGCCGCGCAATGGAGTACATCGTTTCCTTGGCGGCCACCGTGTGGGTGGATTTCACCGATTGCACGGGGGGCACCGTTTGCACCACCGGTGCGGCGGTTGTGGTAGTGCCTTTTTTAATCAGTAACTCCTGCCCCGGTTTCAGGGAGTTGTCGCTCAGGTTATTCCAGAGTTTGATGTCGTTCACCGTTACATCATACATTTTGGCAATGCTGAACAGCGTTTCCTTGGGTGCCACTTTGTGAATAGTGCCCTTTGCCGTGGTTTTGGCGGTGCGGGGTATGTAGAGCACCTTGAGCAACTGGCCCACTTCCAGGCCGGCATCGGCCGTGGGGTTGTGCTCCAGCAGCGTAGCCACCGGCACGCCATAGCGTTTGGACAGGGCAAACAAGGTTTCGCCTGCGTCCACCTGGTGAATGATGAATTGCTTTCCGTCAATGGTCTCCATGCGCAGCGAGTCGCTCTCGGAGGTCATCAGCACGGCAGACAAAAAAATCAATTTGATCATAGCGTTGAAAAAGTTCGAAAAGTTACGAAATCGGCCGTACTCTTGCTCGTTTTATGGCTTGCCCACGGAAGCTGCTAAGCGAAGGTGGACTTGTCCACCG
>DAIPHR010000003.1:5888-34061 GCA_036771215.1 Cyclobacteriaceae bacterium
CCACCGCAGCTGTTAAGCGAAGGTGGGCGGGCCACGGGCTGTCGCGGCTCGCCAGCCTTCATCAAACCGCCAGCCCACGCCTCAAAAGGCTGGGCTCAAACAACGGCTGTCTGGAAGCCTCTCACCGATTTTTGTCATGCCGGGCTAATTCCGGCATCCCATTCGGCAAAGACCTGAGCTAAACCGATCAACAAAACGGGATTAACCATACGTCTAAGACAGCCTCCCCGCACCATCCCTGCCCGTAGGGTTGGCGGCAAGCGGCTACCCTAAAAAAATCTAAACGGCAAAACAGGGTGGTTTCTTATATCAACAAAAACAACAGACGTTCCAGCCGGGCCATACCACTAGTCGGTTTTGCGTATTTTTGGCATAAATGCCCATTCGCAGTTGACCAACTCTTAGGGTCTTAATGTCTTAGTGGCAATTTATGCCGCCAAGGCACAAAGGCTTCCGGTTACCAGTTGCTGAAGGGCCGCTTAAACAAACGTGAATATGAATAATCGGGTATGGGTTCTGTTCGTGCTGCTGCTGCCGCTTTTTGTGCAGGCGCAGGACAAGAAAAAAGTGATGGTGATGGAAATCAAGGCGGAAATTGATCCGCGCATGACGCGCTACGTCAAACTGGCGCTGGCCCATGCCGAAAAAACAAAAGCCGACTACATCATCGTGGACATGGATACCTATGGCGGCATCCTCACCGATGCCAAGGAAATCGTAGACATGATCATGGACGTAAAAAAACCCATTTGGGTGTTCATCAACTCCGATGCCGCCTCGGCCGGGGCACTGATCTCCATCGCGTGCGATAGCATTTATATGTCACCGGGAGCCAGCATCGGGGCGGCCACGGTAGTGGAAGGTGTCGGTGGTGAAGCCGCGCCCGACAAGTACCAGTCCTACATGCGTTCCATCATGCGCTCCACAGCCGAAGAGAACGGCCGCGACCCGCGCATTGCCGAGGGTATGGTGGACCAGAGCATCGCCATCGACAGTGTGAAAGAAGCGGGCAAGGTGATTACGTTCACCACATCGGAAGCGATTGAAAACGGTTACTGCGAAGGCAAGGTGGATTCGATCGAAGAGATTCTGAAAAAGAACAACGTGACCGACTACGACATCGAAACGTTCCGGCTCGGGGCCACCGAAAAAATCATTGCCATCTTTCTCAACCCTTTCATCAGCGGTATTCTCATCCTCATCATCATTGGCGGCATTTACTTCGAGTTGCAAACACCTGGGGTTGGCTTTCCGCTGTTTGCGGCTATTGTCGCCCTGGTGCTGTACCTGGTGCCGTACTACCTCAACGGGTTAGCCGAGTATTGGGAAATCATTGCCCTGTTCATTGGCCTGGTGCTCATTGTGGTGGAAGTTTTCGTCATCCCCGGCTTTGGTGTAGCGGGTGTGGCCGGTATCACACTCACCGTGGTGTCGCTCATCCTCATCATGCTCAACAACGATTTCTTCAATTTCGATTTTGTTCCGATGGGCGACATTGTGGTGGCCACCTTCGCCACGCTGGGCGGCATAGCGGGTGGCGGGCTGCTGCTCTTCTTCGGGGGTGCGCGCTTGTCCAACACACAAGCCTTTAAGCGCATTGCGCTCACCGACACGCAGGAAAGTAAAGAGGGCTACACCGTCAACGCTTCGGCCAGTGCGCTGGTCGGCAAAAAAGGAACCGCGTATACGGTGCTGCGTCCCAGCGGCAAGGTGATGATCGACAATCAACTGTATGATGCCTTTACCCGTGGCGAGTTCATTGAAAAAGGCGAAGCGATTGAAGTGATCAGCTCCGAAGGTGTTACCCTGAAAGTAAAAAAGAGCTGACGTGAAAATCATCGGACTCATCCCCGCGCGCTACGCCAGCAGCCGTTTCCCGGGCAAACCACTGGTGGAGCTGGCCGGCAAATCGATGATTCGCTGGGTATACGAAGCCGCGCGCCAGTCGCGCCACCTCACCGATGTGGTCGTGGCGACCGACCACGCAGAGATTTTCAACCACGTGCAGACGTTCGGCCGCGCGGTGCTCACCTCAACCGACCACCCCAGCGGCACCGATCGCTGTTTCGAGGCCTTGAAAAACCTCAACGCCCGCTACGACTATGTCATCAACATCCAGGGCGATGAGCCCTTCATCGAAGCTCACCAGATTGATTTGCTCGCTGCCCGGCTCGATGGCTCCGTGGAAATTGCCACGCTCATCAAGAAAATAACATCGTCTGACGAACTTTTCAATCCAAGCGAAGCCAAAGTAGTGCTGGATGTACACGGCAATGCTTTACTGTTCAGTCGCTCGCCCGTGCCCCACGTTCGCAACCGGTTGGAGTCTGACTGGATTCAGTATCACCAGTTTTATAAGCACGTGGGCTTGTATGCCTACCGAGCCGATATCCTGGAGCGCATCACCCAGCTGCAAGCCTCGGCCCTGGAAAAAGCAGAGTCGCTGGAGCAACTGCGCTGGCTGGAAAACGGGTTCAAAATCCAGACGATTGAGACCGATCGCGAATCGTTCGGCATCGATACTCCGGCCGATGTACCCCGCGCATTGGAAATTCTAAAAGCCCGCACCTGACATGGCGCAGCCCGAAGTGCCCCACTCCCGCCAGCTGGCGCTGGACTATTTTGAAGACTACGTAAAGGTTCACGCCAGTCAATTGCCCGGCAAGTCGGTGTACGACTTATCGGCCGGCAGTGGGTACATCGCAGGGTTGTTTCAGGCGCAGGGCGCCCACGTCCACCTTTTTGATCTTTTCCCGGAACAAAACAAACGCAGCGATCTTCACTGCGAAAAGATCGATCTTCAGAAGCCTTTCCCCATTGCTGATGCTGCGGCTGATATTGTCATCTGTTCGGAAACTATGGAGCATCTGCCGGATCAACATCACTTCTTCCGCGAAACGGCCCGCATCTTGAAAACCGGGGGGCGCCTGTTGCTCACCACACCGAATACATCTTCGCTGCGCAGCCGGCTTGCCCAATTCCTGGGTGAAAGTGAACACTACAGCCCGCCCCTGCCCAATGAGCACGATGCATTTGTCCGTTGGCCCGGCCGCACGGATGGCTACTTCGGGAAAATTTTTCTCAGCGGCTTGCTTCGGTTGCGATTACTGGCTGCTCTTCAAGGCTTGCGGATCGACCGCGTGGTGAAGACACGCGTTAGCTCCACCTCGCAATTGCTCCTGATCACGTATCCGCTGATCTGGTTCTTCAGTTGGCGCAACTACCGAAGGCAACTGCGCGCCCACCCCGAGCAGCGAACGGCACTCACGGAGATCTTTCAACTTAATACGTCAACCGAGGTGCTGCTGAGCAAACACCTGATTGTGGAGTGGGTGAAAGGCTGATCATGGGTTTGCCGGAACTCCGTTAAGCTTCGTCATTCGCAATTTCTCCACCGCGAAGCGTTCCATCTCCTGTTTCACTTTTTCGATGTCTTTGGATACCAAAGAAGAACCGATGACGTGGGCACCGGCTCCGGGTACCGCAATGGCTTCTTTCAGGTCGGCTGGTGTTCCCAATTGCTCATGCATCTCCAGCATGGCGGAGACTTTCACGGTGGGGTCCTGTTCGGTTTCGCTCTTATAATAATAGAGTGTCAAGGAGGGGCAAGTCACCGCCTGAAACGTTTTTTCCGTCATGCTCGTCTCCACCATTTCCTGCAACTGTACAATCGACTCCAGCCGGTATTTTCCATTCCAATACACCTGACGGGTGGAGTCATACGGTATCTGCTGATAGTCGCTGCCAATCACCAACCGGGCAATTTGTAAGCCCCACGGGTTGTTGAGCAACCACGCATTACCGTCATTGATGGCAATGTTGGGCGAAAGATTAAACAGGGCGAACACCTGCTGCGGGTAAGTGGCCGCCAGCAAAAGCGCAACCGTGCCCCCGGTGGACGTACTGACCAGTATGACGCTATCGCCCAGCGCGCGGCCAATCGCCAAAGCTTCTTTAGCCTACTCCCAAAACCGGTCGGGCGTAAACAACTGCAATTGTTCCGTAGTATCAATGCCATGGTCGGCCAGGCGGGCGAGATACAAATTAGCCCCAAAGCTTTTCGCAAAATCCAGATGCACGGGGTCGCCCTCCTTCTGCGAAGCCGAGAAGCCATGAAGATACACCACGCTGTAGCGCGTGCGACCGCGGGTGGAGTCGGCCCACACAATACGAGCCTCGTTGTCCGGTTTCAGTACATGGCTGGCTTCCTGCTGCTGTACATAGCGCTCCAGATCATCGGCTGCCTGCGGCACCACCGGCATGGTATTGGAATATTTGGGGCGCTCCGGTGTTGGTCCTAAAAAATACACACCGACCAGGAGCAGAATGGGAAACGAGATAAAGACCGTACGCTTTGACATGGCTAAGTTTTCGACAAGGTAAAAAAGAAAGCCGAACCATAGCGTTCGGCTTTCCAGCTTAAAAAACCTTTGATCGGGCGCAGCAAAAAATCGAAACTGCTTTAAGCAACACTCACCGATCAAAAAGAAGGCACTCCGGCACCGGCAAAAAATTATTTACCACCAACAACCACTACGAATGGAGTAAATACCAGTCGTGCCGGATATGCCATATCTTCTCCCTCACCCCAGGCCGCTCTCCCCACATGAGAGGGGTGTCCCACGGACAGGGTGAAGTAATTAATCCACATTATCGTGTAAGAACTTATTGTTGCCCAGCACCTGATTGTCGTCATTCAGGTTGTAGCGCGACACAAAATTTTCCGATGAGTGTGGAACATTTTCCATCTTCACACCTCTTCTCAGATACGCAGGCACTGTCCACTTACTGTTGAACTCCTCTTTCGTCATCTCCGGCTTCTTGTCTGCTTTCAGTTTGGCTCTGCGCTCGTGAGCCTGCTGGGTAAGCCGTTCCTTCGTTCTGCGATACTCCATCAACCCAACCTCGTTAATGACCTGATCGGCTGAGGGTTCTTTACCAAGTGTAAACTCATCATCATCGCTGCCGAACAGACTATCATCGCCCTCCTCGGTTTCGTCCTCATCATCCCACTTTGCCACCGGTACCGGCTTTTCAAACAGAGTAAACGACCGATCTTCCTTGGGTTCCTCGGGCATAAACGGCTTCTCCTCCGGTTTGATGTACAGGGGCTTGTCCTCCGGCTGGAGAATCGGCTTGTCGCTGATGGTAGTCGTGTGTTTGGTCGGCATCTCCGGAGTCTGGTTCACCGGCATTTCCACAACCCGCAATTCAGGCTCATCCATGCGCTGGTTCACCGAGTTGTCTACAACACCAAAGAGCGAGATTTGATTTTTGTCGAGTTCCAGGACTTTCTTTTCATCCTTGCGCATGATCTTACCTTCGGCACGGAAGCCAGTGGCAATTACAGTCACCCGAATGCGGTCGCCCAGTGTGGAGTCCACACCGTGGCCGAAAATAACTTCCGCTTCATCACCCGCCTGCTGCTGAATGTATTCGGTGATGGTGGACAACTCGTCCATCTGCAATTCAGCTTCTTCACCCGAGATAATGGATAACAGAATTTTTTTCGCGCCCATGATGTCACGGTTATCGAGCAGCGGAGAGGCAAGAGCTTGCTGCGCAGCCTTGATTGCGCGGCCTTCGCCCCGGGTTTCGGCCGAGCCCATCACCGCAGCACCGGCATTCAACATCACCGTGCGGACATCCTGGAAGTCGACATTGACATACCCCGCGAGGGTAATGATTTCTGCAATGCCCTTCGCAGCTGTGGTCAGTACCGTATCGGCTTCGCCAAACGCCTGACCGATGGCGAGGTTGCCATAGATCTCACGCAGTTTGTCGTTGAGAATAACCAGTACTGTGTCGCAGCTTGACCGCAGCGCCTCGATACCCGCTTGTGCCTGGCCGGTCTTCTTCTTGCCTTCGAAGGAGAACGGGACGGTCACGATTCCCACGGTGAGAATGTCCATGTCCTTGGCGATCTTGGCGATCACCGGGGCTGCACCCGTTCCGGTGCCGCCACCCATACCTGCGGTAACGAACACCATTTTGGTGCCCGACAGCATTTCGCGAATCTGGTCTTTGCTCTCCAGCGCGGCTGCCCGCCCAACTTCTGGGTTGGCGCCACACCCCAGCCCTTCGGTGAGGTTAACGCCTAACTGAAGTTTGTGGGGCACCGGGCTGCTGTTAAGCGCCTGCAAATCGGTATTGGCCACCACAAACTCGACATCCTTGATGCCCTGGCGAAACATGTGGTTTACCGCATTGCTTCCGCCACCGCCAACGCCCACGACTTTGATAATGGACTTGTGGTGCTTCGGCAGATCAAACTTGTACGATGAATCAAACATGACTGTAATTATTTATGGTGGTTAGTATTCGCTTTTCTCACCGAGGTCATCGATGAGAAGTCCTTTCGTTTTATTCAGAATATTGGTGAAGAAATCGCCTGTGAGCGCACTTTTACGTTGCTTCACCGGCTGCTGCTTTACCGCGGCCTTGGCTTCCTTGTAGCGTTCATCACGCTCATCCAGCGAGCGGAAACCGGCCAGTACCAGGCCCACGGCAGTCGCGTACATCGGGCTCTTCACGGCTTCAATCTTGCCTTTACCCAGGTGCTCGTTGGGGTAACCGATACGGGTGTCCATACCGGTCATATACTCGACCAGCTGCTTGAGGTTTGCCAACTGCGAGCCGCCACCGGTAATCACAATGCCACCTGCTAACCGATTTTCAAAACCCGAGCTGATGACTTCGGCATGAGCCATTTCAATGATCTCTTCCATGCGGGCCTGAATGATATTCGACAGGTTCTTGACCGAAATCTCCTTGGCTGTGCGGTTTCGAATACCCGGGATGGAGACAATCTCATTGGGGCTTGCTTCTTCGGCAATCGCTTTACCAAAACGCGTCTTCAACTGCTCAGCTTGTTTAGACATCACCTGTAATCCGTGCTGGATGTCGGTGGTTAGTATATTACCGCCAAACGGAATGACAGCCGTATGCCGAATGATATTGTCGTAGAAGATGGCAATGTCTGTGGTACCACCGCCAATATCGATGAGGCACACACCCGCTTCTTTCTCTTCCTCGCTGAGCACAGCCAGGCTGGAGGCCAGCGGTTCAAGAATCAGATCCTCAATCTCCAATCCTCCCCTGCGCACACATTTGTTGATGTTGTTAATGGCACTGGTTTGTGCGGTAATCACATGAAAGTCGGCTTCAAGCCGTACGCCACTCATCCCGACCGGATCTTTGATGCCCTCTTCGTAGTCCACGGTATAGTCCTGCGGCATCACATGGATGATTTCGCTACCACTGGGTACTACCATACGGTACATATCCTCCGTGAGGCGGCTCACATCTTCGATGGTGATTTCACCTTCTTTGGAATCGCGCAACATGCTGTTGTGGTGAATGGAGCTTCGGATGTGCTGGCCGGCAATTCCGACATTGACCAGCCCAATATCAATTCCCGACATATCGCTGGCCTCTTTGATGGCCTTTTCAATGGCAAAAACCGTCTTATCAATATTCACGACTATGCCTTTGATCACACCCTCGCTTTCGGCCTTGCCCATGCCAAGCACTTCGAGTTTCCCGAACTCGTTTTTACGACCTACGATGGCGCAAATCTTGGTTGTACCGATATCGAGGCCGACTACTATTTTGCTATTTTCCATACGATGCTATGTTTTAGTGGTTGTTTGGTTCTCTGTTGTTTGGGTTATTCGGCTATTACCTGTCCTTCAAATTCAAGGTTCACCCGCTGATATCTCGTCCAGCCACGCTGGGGTAGAATTTCGCGGTAGAACACCATGAGCTTATCGAACTTCGTTTCTATGTTTTCCGGCTTTCCGAACTCCACGCGTTGGCCGGTAATCTGCGGGTAGATCGTAATCTTGCCGTTCGCTGCGATATCCAGTTGCGCCACCTGCGCGTTCCAGAAGCGATCTTCCCGCACATACTCCAGCATTTCCATCATCTGCCGGCCTTCCTCGGTTGTGTTCAGATTGTCCATGTCAATGAGCCTTTTTACATACGGGCCGCTGAGGAGCAACACCCGTGAGGTGTAGCGCTCCGAAACACTCATGATGGTGCCATCTTCTGCGATGTAAGCATCGGGCGCATCTTCCTGAACAATTCGGGCGATGGGCCTGCGCAACTCTACATTAACTACCAGGTTTCCTGTCAGATCGGTAAACAACTCGGCATCGCGGATATGACGATCGTACTTGATTTTTTCTTCTACGGCACGCAAATCCAAACGCGACAAGTGTGAACCTTTCAACGGCACACCACTGCCCTCCACCAGTTTCATCACATCGGCCTCATCTATAAAATGGTTTTCGTGTACATTATCCAGTTCAATGGTAATGTCCTTGCATACGAGACCGCCCCGCTGCCGTTCACTAAAGGCAATGAGACCAGACACCAGCACCAGTGCCACGGCTACTTTAATTTCCTTCCGTATGTGAAACGAGCCCTTCATTCGTATTTCTTCTTCAGCATTTCTTTTATCGGCTTAACCAAGGTGTCGATGTCGCCTGCTCCTACTGTGGCCAGCACGTCCACATCCAAATCTTCCAGTTTCTCCAACAGGTCCTTTTTGCCGCAGCGAATTTTTACCGGGCTTGTAATGGCCGGGAACAGCATATCGGCTGTAACACCGGCAATTGGCTCTTCCCGGGCCGGGTAGATGTCCATCAGCAGCACTTCATCGGCCAGGCTGAGGCTCTTCGAAAATCCCCCGGCAAAATCGCGCGTGCGAGTGAACAGGTGGGGCTGAAAGACAACAGTCAGTTTGCGGCCGGCATACATTGATTTCAGCGAACGCAGGAAGGCCTCAATTTCGGTAGGGTGATGCGCGTAGTCATCAATGTACACGCAGCGATCGTTCTTCACCACAAACTCGAATCTGCGTTTCACGCCTTTGAAACTGGCCAACGCCTGCCGGATCACGTCATCGCCAATGCCAATCTGCTTGGCCACCAGCGTTGCCGCAATCGCATTCTCCATGTTGTGAAAACCAGGGACACCGAGCTGAATCTTCTCAATCGTCCGGGCAAAGCCCTTCAGATCGAATTCAAAAAATCCACCTTGAGCTACAATCCGGTCGGCAAAAAATTGTCCCTGGCTCGTACCGTAGGTCTGGACCGTAATATTTTCTATTCCTTTTGCCAATTCGGCAATGGACTCATGAATAAACAGATAGCCGTGATGATGCACCTGCCCGATAAAATCGCGATACGACTTCAGCATCGATTGATGATCGCCATAAATGTCGAGGTGGTCGGCATCAGCCGAGGTAACCACAGCCACATGCGGAAACAAACGCAGGAAGGATCGGTCGTACTCATCCGCTTCCGCAACCACCCAGGTGTTTTCATTCACCTGCCCGTGCATCACCAGGTTTGACTCATAGTTGGTTGTAATGCCACCCAAAAATGCCACCATATTCTGGCCCGCAGATTTGAGTATGTGTGCAATCAGGGACGAGGTTGTTGTTTTGCCGTGCGTGCCGGCCACCGCAATGGTACGGTAGCTGCGGGTGAGCAGTCCGAGAACCTCGGAGCGTTTCAGAATGGTAAACCCATTTTCGCGCAGGTACGCGTGTTCCTTGTGATCCTTCGGGATAGCCGGTGTAAAGATGACCAGCGTCTTCTCCCGCGTGAGATAGCCCGGAATGAGTTCCACCCGATCATCAAAGTGCAATTCCATTCCTTCTTCGATCAGCTCGTGGGTAAGGGCTGTGGGCGTGCGGTCGTAGCCGGCCACGCGCATGCCCTTGTGGCGGAACCAACGCGCCAGCGCACTCATGCCGATGCCGCCAATGCCGAGGAAGTACACGTTATCGTATTGATCGATCGTCACCTGATTATCAGTTTTTCCAGTTCATCCACAATTTCATCTGCAGCCCGTGGTTTACCCAGTCGCGCAATGTTTGCGCTCAGTTGGGCGCACCGATCGGAGTTGTTCAGCAAGGCAAGCGCCTGCTGCACCAACTGCATGGCTGCGTCACCATCTTTGACCATCAACGCGGCACCTTCGTTGACCAGTGCCAACGCATTCTTGGTCTGGTGATCTTCGGCCACGTTGGGCGAAGGCACAAGCACGGCAGGGCGTTTGGCCAGGCACAACTCCGAAATGGCAAGCGCTCCGGCTCGCGAAATCACCACATCGCTGGCGGCATAGGCCAAATCCATACGTTTGATGAAATCGTAAATCCGAAATGGGGCCAGGTCTTGGCCGGTAACCTGCGCTTTCACACTCTCGATATACATCTTACCGGTCTGCCAAATCACTTGCACTCCGGCCTCAGCCAACAACGCGAGGTTTGCCGATATACTTTCATTAATGGTGCGTGCCCCCAGACTTCCGCCCAAAACCAAAAGCGTTCGCTTCTGTTGCTGCAAATTGAATTCGCGAAGGGCTTCAGCACGTTTTTGATCCACGTCCAAAATGTCCTTGCGCACCGGGTTGCCGGTGAACCGGATCTTGCCGGCCGGGAAGTAACGCTCCATATTCGGGTAGGCCACGCAAATCACGCTGGCCTTGGATGCCACCTGCTTGTTGGTTAACCCGGCATACGAGTTTTGCTCCTGTATGACAGTGGGAATTCGTTTGCGCGTGGCTGCCATCATGGTGGGGCCACTGGCATAACCGCCTGTGCCCACTACGGCATGAGGTTTAAATGACTGGATGATCCGACTGGCCTTCAGGTAGCTCGCGATCAGTTTTACCGGGAAGAGCAGGTTGGCTAGCGTCAGCTTCCGTTGTAAACCACTGATCCACAACCCAACGATCCGATATCCAGCCTCCGGCACACGTGTCATTTCCATGCGGCCTTCGGCCCCCACGAAAAGAATATCCGCATCGGGGTGGCGCTCACGAAAGGCATGGGCAATCGCCAGCGCAGGGAAAATGTGCCCGCCCGTGCCGCCTCCGCTAATGATTATCCGATATGGTGTTGATGCACTCACGCTGCTTTGGCTTCTACGTCTTTATCTTTTGAATCCTTCAGATTGGTCTGTTGACCCCAATTCTCTTCCTGCTCACCACGACTTACGCTTAGAATGATACCCACGGAAATTCCGGTGAACACCATGGCCGTACCCCCCATACTGATCAGGGGCAACGGTTGCCCGGTAATCGGGCCAAGGCCCACAACCACACCCATATTCACCATGGCCTGACACACCAAGTCAAAACTGAGCCCGGCTGAGAGTAACCCGCCAAAGGCACGTTCGCTGTTGTAAGCGGCCTTCATGCCACGGTGGAGCAGAATGAGATAGAGTACCAGCACGATGATGCCCCCAACCAGTCCATATTCCTCGATGAGAATGGCGTAGATGAAATCAGAGTAGGGATGTGGCAAAATGTTGCGCTGTTCGCTGTTGCCCGGGCCTTTGCCGATGATGCCACCCGTAGCAACCGCCATGCGTCCATGTTTGGCCTGAAAAGGCAACTCGCTTCCTTTTACAAATGCTTCGATGCGGCTGAGCGCGGTGGCACCGCGGGTTCCAAATTTGATGGCGGCTGCTCCCGCCAGCAGACCAACTAATACCAGCATGGCCAGGTACTTTACCGGCACACGGCCGATAAACATCACCAGCATACAGGTGGCGAAGAGCAACACCGCGGTGGAAAGATTGGTTAAGGCAATTAAGCCGCAAATAACTCCGCACCAGATCAGCATCGGAATCAACGTCTCTTTGATATCATCTATGTTTTGCTGCTTCTTCGACAGCATGGCTGCCAGGTTGATGATGAGGGCAAGGCTGGCAAAATCAGAAGGCTGGAACGAAGTGTTGATTATCGGGAGCGTAATCCAGCGGGCGGCATCGTTAATGGTTGTTCCATTGGTGAACGTATAGATCAGCAGAGGCACGCTAACCCAAAGCGCCAGCCGCGACAACCTGGAATAATACCGATAGTCGATC
Organism: Cyclobacteriaceae bacterium; assembly: GCA_036771215.1. Lineage (GTDB taxonomy): Bacteria > Bacteroidota > Bacteroidia > Cytophagales > Cyclobacteriaceae > ELB16-189. The sequence continues at coordinate 17,774 of DAIPHR010000003.1, forward strand.
TTGTGCGCTACCCACATAGCAGCCAAACCGAGGAACACCATAAACGTATGCTTCAGCAAATAGGACTCGGGACTTGCCGTGCGTTTGTACGCCAGCGTACCGATGGAGCTGTACACCACCAGAATACTGATGAGCGACAGGGCAAAGACAACGGCCCAGATGACGCGGTCACCTTGCAAATTCTTGTCGGCCCAACTCTTTATTTTTTCCATCTCTTTACTCTTTGCGAGAATTTAGAATTCAGCATTTAGTAGTCAGAATCATTTTCGAATAGCTTTCATATACAACTCTAGCAACCGGCTTACCTCTTCAACTTTCTCCTCCAGCAAACCTATTTCTCCATACCGAAGATCATTTGCCAACACCAAATGATAGTGCGTTTCCGAAAGTGAACCCTGCGCGATATTCAAAATTCTCAGTTTATCTTTCTCCCCTCTCTTTTTAAAACCTTCTGCTATGTTGGCGGCAACCGAAGACGATGATCTCCTGATTTGCTGCGTGAGCCCATACTGTTCTTCTTTCGGGAATACGCTACTTGCCCGGTAGACAGCGAGCACTAATTCATGGGCCCGTTGCCACACAATCAAATCCTTAAACGATTTCGCAGGCTCTCTTTCCATCTTCATTCTCTATTCTCAAATACCCTATTCTGAATTCCCTCCCCTTTGAGTTCCAATACGGCTTCTCTGAACTGGGTACCCCGATCCTCGTAGTTCTTGAACAAATCAAAACTGGCGCAGGCCGGTGAAAGCAACACCACGTCACCCTGCCGTGCCGACTGCAGGGCCAACCGAACCAACTCTTTCACGCTTTGGGTCTCGTGGATTTTAGGCACTACCCCACCAAAAAACTTCTTTAACTTTTCATTGTCCCGGCCCAAACAAATGAGGGTATGGACCTTTTTCTGAACCTCTTCTTTAATCAACTCGTAGTCATTACCCTTATCAATGCCCCCGGCAATCCACACCAGCGGTTGTTGATAGCTGCCGAGTGCGTACACCACAGAGTCTACGTTAGTGGCCTTTGAGTCATTCACAAACTCAACGCCATTGATGACCGCAACAGACTCAAGGCGGTGCGGGGCATTCTTGAAAGTCTTCAGCGCTGCGCGCACGGCCTGTTCGGATACACCGGCTAACAATGCAGCCGACACAGCCGACATGGTGTTGATCAGATTGTGTGGGCCTTTCAAAGTCGTATCGGATTGGGCCACCCGAAAATGATGCCCGGCCACGTTGAACACCATCTGCTGACCATCATAGTAGGCTTTGGTTTTAGTATCAGTTAATGAGACAGCCACCTGATCGGCTGTGATTTTTCTTTTGCGCGCCTCGTGGCCTGCCACTGCATCATCGGCATAATAAATAAAATGCTCATGGGCAGTCAGATTTTGCACCAGCCGAAACTTGGAGTTGATATAGTTCTCCATTTTGTATTCGTACCGGTCAAGGTGATCAGGCGTAATATTCAGCAGTATGCCAATATGCGGCCTGAACGATATCGTCCCGTCCAGCTGAAAACTGCTGATCTCGACTACATACCAATCATGGTCACCTGCAGCAACCTTACGCGCCAGGCTCTCCCCTACATTACCTGCCAACGCCACATTCAAGCCGGCCGACTTCAACAGGTAATAGGTCAGCAGCGTGGTAGTCGTTTTACCATTCGTGCCGGTGATGGCAATCACCTTTCCTTTCAGGTAGCGGAAGGCGAATTCAATCTCATCCACCACCGGAATGCCCGCTGCCCGCACGCGCTTCATCACCTCCGCCTTGTCGGGTATACCGGGGCTCTTAATGATCAGATCGGCCGGAAGAATTCTATCGGAGTGCCCGCCCTCTTCAAAAGCAATCCCGGCATTGATCAGATCAGCCTTGTAGGCATCCCGGATGGCACCTTGATCGGAGACAAATACGTCATAGCCCTTTGCCTTGGCCAACAACGCGGCCCCTGTGCCACTCTCACCTGAACCCAATATGGTTAAACGCTTGCTCATCTTACTTTAAGGGTTGCCAGGCAGAGAATGGCCAACAATATTCCCACGATCCAAAACCGGGTTACAATTTTGGCTTCGGGGATATTCTTTTTTTGATAGTGATGATGGAGGGGCGACATCAAAAAAATTCGTCTGCCTTCTCCGTACTTCCTCCGCGTGTACTTGAAGTAGGATACCTGGAGAATCACCGAGAGGTTCTCAATCAGAAAGATTCCGCACAAAACGGGAATCATCAACTCTTTGCGAACAGCCAGAGCCAATACCGCAATAATGCCACCCAGCGAAAGGCTCCCCGTATCGCCCATGAAAACCTGGGCCGGGTACGCATTGTACCACAGAAAACCTAAGCAAGCACCAACAAAGGCCGTGCAAAAAATAACCAGCTCGCTCAGGTTCGGAATGTACATGATATTGAGATACGAGCTGAAGTCAACACGGCCGGAGAGGTAAGCAAAAATGGCAAGCGTAAGACCGATAATGGCTGATGTGCCGGCCGCCAGGCCGTCAATACCATCCGTAATGTTAGCTCCGTTTGAAACGGCCGTTATGATAACAATCACGATCAGGGTATAAATGATCCACGTGTACTTTTCATCAAGCCCGAACAACAAGCTGCTGTAGTCAAACTCGTTGTTCTTCATGAAAGGCACCGTTGTCTTTGTTGACTTCGAATCCGGCTGGCTGGTTGAAACGGGCGTGGCACTCACCGACAAACTTGCTTCGATAGCAACAGTCTCCGGTGATCTCTCCCGAACAACAACGTGATCGTTGAAGTACAACGTAAGGCCAACCACCAATCCAATGGTAACCTGCCCCACGATTTTGAAGCGACCGGCTAATCCCTCTTTGTTCTTCTTGAATACTTTGATGTAATCATCCAGGAATCCGATCAGGCCCAGCCACACCGTAGTGATGATCAGCAGCAACACATACACATTGTCGGGTCGCGCCATCAACAAGGTAGGAATCAGAATGGCCGCAATGATAATCAGCCCACCCATGGTAGGTGTGCCTTTCTTCTGCATCTGACCTTCAAGGCCAAGATCACGAATATCCTCACCTACCTGTTTTCTTCTCAGGAAAGCAATAAGCCTTTCGCCAAATGTGATCGTGATAAGGAGAGACAATAGAGCCGCAACACCCGCCCGGAACGAAATGTACTGGAACAAGCCTGCCCCGGGGAAGTCAAAGTTCTGTTCTATATAATCGAACAAATAAAATAACATGTTCAATTGTCAATGGCCTTATTCGCCAATGACTTATTTATTTTTGACGTAGAGATTATTTTGTTAATTATTTTCAAGATCGACTCGATGTCAGACAACAGTTGACCGGGTTGAGGATACTTTTTTGACAGTGAACAGAGCTCAAGCCAGTATTCTGTTTCCTCAGCCTCTTTGATTGCGATCTTCATTTTATGAATAAAGTCCGCTTTGCTTTCCGCCCCTTGTGCCTCCTTCACATTTGCCCCAATTGAACAACCTGATCGAAGTACCTGATCCGAAAAGGCAGACCGCTTTTCCGATCGCAGGCGCTCGGCAAAATCGATTATATCCAATGCAAATTGGAATGTCATCTTCACAATCAGATTATCCTTATAATTCCTCATCGACTTATCGGCCAATTGATCATTGATCATCAGTTAGTTCGCGAACATTTTAAGCATCCGACTTACTACCTCTTTATCGTCAAAAGGGTGTTTCACGCCTTTGATTTCCTGATACGTTTCATGCCCTTTACCAGCGACCAGCACGATGTCTTTCTCTTTCGCCATCATGCAGGCCATCTTGATTGCTTCCTCACGATCCGCCATCACCAGTGTTTTGCGTGCCTCCGTAGGGCCAATACCTTTTTGCATCTCGCGAATGATTTCGAGAGGATCTTCATCCCGCGGGTTATCCGAAGTGAGAATAACCTTATCGCTGTACTTACAGGCAATAGCTGCCATTAACGGTCGCTTGGTCTTATCGCGATTACCCCCACAGCCCACCACTGAAATCACCTGTTCGTTGCCTGACCGGAATTGTGTAATCGTCTCCAAAACATTTTTCAAAGCATCAGGCGTATGCGCGTAATCCACAATGGCCGTGAAGCGCGAGCCTGGCAAGACCACATCAAAGCGGCCGTTGGCGCCCGTTAGGGAGGACAATTTCATCAGCACCGTTTCCGGATCTTCGCCCAGCAGACTTGCCGCGCCAAAGACGGTCAATAGATTATAGGCATTAAAGTCTCCGATCAGTTTGAACCATACGGTACGGCCACCGATCTCGAGTTCGAGCCCCTCAATAGAGTTGGTGATGATCTTGGCTTTGAAGTCGGCCATCTTTTTCAACCCGAAGGTGTATTTCTTGGCCTTCGAGTTTTGAAGCATCACCATGCCGCGCTTGTCGTCAATGTTCACCAGCGCAAAGGCATCGCCCGACAGATCGTCAAAGAATCCTTTCTTGGCGCGGATGTAACTTTCAAACGTCCGGTGATAGTCAAGGTGATCGTGTGTGATGTTGGTGAACAAAGCCCCCGCAAAATGTAACCCGGCTATGCGGCCCTGATCCACTGCATGCGAGCTCACCTCCATAAAGCAGTGCGTGCAGCCGGCTGCTATCATTTCGATCAGCAACTCATTAATCTGAATAGGATCCGGTGTGGTGTGTGTGGCTGGAATTTCTTTATCCACAATTTTATTCACAACTGTGGATAACATGCCGCACTTGTAACCCAGTGATGAAAACAATTTGAACAGCAAGGTGGCGACAGTTGTCTTGCCGTTGGTGCCGGTAACACCTACCAATTTGAGTTTGCCGGAGGGATTGTCGTAAAAATTGGAAGCGATGATACCCAGTGCCTGTGCACTGCTCTTCACCGCCACGTAGGTAACGGATTCGCTAAGTGCTTCCGGCAACTTCTCGCATACGACAACAGACGCACCCGCGGCTATGGCCTTGGGCATAAAGTCGTGCCCATCGGACAGCGTGCCGCGTATGGCGACAAACACAAATCCGGATTTCACTTTTCGCGAGTCGAATGCCACGCCCGCCACTTCCACATCCATAAAGCCGGATGTCGAGGTGATGTGTACTTTATATAATATGTCGCGTAACGACTTCATCAACTCAGTTTCAAATAGATTCTTGCCCCGCGGCCAAAGCGCGTTCCCGGTGCCAGCGACTGCTCAGCAACACGCCCGCGCCCCTGGTACACCACGCGTAGCCCTGACTTTTCGCAGAGGTACAAAGCATCGCGAAAGGTCAAGCCGGTAACATCCGGCACCCGGTCTTTGAGCACTTCGTTCTTCTTCAACGTTACGGAACTTCCGTTGCGGCTCGCCTTCACCCACTCCTCTTCTGTTGCCGAATGGGTGGAAACACCCAATTCATTGGCGAGCATCGTCAGTTCTTCCTGCCGGCCACCACGAATGACCGGGAGTACGCCTGCTTCCAGCACCGTCTTCTTTTCCATGGGTGCGTGCAGTTCAATATCGCGCGCATAAATGTTGTCCGCTATTTCCTTGAAAACAGGGCCCGCCACGTTATTGCCATATTGCTGCCATCCTTTCGGATTTTTCACCACCACAATAGCGCTGTACTTGGGTGCATGAGCCGGGAAGTAACCGACAAACGAGGTGATGTATTTCTTCGTGTACCGGCCGTCTTCCAGTATCTGTGCCGTACCGGTTTTACCGGCAATACGGTAGTGAGCATCTTTCAGATTCTTGGCCGTACCATTCTCCACTACACCTTCCAACAATAAGCGAAGTTGTTTCAATGTACTGTTGGAGCAAATCTTGCTGTTGAGCGTCTCCGTCTCAAACTCCCGAATCACGCGGTCGGCCTGCAACACGGACGTAACAAAAACAGGCTTGATCATTTTGCCGTCATTGGCTACCGCATTGTAAAGGGTGAGCGTGTGCAGCGGAGATATCTCAAGGCCATAGCCGTGCGACATCCAGGGCAGGGTAATGCCGCTCCAGGCTTTATCCTGCGGGCGCGTGATTTTTGGAAAAACTTCGCCTGTAATCTGTAGCCCCAACGGTCTGGAAAGCTTCAGGCGATCTACGTGATCCAGGTATTTTTCCGGCTTCAAACCAAAATGCTTGTCTACCAACTTGGCCATCGCCACGTTCGAAGACTGCTCGAAGGATGCCTGAATCGACAGTGTGCCGAAACCGCCCTCGTGGTGATCGCGCACTTTGCGGTTGTAGAAGGTCACCTCGCCATTGCCCGTTTTGATGCTGTCACTCAACTCAATGTTCGTATCCTCAAGCAGGGCAATCATGGTCACGAGCTTAAATGTAGAGCCCGGCTCCAGTGACCCACCCACCGCGTGGTTGAACTTCTCAAGATAATTTCCCTTTCCATCACGGGTCAGGTTCGAGATCGCTTTCACATGGCCGGTAGCCACCTCCATAACCACTACCGTTCCTTCGTCTGCATCGTGCAGCGCCATGTGCCGGTGCAACGAGGTTTCGGCAACGTCCTGTAAATTGATGTCAATGGTAGTCTGAATGTCGAGGCCGTCAACGGCTTTCACTTCGTTGCCGTCAAACACGGGCTTCCAGGTGCTGCCGGCAATTTTTTGAAAGAGCGCCTGACCATCCTGGCCCCCGAGAGACTCGTCAAAGCTGAACTCCAGCCCGGCACCTTGCCCATCTTCGTTGACATAACCAATGGTTCTGCGGCTCAGGTTATTGAACGGCCGGTAGCGCACGTCCATTTTCTCAAAAATCACACCTCCCTTGTAGCGTCCTTCGCGGAAGATGGGCCACGAAGACATCTCTTTTTTCGTCTGGTAGTTGATTTGCCTGCGGTTGAGCACGAGGTATTGCTTGCCCGTGGCGCGGGCATCGCGAAGCATCTGCTTGTAATCCGACTCCGACCGATCGCGGTAGTACCGCGACAGCAGCATGGCCAACGAATCAAGTCCTTTATCAAACACTTCTTTGCGGGCCAGCGTGGGGTCCATGGCCACTTTGTAAAACGGCAAGGAAGTAGCCAACAGACTGCCATTGTCCGAGTAGATGTTGCCGCGGGTGGCCTTCACGCGTTTGTAATCAAACATGATCTCCTCGGCCATCTTCGCCCATTTGTCGCCCTCGGCCACTTGAATATGGCCGATCTTGGCGGCTACACAAACCGCAAACAGCAGCACGCCCAAAAAGGCCACGCGGACACGTATTAATATGGACCTCTTAATATTCAATCGTTCACTACAATTTTATAGGGTGGGCGTAAACTCTCTTTCAATCCGATTTCTTTTACTCTTCGTGCTACTTCACTCTGCTTACTGGCAAACATTACATCCGATTTTAGTGTCGTGTAGTCTGCGCGCAAATCCTCCACTTCCGTTTGTGCCCGGTTGATCGCGCGCGTGGTCCGCTCGGCATGATGCGTATTGCTGATGTACAGCAAGCCAAGCACCATCACAAACAAAATCTTGGGCAGGTACTGCACCGGGAAACCTTCTTCAAAATAGGATTCCAGCTTCAGGCGCTTTTCCAGCCCCGAGAACAAACTGGGCCCGCCCGCCTGCGAAGGCTTGAGGCGCGCTTCATTCGTCCGGTCGGGTTCCACCCGCATACGATTCTCACTCATGTTCCTTTACCTTACTTTCGTTTCGTTCCGCGATGCGCAGTTTGGCGCTGCGTGCACGGTTATTGTTTTCTATTTCTTCTTCGGCCGCTTGCAGCGGCTTTCGGTTCACCGCCTCAAAAGGCCGAAGGATGTTTCCATAAAAATCCTTTTCCAACTTTCCCTCCACGTTACCCGTGTTGATGTAGTTCTTCACCAGCCGGTCTTCCAGCGAGTGGTAACTCATCACCACCAGTCGGCCTCCGGTTGCCATCACTTCGCCACATTGGTGCAAAAAATCTTCAAGCGCCTGCATCTCCTGGTTTACTTCCAGGCGCAGAGCCTGAAACACCTGGGCGAAATATTTGAACTCCTTTCCACGGGGGGCCAGCGGTTTGAGCAAATCCGTCAGTTGTTGGGTAGTGGTGAGGGGTTGGCGCGCCCTGGCTTCCACTATTCGTTGAGCCACCGTGCGCGCATTGCGAACCTCCCCATACATACCCAGCACCCGATGGAGCTGAGCCTCGCTATAGGTTGCCAGCAGCGTAGCGGCTGTGAGGGTCGCCCGCGCATCCATGCGCATATCGAGCGGCCCGGCAAACCGGGTTGAGAAGCCGCGTTGAGCGGAGTCGATCTGATGGGAGGAAACACCCAGATCTGCCAGTATGCCGTTCACGCGGCTAACCCCGTGCATCTTCAGGTACTTTTTCAGGTACCGGAAGTTGGAGGGACAGAATGTGAAAGAACGGTGGTTGATTTTTTCAGCTTCACGCTGTGCATCGGCATCCTGATCAAAGGCAATCAACCTTCCTCCCTTGATCTGCTCGAGTATCGCCAGGCTGTGTCCGCCACCGCCAAACGTTACGTCTACGTAAGTGCCTTGCGGGTCAATGCGTAGTCCCTCAAGACATTCGCGGAGCATTACCGGTTTATGGTAGCTCCTGGTTTCGGGTTGCCCGCTACTGGTCTCTTGCATCTCCAATCCATCTCGCGCTCCAGACATACGGTTTCCAGCATCCGGCATCGGGCAACCTGAAGTATGCAGCCTGACGCATGCAGCCTATGGCCTGAAGCTTGGAGCCGGTGTTCGTGTTACTGTTCCCGGCCTTCATCCCTCAGTTATTCAGGTAGCGTTCTGCCAGTTTCGACAACTCACCGGGGTCTTGAATGAGGAACTTCTCATAGATCGTTGGACTCCAGATCTCCACTTTGTTCCCCGTGCCCACCAGCATGGCGTCTTTGTCGATTTGTGCGTAGGCCAGCATGTTTTTCGGTAACAGGATTCGCCCGTTGCCGTCCAACTCCACGGTGACTACGCCCGACAAAAAGCTCCGCTGCAGTTGGCGGTACTCTTCGTTGAACTCGTTGAGACCCGAAATTTTTGAGAAGACCTTTTTGAACTCCACCATCGGGTACAGAATGAGGCACTGCTCGAAGCCCTTGCGCACGACAAGCTCCTGCTCGCCTTCGGGCAACTGAGCCTTCACGCGCGCGGGCAGCACCAGGCGCCCCTTTGCGTCAAGTTTGCACTCATACTGACTGGTGAAGAAAGTCATTGACGTAGTGGTTGTCTTTTTCTCCTAAGCAAACGTAGGGAAATTTGAACCACTTTCAACCACTTTACACCACTTTTTTACAAAAATGTTTGTTTTTAGGGCTATTTCAAGGCTTTTTGGACTACCAAATGGCTAATTCAGTCCATCAAGGCTTATTTGTAAATATTTGTAAATCACTTGTTTATGAAACAGGCATTTTAAAGTGGGGCGATTGCCCATGTGGCAACAATGGAAATGGTAAAAAAAGCGAAATACAACCCGCAGCCAGGCTTCGGGGCCTCCATTGGGCGGCTTAACCGGCTGTTCCGGGGTTCGCTGCGCTCCCGTGCTCACTTTATTCGCACCTTGCCCTCCACATCCGGGCCGCTTGGTGTTGAGTCAGACTTTGCCATCCAGATTTCGCTTTTCGGAAGAGAAGAAATATCTTCACTATTGAAGATTACCAAACGGTGTGCAAGCCCTTCGCACAATGAAATAACCTCAGACTTACTGACTGATCAAGACCAAGGACGCAACGATGAAAAAGAAAGTACTTGCAATATTCCTGAGTTTTTTAACCACCTTATCTTTTGGACAAGTAAGCGACTTCGACCTCATGCAAATTACATTCGGGGGACTAAACTTCAGTACGCCTAAGCAGGCCATTGTTGAAATCTTTGGGCAAGCTGAAATCATCCACACGGATTATCAATGCGGATTCTTCACAAATGACCAGCCTGGCGGGCCATACTACCAAATGGTATATACTGGGTTCAAGTACATTGGTAGTGACCAGGAAGATTTTTATCTACAGCAAGTTGACTTTAATACCGGGGGACAACTTATCTTAAGTTACCGCGACATGAAATTAAGTGCGGAAACAACGGTAGAAGAGTTTTGCCGGATAGTAGGTGATTCATGTCATGATGTTTTTAGGAAGCCGGTGTTTGATTCAGTGCTCCTATATTCAAAGGGTAGTGACGCTGGGGCAATTTTTACATTTAAGGACGGTAGACTTTTAAGATTTGAGTATTGGACACCTTGCTAGGCAATTCCCGTCTTTACCGTTCGTTCTTCCCTGAGTTACCCGTCTCGGAACTCTGCGCTCCGATGCCTCAATTCACTTCGTTAAGTCAACATCTTCAAGTTCGGGGTAGTTCATAATCTCGCAAGGGCTAAGTGCTCATCAGAATACAAACAGCGCGGAAGTATTGACACCGGTCAGACCGCGGTGAGCGGTCAGACCGGTTACGGTTACTCAAAGGCCAACCACCTAATTATACCTCCCCAACTCTTGCCGATCGCCTGACCGGCAAGCATTGCAAGTTGTTAATATGAACCATAAATCTGCCGTGTTCGTTTGGCTGATGGTCGGGCGACCTACAGCAACGGGGCGCGAGAAAACTTTCCGTTTGCCCAATACGTATGAATTCAACAACTTTGTACGTATGACGACCAAGCTAACCTTAAAGCTCAAAAAAACCTCGGTGGAGAGGGGTAAGCAGTACGCCAAGAAAAAGAAGACCAGCTTATCAAAACTGATCGAACGCTACATTGACCACATCACAGAAAAGCCGGGGGATTTAAAAGTTACTCCATTTGTGAAAAGCCTTTTGGGCATTATTCCACAACCGACTAAGAGTACAAAAGAGGCATATCGAAACTACCTCAAAAAGAAATACAAGTGATCCGCGTTTTGGTCGATACGGATGTTTGCCTGGACCTGTTGGCCAATCGACAGCCGTTTGCCCTGGCTGCCGCCAATCTGTTTTCTCTAGCAGACCGCAGGGAGCTTATCATTACCATAAGCTCACTTACCTTCTCTCATCTTCACTATCTTTTGTCAAAAACGTATTCCCGCGATCAGGCACGAAAAAAGCTTACTCAGTTCAAAACGCTCGTAAGCGTATTAGCAGTTGATGATAAGGTGATTGAAATGGCGTTGCAATCCGACTTCAAAGATTTTGAGGATGCCATTCAATACTACACGGCATTACGACATGGTGTTGATATCTTGCTGACCCGAAACATCAAAGACTACAAAAGCGCACAGATCACGGTGCTGACCCCCGAGGCTTTTCTAAGCAAATAGGTTCTTTCATCCATCATTCAGATCACCCGAATCATTTGAATTACGCTCATGAAAGACATTTGGCGGTAAACTTCACCGGTCAGACCGCTGTGAGCGGTCAGACCGGTTACGGTTACCCACGTTCTTACCGGTCGCCTGACCGGGCAAGCATTGTAAGTTGCTAATATGTACCAAAAATCCGAACGTCTCACTTCCAGCCTTTATCGTTTCGCGCAGAAGCATAACCTTATGGGTACGGCTGTTGGTTGGCCAAACAACAGCTGCATGACCCCGTTTACTTAAATCTGTTGCTCAGGCAACCACGATCAACTGAACGAACGTTGTCACTCTACTTTCGGAAAAACTTGCCATCCCGCTACAGGTATGGAGTCAATTCTCATAATCTTATTGGAATAAAGAATCTCCCAAATTTCAGGATCACTAATGTAAACCTTAATGAAAAACTGATCTCCAATATTTGCATCCCTACAATCTCAATCTCCACAGTGATCCGTGTAATGAACCCCGTTTAATTGATACGTTATCACCTTGCCGCTAACGTTTCCTTTCGAGTAATAGTCTGCCAGTGTTACAACAGTATATCTGTACTCAGAATTTGCCACAACATTTCTTCTCTGAAAATAGCTTGACGCGACAGCAAAAAAAAGCACTCCGAGAAACACAACAGAGCCAAATATCACGATGAGTGAACTGCTAATCTTTTTCACTATTTTATTCTTTGCAGAGTTACCCGTTTCGGCCACTCCGCGATTTGTTGATTCAATTTACTTCGTTAAGTCAACATCTTCAAGTTTGGGGCAGTTCGTAATCTCATAGGGACTAAGTGCTCATCAGAATACAAATAGCGCGGAAGTATTGACACCGGTCAGACCGCGGTGAGCGGTCAGACCGGTTACGGTTACTCAAAGGCCAACCACCTGATTATGTTCCCCCAAATGCGGAGGCGGGCTCAGCGGTTTGGAAGACTCATGAAACGACACCTGCGCCACCAACTGCCGCACGGCTTGTAGTCCACGCTCACCCAGCAACGTCTTCCGGGCCTCATCGGCTGCCAGTGCTTCGCGCACGTTCTGCACCAACCCGGCCGGAATTTTTCGCGCCTGTAACCGGGCTAACAACTCATCTGCGGCACGGCCCGCCATGTATTTTTGAAGTATTGGGTTTAATCTCGCCCGGTGCTGCACGCGCTGCGCATTTGTGGCGAACTCCGGCAGCTGCTCATCCGCGGCCACGTGCAGCACGTTCAGCAATTCACCAAACTGCCGATCGCTGCCCACGGCCAGCAAGATTCGTTTGCCATCACCGGTCACAAACAAATCGCCATAAGGCGCAATGTTGGGATGTGCCGAGCCCTGGCGTGTGGGCAACTTGCCCGCCACCAGCCAATTGGTGGCCTGGTTCGCCAGCGAGGCAACGGCCGCCTGAAGCAGACTGACCTCGGCAAAAGCTCCTTCGCCCGTTCGCTCGCGATGCAACAACGCCAACAGCAACGCCTCCTTCAGTTGATGGGCGGCCAGCAGATCAATAAGCGCTACCGGCATTTTTGTGGGCGGGCCGTCCGGTTCGCCATTCAAGTCCATGAACCCGGCCTCGGCCTGGATTACGGCATCGTAGCCCACGCGATCATCCTGCGAACCATAGCCGGTAATCTGCCCGTAGATGAGCTTCGGATTGATGGCCCGCAATTGATCATACGCCACACCCAGCTTTTCGGCATCGCCCGGTTTGTAGCTGGCAATCACTACATCCATCTTTCCCACCATCCGATGCAGGCGGCTGCGATCGTCCGGCTGTGTCAGATCAAGGGTTACCGACTGCTTACCCCAGTTGCACGCACAAAAATAGGCGGATCGGTCATCGGTTTGTTCGCCAGCGCCTTTCCACGAGCGCGTGACATCACCACCGGTAGCGGGGTTTTCCACCTTAATCACTTCGGCCCCCAGTTCGGCAAAAAACTGACCCACACTGGGGCCGGCCAGCACGGAAGCCAGCTCCAAAACCCGCAGTCCGCTGAACATTTCTTTATTTTGCATCGTTGAAAAAGCTCGGCCCTAATTAACCCTAAAAATGCGTGTTTTACTGTTCTTCCTCTTCATCCCTATGATCATTTCCTGTTCTCAACCGGCCGACCTTAAAACCGGCACCTGGCGCGGGGTTATCCGTATGCAGGAGCAAGACCTGCCCTTTACGTTTGACGTGGAGAAGACGAACGAGGATTACCGGTTGTATATGAAGAATGCCAGCGAGCGATTGTTACTTGATGAAGTGTCGGTAGCGGGCGATTCCGTGAAAATCGTGTTGCATGTTTTTGATGCTGAATTGCGGGCCCGGATCAAAGGCAACGTACTCGATGGAACATTTGTAAAGAACTACGCTCCGAGCGGGAACCTGCCGTTCCGCGCTACCTTCGGTGACGATTACCGCTTCATCCCCAAGTCGCCAGACGCTGCGGTAAACTTTGCCGGCAAGTACCAGCTCACCTTCCAAACATCAAAAGACTCCTACCCTTCGGTGGGCATTTTCGAACAGCAGGGCAATACCGTAACGGGCACATTCCTCACCCCCACCGGGGACTATCGCTACCTGGAAGGCAACGTGGTAAACGATGAGTTGCGCCTTAGCGCGTACGATGGCAATCATGCCTTTTTGTTTACCGCTACGTTGGCAGGCGACTCCATTCGCGGGCATTTTTATTCCGGTCATGCGTCACACGAAACGTTTTCGGGCATACGAAATGCCGATGCCGTGATGCCCGATGCCGAATCGCTCACCTACCTGAAAGAGGGCTTTGATAAAATTGACTTCACGTTTCCGGATTTGGAAGGCAAGCCGGTGACTCCGGGCGATGCCCGCTTTCAAGACAAGGTGTTGATTCTTCAAATCTTCGGCACTTGGTGCCCCAATTGCATGGATGAAACGAAATTCCTGTCGCAATGGTACGCCAGCAACAGCAGCCGCGGTGTGGAAATTCTCGGGCTCGCGTACGAACGCAAAGATGATTTCGCGTATGCCAGCGATCGGGTAAAAAAGATGAAAGCGAAATGGAACGTGCCTTACCACTTTGTGATTGCAGGCGTGAACGACAAAGAAAAGGCTGCCGCCACCCTGCCGATGCTGAACAACGTGTTGGCTTTCCCTACCACCATCTTCATCGGCCGGGACGGCAAGGTGAAACACATTCATACGGGCTTTTCAGGCCCCGGCACCGGCCTGTACTATGAGCAATTTGTGCAGCGCTTTAATGAGATCGTGAACGAGTTGCTGGCAAGCCCTCAGCCGGACGTAGCCCGATAATTTATTATCTTTGGCACGTGGATCACTTTCTTGAAAAGTATCAAAGTTTGAACCCGACAACTCGTCAGGAGGTGAATGACTTTGTTGATTTTCTACTCAATCAACAGAAAAGGAAGTCGTTCGACCTTCGCAAGTGGAAAAAAAAGATTTTGAAAATTTCTACCTGGACCGCTGAAGAAGTTAAGCCGTTGGCCCGAAATAAATTAAGGTCATGGAAACCCGTTCAGTGGTAGTCGATACCAGCGTACTCATCGAATATCTTCGCGCAAAGGATAAAACCAAAACAACTTTGCAAAGGTTGCCTGATCATTTTCAGATTTTTATTTCGGCAATTACACTGTATGAGTTATTGATGGGGGGACGTAACCACGAAAAATGGAACGAGGTTAGAAGACTAATCGAGGACATTCCGGTGCTTCCATTTGATCACGATGTAGCTGAGCAAGCTGCCCGTATCTATCATCAATTGAAAAAGCTCAACAGGCTGATTGAATTCCGTGATCTATTCATTGCTGCTACGGCCCTGGCTAGGGAAATGCCGGTTTTAACACTCAATAGAAAAGATTTTTCAAGAATTAAGAATCTGGAGCTGGTGGAGTGAACTTTTTTTGAACGGGACTCCTTTTAAGAGGACGATGAAGAAACGTGTCGTAGTCGGATTATCGGGCGGTGTGGATTCCAGTGTGGCCGCTTACCTGCTGAAAGAGCAGGGCTACGAAGTTATTGGCATGTTCATGAAAAACTGGCACGATGACA
Organism: Cyclobacteriaceae bacterium; assembly: GCA_036771215.1. GTDB lineage: Bacteria > Bacteroidota > Bacteroidia > Cytophagales > Cyclobacteriaceae > ELB16-189. The sequence goes on from DAIPHR010000003.1 coordinate 33,011, forward strand.
GCGTGACCATCAGCAACGAATGCCCCTGGCTGGACGACAGCAACGATGCGATGATCGTGGCACAGCACCTGGGCATACCCTTTCAGGCGATTGATCTCAGTGCCGAGTATAAAGAGCGAATTGTCGATTACATGTTTGCCGAATACCAGGCCGGCCGCACACCCAACCCGGATGTGCTGTGTAACCGTGAAATCAAATTTGACATTTTTTTACATACCGCACTGAAGCTGGGAGCGGACTACGTAGCGACCGGGCATTACGCCAGGCGGGCAGAAATTATCGTAGACGGGAAACCCGTTTACCGGCTGCTGGCTGGAAAAGATCCGAACAAAGACCAAAGTTATTTCTTGTGCCAGCTTACCCAGGCTCAACTGGCCAAGGCACTTTTCCCGGTTGGCGAATTGTTGAAGCCCGAGGTGCGTGCCATCGCCAAAAAAGCTGGACTGGCCACAGCTGAGAAGAAAGATTCGCAGGGGCTTTGTTTCATCGGCAAGGTTCACCTGCCTGAATTTCTGCAGCAACGGCTGGAACCCAAAAAAGGAGAAGTGATCGAAGTGCCCGCGTCTGCTCCGGCATTCCAAAACGGGTATGCCGGGGATGACCTGGTGCGCCTCACGCAACCCTATTCGCTGTCGCCCGAGGCTGGCAAAGTAGTGGGCGAGCATTCGGGCGCTCATTTCTACACGATTGGCCAACGCAGGGGGCTTAACCTCGGGGGTTTCGAAAAGCCGTTGTTTGTCATTGGAACTGACACCAAGCGAAACGTGATTTACACCGGCATGGGCGAAGACCACCCCGGCCTGTACCGGAAAGGACTTTTTATTCCGGCACCCGAGGTGCATTGGGTGCGCCCGGATTTAGGGCTGGCCATTGGTGAGTCGAAAAAATACCAGGCCCGCATTCGATACCGCCAACCGCTGGAGGCATGCACGTTGCACATGCGCAGTGAAGGACTTTATGTGGTATTTGAGCGGCCGCAGAGGGGAGTCACTCCGGGCCAGTTTGCCGCCTGGTATGAAGGTGAAGAACTGATCGGCTCTGGCGTGATCAG
>DAIPHR010000004.1:0-31454 GCA_036771215.1 Cyclobacteriaceae bacterium
TCGGACGATGGCCAACCCTCTTCCCGCGTGGTATTGCTCAAGGCTCTTGAGGGTTGTCGCTTCGTGTTCTTTAACAACTATCAAAGCACCAAGGGAACGCACCTGGCCAAAAATCCGGCCTGCGCACTGAATTTCTTCTGGCCCGACTTGGAACGGCAGGTGCGAATTGAAGGTATTGCCATTCGATTGGAGGAATCCGACTCGGTAGCCTACTTCCAAAGCCGCCCGCGCGAAAGTCAAATCGGAGCCTGGGCCTCGCCCCAAAGTGCACTTATTGCAAATCGCGATGTGCTGGAAGCGCGTGCTCGCCAATTGGCAGAAAAGTTTAAAGATGTCGACACGTTACCCAAACCAAACCAGTGGGGTGGCTTTGCTGTGGATCCCATGCGAATTGAATTCTGGCAAGGCAGGCCGAGTCGGCTGCATGATCGCCTGGTGTTTACCCGCTGGGACAATGAATGGAAGTTGCACCGACTGGCACCCTAGCGGGAGACTACTAAAAAATATCCCGCAGCGAGTTAACACCTGGTGTTCTGCGCACGGTGAATCCCTCACAATACCGTACACCAATAGCATGTCCGAAATCAACTGCGCGACTTTCCAACATCGTCAAAAACTCGGGCGTTGAAATGTACGTCACCGGCTCGCGGCTGTCCGGCTGGAAAAATTGGCTTGAAAAGGCGCGAATTGCCTTCATCTTGGTATCCCAGTGATCGCTGACATCAACAATGAAGTCCGGCTTAATGGGCTGGCTCTGCATAAAGTGGTAAACGGCCTTTGGGCGCCAGGCCTTTTGCTCATAGCCGTGCCAATGAGTTCTGATTTTCTCAAGTCCCGCCAAAAAGCAGGAGTCATAAGCAAGTTGAGCTCCTTTGCCGTGGTCGGGGTGGCGGTCGGTTACCGCATTGGCTAGAACAATATCGGGCTGAAAGTACCGGATTACTTCAATGACTTTAAGCTGATCAGCTTCCGAATTAGAAAAAAATCCATCTTTCAGATCCAGATTTAAACGCTCCGTTAATCCGAGAATTCGGGCAGCTTCGGCAGCTTCCTTATTTCGTTGCTCTACAGAGCCGCGTGTGCCCAACTCGCCTCTCGTAAAGTCAACCACCGCTACTTTCCAGCCCATGGCGACATGTTTGGCCACGGTGCCGCCACATCCCAGTTCGGCATCGTCCGGGTGTGCTGCCAGAACTAATAAATCGACTTTACTCATGAATGGGCCATCTCCATTTCGCGGGCGGCCAGAAACTTCTCAGCATCCAGAGCACCCATGCAACCTGAACCCGCTGCGGTAACTGCCTGGCGGTAGACTTTGTCTGCCACATCACCAACAGCAAATACGCCTTCCACATTGGTATGCGTGCTGCCGGGTGTAACTTTCAAATAACCGGCCTCATCCATATCCAACTGGCCTTTGAATATGTCGGTGTTCGGCTTGTGTCCAATGGCCAGAAAAAATCCCTGAATCGGAATTACTTTCTTCTCCCCGGTCTTGTTGTTGCGAACCCGCACGCCATTCACGCCCTGATCATCCCCCAATACCTCCTCCGTTTCGCTGTTCCAATGAATCTCAATGTTGGGCGTGTTCAATACCCGCTGCTGCATGATCTTGGAAGCGCGCATTTCTTCGCGCCTCACAATCAGGTGTACCTTCGTACACAGCTTCGATAAATAGGTTGATTCTTCAGCCGCGGAATCACCCGCTCCGACCACAGCAACTTCTTTACCCCGGTAAAAATACCCGTCACACACGGCACAGGCCGATACACCACGGTTGGCATATTTCTCCTCCGAGGGAAGTCCAAGGTACTTGGCCGAAGCGCCTGTAGCGATGATCACAGCTTCGGCCTCAACGGTCCGGTTTTCATCCACCGTAACTTTATGAGGGTATCCGGAGAAGTCGACACCGGTAACAAGACCGTAGTTAATAACTGTGCCAAAACGCTCGGCTTGCTTTTGCAGATCAATCATCATTTGCGGGCCATTGATGCCCTCCGGGTAGCCCGGGAAGTTTTCCACATCATTGGTGGTTGTGAGCTGGCCACCGGGCTGGCCGCCTGTAAACAGTACGGGTTTAAGCCCTGCGCGGGCAGCATAAATAGCAGCGGTGTAACCGGCCGGGCCGGACCCAATAATCAGAACTTTTGTTTTCTCACTCATAGTCTTTGAAAAAGAAAGGTCTCTCTCGGAGACCTTTCGCGGTTGATTTCAATAACAAATTTATCCGAGGTACGGTTTCAAGGCCTTGCTGCGTGACGTATGGCGCAATCTGCGGATAGCCTTCTCCTTGATCTGGCGAACCCGCTCGCGGGTAAGGCTGAATTTCTCACCGATTTCTTCCAACGTCAGTGCATGCTCACCGTTGAGCCCAAAATAAAGCGTGATCACATCGGCCTCGCGTTGGGTTAGGGTAGACAGCGCCCGTTGTACTTCGCGCCTGAGTGAATCCGTCATCAAACCCTGGTCGGGTGTTTCTTCGCTGTCGTTTTCCAGTACGTCCAACAGGCTGTTTTCTTCGCCCTGAACAAACGGTGCATCCATGGACACGTGGCGTCCCGAGATTTTCATGGTGTCCACAACCTCGGCCGTGGTTACCTGCAGCACCTCCGCCAATTCCTCCGGGGAGGGCTCGCGCTCGTACTTCTGCTCCAGTTCGCTAAACGTTTTGGATATCTTATTCAACGAACCCACCCGGTTGAGCGGCAGGCGAACAATCCGAGACTGCTCGGCCAGGGCCTGCAGAATAGACTGACGAATCCACCAAACGGCATAGGAAATGAACTTGAAGCCACGGGTTTCGTCAAAACGCTGGGCAGCCTTAATCAACCCCAGGTTACCTTCGTTAATGAGGTCACCCAAGGAGAGCCCCTGGTTTTGGTATTGCTTGGCCACGGATACCACAAAACGGAGGTTCGCCTTGGTCAGCTTCTCCAACGCTATCTGGTCACCTTCCTTAATCCGCTTGGCCAATTCCACCTCTTCATCCGGGGTCAGCAAATCCACTTTACCAATCTCCTGGAGGTACTTATCCAGCGACTGGCTCTCGCGGTTCGTGATCTGTTTACTGATCTTAAGCTGTCTCATGGCTAATGGTTAGAACACGTAAAAGTCAAAATTTAGTTCCTTCACTTTGCTTACGCAAATCAGGCTGCCGGGGTTTCTTCTTTGCGGGGCGGGCGGGGGATCAAAACCTTGCGGGAAAGCCTGAATTTGCCCGTTTTCTTATCCACCTCAATCAGTTTTACCTTCACCTGCTCGCCTACTTCCAGGACCCCTTCCATGTTCTCCAGGCGTTCCCACTTGATTTCCGAGATATGGAGTAAACCATCCTTGCCCGGCATGAACTCAACGAAGGCACCAAACGGCATGATTGACTTCACGATGCCATCATATACCTCGCCTACTTCAGGCACGGCTACAATCGCTTTTACGCGTTTTACCGCAATATCCATTGACGCCTGACTGGTAGCAAAAATGTTGACCATACCCTTGGTCGGGGTTTCCTCGATAACAACCGTGGCACCGGATTGCTTCTGGATATCTTGAACAATCTTACCACCCGGTCCGATAACGGCACCGATCTGATCTTTTTCAATGTAGATGGTAATGGCACGAGGAGCATGAGGTTTGAAGTCAGCACGGGATTTCTCCAGCGACTTCTTCATCTCATTGAGAATATGCAGGCGACCTTCTTTGGCCTGGTCGAGCGCTTCTGCCATCACAGAATAGGTCAAACCATCCACCTTCAAATCCATTTGGCAGGCTGTGATTCCCTTTTCGGTACCCGTCACTTTGAAGTCCATATCCCCCAAGTGGTCTTCGTCTCCCAGGATGTCGGACAGAATAGCGTATTTCCCTGTTGAGCTGTCTGAGATCATACCCATGGCGATGCCCGACACAGGCGCTTTGATCTGTACACCAGCATCCATCAGCGCGAGCGCACCCGCACATACCGTTGCCATGGAGGATGAGCCGTTGGACTCCAGGATATCGGAAACCAGGCGAATGGTATAGGGGTTCTCGGCATCAGCTGGTAACACCTGCTTGAGCGCGCGGTACGCCAGGTTGCCGTGCCCTACCTCCCTGCGGCCCGGGCCGCGATTAGGCTTCACCTCCCCGGTTGAGAAGCCGGGAAAATTGTAGTGTAAAATGAACTTGTTTGAGCCGGCAAACATGGCACCGTCAATCAACTGCTCGTCCAGTTTGGTACCGAGCGTAACGGTTGAAAGCGATTGGGTTTCTCCACGGGTAAAAACGGCCGAACCATGGGGTGAAGGCAGCACGTCAACCTCTGTCCAGATCGGGCGGATTTCACGCGGCTTGCGTCCGTCAAGACGGGCGCCTTCTTTGAGGGCGAGGTCCCGGCAGGCTTTCTTCTGAATGTCTTTGTAGTATCGCTTCACCATATCCTTGCTGATGATGGTGTCCTCGGGTAGCGAGGCGAGGTAGCCATCCAGTATCTTGCCAAACGACTCAGACCGTACCTTTTTGTTGGGTACCTGCTGGCGAGCGACTTCGTATACTTTCGGATACATCGTCTTGAAAAGCTCCTCTTTCAGTGCCGGGTCATTGACCTCGTGGCTATAGGTGCGCTTTTCCGTCTTGCCCACCTCTTTCGTTAATTCAATTTGCAGTTGGCATTGGGCCTTGATCGCCTCATGGGCAAACTTCAATGCCTCAAGCATATCGGCTTCGCTGATCTCCTTGCACTCCCCTTCCACCATCAGGATATTATCAATCGAGGCCCCTACCATGAAATCAAGATCGGACTTCTCTTTCTGCTCGAGGGTGGGATTGACAATCAGTTTGCCATCGACACGTCCCACGCGAACCTCGGAAATCGGTCCGTTGAACGGGATATCGGAAACAGCCAGGGCTGATGAAGCAGCAAAAGCGGCCAGCGCATCGGGTAACGCATTGTGGTCACCTGAGAGTAACCAAATATTAATCTGAGTATCTGCATGGTAATCATCCGGAAATAAAGGCCGACAAGCGCGATCGACCAGCCGGCTGATCAGCACTTCGTAATCCGAGAGCTTGCCTTCGCGTTTCAAAAAGCCGCCCGGAATACGCCCGGTGGACGCAAATTTTTCCTGGTAGTCTACCGACAGCGGCAAGAAGTCAGTTCCTTCTTTGGCTTCGGGTGCTGAGACCACGGTAGCCAGCAATACCGTATTGCCCATGCGCAGCGTTACAGAGCCATCGGCCTGGCGCGCCAGCTTTCCGGTTTCAATGGTAATTTCCCGCCCATCGGGCAGTTTACAAGTTTTGGTAATAACAGTTGGTTTCATAGAAAAGGGGCAAAACACCACCCGGGTGAGTTGCGGTTAAAAGCAAAAAGGGAACCTGAATGGTTCCCTGTCTGCCGGATGAATAAATTATTTTCTGAGCTCCAGATCCGCCACGATTGAACGGTAGCGCTTGATATCGATCTTCTGGAGATAGTTCAATAGCTTTTTACGCTGACCGACCAGCCGAAGCAAGCCTTGCTGCGTGCTGTAGTCCTTTTTTGCTGATTTGAGGTGCTCGGTCAACTCGTTGATCCGGAAGGTGAACAGAGCAATCTGCGACTCCGGTGATCCGGTGTCGTCTTTCTTTTTCGAAAAGCCGTGTTTGGTAAACAACTCCTGCTTTTTTGCCGCGTTGAGATACATGTTGCTTTTATTACTTTTTATCAGGCCGCAAAAGTACGGGAAGCCTTCGAAATTTCCAATAAATCAGCTTTTTAAGCTGCTGGGAGCCTTTTCCGCCCATGGGCCCGTTTAAGCCTATCCCAGACCACCAGATAGAAGTCAGAATCGAACAGGCGGGCATCAACCCGGGCCTGCCTCAAAAATAACAGGCCGATTATCAATAAGATAACATTGGCCATCCAAACTCCTACGGGAACACTCACCAGGTGCTGTTTGGCCCATTTCTCGCCCGTAATGCCCATAACGTAGTAAATGATGAAGAAAAAGATGGACACAATTACGGGAATACCCAGTCCCCCTTTTTTTATGATGGCACCCAGCGGAGCGCCAATCAAAAACATGACGAAGCAGGCAACTGAACTGGATAAAATCTTGTGCCACTGAATTTGGAACACCAGGTATTCGTGGTCCTGCGACTCGGCCACCGAGAGCGAACTGGCCATCTGGCTTTTCACCACGCGGATGTTATTGAGCGCCTGGGTGTGCAAGTCGCGGGAGAAAGGCGCGCCAAAAATCGAATCCAGTACGGCCGGGTTCACAGGGTCGGCCGTGCGCCTGGTTTCACCAACGGGTACAGTCAGATTCCTTGTGCTGGCAGAGAGCAAGCGTGTTTCAGGTTGGGCCTGCTGCGTGGTCACAGGGGGTGTTAAAGAATCCACAACCGCCACCGGATAGATGGAATCGTTAGCCGCTTGTTCGTGGGCCGCGCGGGCCCGAAACAGGGAATCTTTCTGCCTGCGAAAAAAGCGCAGATCGGCTGACAAGGGCACGGTATCGCGTTTAAGGTGGTAACTGAACATCGACTGGCCAATTTGGTAGACCCCTAAACGCTGATCGTTCATCTGCCAGGAAACGGAATCCATGTCGCGCTGCAGTTCGCCCAGGTTCCGCATGATGCGATTTCCCTGAAACCATTTCTTTTCCGTGCGATTCAAGTTGAATGACGACAGATCAAAGATCATTTCTGACCGGGCAAAAGCGGTCTTGCGCAACGTCTCTTCATTATAATTCTGCCCCACCATGTTGATGTCATTTGAAGACGTGCCTTCGGAATAATTGTAGCCGTTGAACAGCTCCAGTTTCAGGTATTGATCACCATGCATGGTAAACATCCGGCCCGAATCAGCAATGATTACCTCTTTATTCCCCAGCCGGCCCCGATGATCATAGATAATGACATCCTTCAGTGAGATTCCATCGCGATACTTCTTGTTAACCTTAATGCTGATGTCCGGAATACCATTATAAAAGGCACCTTCACGCAGGTCGAGAGCAGGCTTTTTCTGTTTGATGTCATAAATCAGGCTGTAGGCCTCCAATGCCGCTTTCGGCACCAGGTAGTTATTGGCATAGAAGGCCACACCAACCAACAGTACGACAAACACGCCAATCGGCACCAGGCTGCGGGTAAGTGAAATACCCAGGCTTTTCACAGCTGTTAGCTCAAAATGCTCCCCCAGGTTGCCGTACGTGATCAGGCTTGAGAGCAGGACGGCCAGCGGCATGGCAAACGGAACCATGAACACGGCAAAATAGAAGAACAGCAACGCGATAACATCCCACCCGAGGTCTTTGCCAATGATGTCATCAAAATACTTGAGCATGTTTTGCATCAACAGGATGAACACCACGACCAAAAACGTGACGAAGAACGGCCCGAGAAAGGAGCTTAAAATCAGTTTATCGATTTTCTTCATGAGGCGGCCGAAGATAGGCAAAAACGGGGCCAAATGAAGCGCTGCCCCGACCAATAGGGCATCCCACTGGTTTCTAAATTGCCAAAAGTTTGTAAGTTTGCGCCCTCTTTGCGGCAAGGCGAGGTAGCTCAGGTGGTTAGAGCGTTGGATTCATAACCCAAAGGTCGGGGGTTCAACTCCCCCCCTCGCTACTCAGGCCTGGATTTCAGAACACTTCGCACATCACCCTCGAAAAAGCTTTTTGCGCTTCCGTAAAAATACATTACTTTGAAACAGTATTGAGCCTCCATGGCCGAGACACCGAGCAAAAAATTATTTACCGCTGATTTCGAGGTGCATGCCTCGATCAAAATGCTGTACCCGTATATTCAAACGGCCAGCGGCCTGGCCGAGTGGTTTGCCGATGACGTGACGATTACTCCGGAAAAAATCTTTACGTTCGAGTGGTAAAACGAAAAACATAAAGCCGTAATGGCCGGCCACCGGCTCAATCATTTTGCACGTTTTGAATACCTGCCGGAAAGTGCGGAAGACGAAAGCGATCCCTCGTATGTCGAATTTCGGCTGGAGGTTAACGAACTTACACAAACCACCTTCCTCAAGGTGATGGACTATTCCGACTTTGATGACCTGGAAGAGCTGCAAGATTTGTGGGAAGGCCTGGTCGCCAATCTGCGCAAGGTAGTTGGCGGTTAATCCGTTTTTTCCTGATCCATTTCTTTTCGATCTGTATCACTGGCTATCTTGCCGGAAATTCTGTCTATGTTCCCTCATCATAATCCAACCGAAACGCAGGCGTGGGTTTCCCTGCAGCAGCATTACCTCGAGATGCAGGCCACAACCATGCGCGATTTGTTCGAGGAGGATCCAAGCCGTTTTGAAAAACTACACCTTACGTTCTCCGACATTCTGGTTGATTTCTCTAAGAATATCATCACGACCGATACCCTCGCTCTTCTGAAGCGCTTAGCCGAGGAAACCGAACTGCCGGATGCCATTCAGGCAATTTTCAATGGGGAAAAAATCAATCAGACAGAAGCTCGCGCGGTGTGGCATGTGGCCCTGCGCAATCAAAGCGGCCGGGCTATGGTGCTGGACGGCCAAGACGTGATGCCGGAAGTCAACCGGGTACTGGACCAAATCAGGAATTTTTCGAACGGACTGCTGAGTGGTGCCTGGAAAGGATATTCGGGAAAAGAGATTACCGATATTGTCAACATCGGTATTGGCGGATCGGACCTCGGGCCGCTGATGGTGTGCGAGGCGCTTCGCCCTTATCATCGCCACATACGACCTCACTTCGTGTCCAACGTTGATGGTACACACCTGGCCGAGACACTGAAGCGGGTAAACCCGGAGACCACGTTGTTCATTATCGCCTCGAAGACATTTACCACGCAGGAAACCATGACCAATGCGGAATCGGCCAAGCGTTGGTTTTTGGAGGCCACCGGAGGTCGCGGTGATGTGGCGCGTCATTTTGTGGCGGTTTCGACCAATAGCAAAGCCGTGACGGCCTTCGGCATCGCACCGGAAAACATGTTTGTGTTCTGGGATTGGGTAGGCGGCCGTTACTCCCTGTGGTCGGCTATTGGATTGCCGATTGCCTGCACCATCGGTTTTGAACGCTTCCAAGAACTGCTGCAGGGCGCATTTGATATGGATGAGCACTTCAGAACGCAGCCTCTTGACAAAAATATTCCGGTGGTGTTGGGTCTCCTGGGCATCTGGTATACCAATTTCTTTGGTGCTACATCGGAGGCCATACTCCCCTACGATCAGTATATGCACCGCTTTGCCGCGTACTTCCAACAGGGCAACATGGAGAGCAACGGCAAGTCAGTAGATCGAAACGGGCACCCCGTTGATTATCCCACAGGCCCTGTCAGTTGGGGTGAGCCCGGCACCAATGGGCAGCATGCAGTTTACCAATTGATCCATCAAGGCACCCATTTAATCCCGTGTGATTTTCTTGCCCCCGCAGTCAGCCACAACGCAGTGGCCGATCATCATGAAAAACTACTCTCAAACTTTTTTGCCCAAAACGAAGCCTTGATGAAAGGTAAAACAGCCGAAGAAGTGGAGGCCGAATTGCTCGCTGCGGGCATGGACGAAGAGGCACTTGGGTTTCACGTGCCCTATCGGGTGTTTGCCGGTAACAGACCCACCACCTCGATCCTTTTCCGGCAGCTTACCCCACGCGTGCTCGGATCGCTGATCGCCATGTACGAACACAAAATCTTTGTTCAAGGCGTGATCTGGAACATTTTCAGCTTCGATCAATGGGGAGTTGAGTTAGGAAAACTGCTGGCCAAGAAAATCCTTCCCGAGCTGACTTCTGCCGGTGAAGTAACCACCCACGATTCCTCGACCAATGGCTTAATCAACTATTTCAAACGATTGAAATCCCCTGTTTGATCAACACCCCTTGTATTCTGTTTCCTAAGGCCTATTTTTAACGGTTCTGACTGCTTTCATGAGTTCTAAAATCTCAAAGATTGGCGTGTACACTTCGGGTGGCGATGCCCCCGGCATGAATGCCGCCATACGTGCCGTAGTGCGCACAGGCATTTATTATAACAAAGAGGTCTTTGGTATCATGCGCGGCTACGAGGGCATGATTGAAAACGAAATCGTGAAACTCGGAGCACGCTCCGTAGGCAACATCATCCAACGGGGTGGCACAATTTTGAAGACGGCCCGCAGCGAGGCCTTTCGTACGAAAGAAGGCCGCGCCCGCGCATTTGAAAACCTGAAGAAAAACGGGATTGACGCGTTGGTGGGAATCGGTGGCGATGGATCATTTACCGGTCTCCACTACTTTCATCAGGAATATGGCATTCCCGCGATTTGTATTCCCGGCACCATTGACAATGACTTACCGGGTACTGACTTCACCGTTGGTTACGACACGGCAACCAACACGGCCGTTGAGGCGATTGACAAAATTCGCGACACGGCATTATCGCACAACCGGCTTTTCTTTATCGAGGTGATGGGCCGTAACTCGGGCTACATCGCAATCAATAGCGGCATTGCCGGTGGCGCAGTGGCAATCATCATTCCCGAGGACAGTCAAACCACCATGGACGAGCTGTTCAACAAGCTGGATGCCGGAGGAAAAACCAACAAGAAGTCAAGCCTGGTGGTCGTGGCGGAAGGCAGCAAGTTGGGGGGTGCGTTGGAGTTAGCAAAGAAGTTTAGTGAGCGAAACAACTACTTCGATATCAAAGTGACCATTCTGGGGCACCTGCAACGTGGAGGATCGCCTACGTATTTCGATCGCGTGTTGGCGAGTCGGATGGGCGTGGCGGCTATCGAGGGGTTGCTGAAGGGCGAGACGGATGTCATGGTTGGCATTCGCAGAGGCGAGATGGTTTACAACCCGTTCAGCATGATTGTCGATCACATCCACGAAATAAACAGTGAGTCTTTGCGCATAGCGAAAATCTTATCGATCTAAACACACGGCCACATGAAGGAATTCACCGCAGGCGTTGATATCGGAGGAACCAATACCAAGTTTGGACTCGTTGACCGGGAAGGCACAGTCCTTTTCCAGGGCACTATTCGAACCACCGACTATTCGGAGTTCGAGGATTATTTTAAGGCTATGGCCGAGGCGGTGCGACATTCACTCGGTACCCTGAGCAGCGACCATAAACTCGTGGGCATTGGCATCGGGGCTGCCAACGGCAATTATTATACGGGCACTATTGAGCGGGCCACGAACCTGAGATGGAAAGGTGTGCTGCCATTAGCAAAGCTGTTTACCGATGAATTTCATGTACCCTGTATATTAACCAACGATGCCAACGCGGCTGCCGTGGGTGAAATGATTTACGGCAACGCCCGAAGCATGAAGGACTTTGTCGTGATAACCCTGGGCACCGGGCTGGGCAGCGGGTTTGTCTGCAATGGCATACTGCTGAATGGCCACCACGGTATTGCCGGGGAACTCGGGCATACCAGCGTGAACCCCACCGGCCGATTCTGTAATTGCGGTAAGCGCGGTTGCCTGGAAACCTATGTATCCGCGACCGGCATTAAGCGAACGGTATACAAATTGCTGGCCGACCATCTGGAAAACAGCGAGCTGCGGGGTATTTCATTCGATAACCTGAACACGAAGATGATTACGGAAGCAGCGCATCGGGGCGACATTGTGGCGCGCGCTGCGTTTGAGTACACGGGCCGTATATTGGGTATGAAGCTCGCGGAGACAGTCGTGCACACCGACCCGGAGGCATTCTTTTTGTTCGGAGGGCTATCGCAGGCGGGTGACTTGATCTTTAAGCCCACCATTCGGCACATGGAAGAAAATCTAATGCCGCTTTTCCGGGGCAAAGTGAAAGTGCTGCCATCGGGCCTGCAAAATCAGGCAGCCCCTATCCTGGGCGCGAGCAGCCTTGTGTGGGACTACCTCGATAAAAAGGTGCAGTTAAAATTGGAGATGGTCTAAAGCTCGACTTTTACCCCAAGGTTATCACCCAGCTGATTGAATTGGGCCATCCATTCGGCATTACCCTCATCCTCCCACTCTTTCAACAAACCCGCAATTTCGAAGTACAGATTCTGGGTGTTGTGTAAGTTGGGTTCCAATTCAAATTGTTCAAGCAACGGGAACAACCGATTAAGTCGCTGGATTCGCTTTACATTTTCACGCTCACTACTGATACGCTTGAGCTCCCGGTAGATGCTTTCGCCAGCCAGACGTGCAAGTTTTTCGGGGGCTTCAATTTTAAGATCCCATTTGATCAACTCGGCCGAAATCCGTTCCACATCCTTAATGTTGATGCGCTCGGGCTGGAAACAGTTAAATAAGTCAGCATTCAGAATATACTCAAATGTGGTACGATACGCATTTGGAATCGGAATCTCATTGGTAGCGAGCGCATTGATCAGCAGGTAATCCTGATTATAGGCTCTCCGCAGCGATGCCTCCAGTTCGGCCATGCTTTGCTGAGTGATCAAGTCGAGAATCTTTCGTTTCTCATCCTTAAACAACTGCCAAAGGGTATATTTTTCCGGACCAAAGTACTGCTGCATTACGCCAATCACATCGCCCAGTTTACCTTCTTCAAACGCTTTTACCATCCGGAACTGCATGCCGGCAAAACGGTCGGGTGCCATGTCGATGGAAATATTTCCGATAATGTTGTGCTTGCCGAGATAGATTACGGCAAAAGCAAACTTCTTTTCTGACCGGGTCACCAGCGATTTCACACGCGTAATACCAAGCGCCAGCTTTTGCTCCCCCGCCTCCTTTTTTATAAATGACTCATTGTGAGTCGTATAATTGAAGATGGTCAGCGCATCCGCCTCTTCCTCAAACAGAGAAGACACCGCAACATGCATCCCTACGCGCTGCAGATTGGTGCGGGCCGGCAACACGTACTTTTTATATACGGCAGCGGCATTGCCGAGCGAAGGTATATTGCTGGGCACTAACTCCAATTTCTTCAGAAACTCCAACTCCAGGTCGGAGCCCCCCACCTGGCTGGCCAGCTGAATCACCCGACAGGCATACTGCATCACCTGGGTGGTTTCAATGCCGGAAACCTCATCAAAAAACCACCCACAGCTGGTATACATCAGCATACTGTGGCGCATCATTTCCATTAACCGCAGTACTTTGGTGCTGCTGGCATCGGTTACCACATTGTCTTTCAGAAACTTCCTGATCGTATCATCATTACGTCTCAAGATGACGCTGATATACTCGTTTCGGGCTTCCCATGGATCGCGAAAAATGAGTGAACCTTCGCGTTCAAACACTTCGGTAACGATATCCCGCAGCCAATCGAGGCTCTCGCGCAAAGGCTTCCGCCACTTTTGGTGATATCCGTTGCCGGAGTTGCAGCCACAGTCGCTGCGCCACCGCTCTACACCATGTACACAGCTCCATGAGCTGTTTTCGTTGATCTGCACCTCATGGCGGGGCGGAAACTTCTCGCAAAACTCCGCATAGTTCGTCAGTTTTGCCTTCTTTCCCTTCTCGATTGTATCCAAACAAAATGCCAGTGCCATATCGCCATGTTTGTGGTGGTGCCCGTAGGTTTCACCATCGGTGGCAATATGCACCAGCTGCGGCCCCTCCTCCCCGTTGAAAGAGTTTAGAAGAGAATCTGAAAAACGTTGGCCATCGTTCAACAAGCCATCGAAGGCCACACCCTGAGAAACCCGACCATCATAGAAAAACAGAACGAGGCTTCGCCCTGACGGCAGCAGGCACCGATACGCCACCCGGGTGTTAATGGAATGATCATTTACCGAAGTCCAATCGTCATCGCCCAGCTTCCTGACTGCATGTGCCTGGCGTGGAGCCAGCACGGTGAACTTGATGTCGTGATCGGCCAGAACTTCAAGCGTCTCGATATCCACAGCCGTCTCCGCCAGCCATATCCCCTCTGCTTTCCGATTAAACCGGAACTCAAAGTCGCGAAGCCCCCACAAGACCTGAGTATCTTTATCGCGCTTATTGGCCAGCGGCATAATCATGTGATTGTACACCTGCGCCATGGCAGAGCCATGACCGCTAAAGAGCTTCATACTCTCCCTGTCTGCTTCGAGAACCGCTTCGTAGGCCGCTTTGTCATACTCTTCCATCCAGGAGAGCAGCGTAGGGCCAAAATTGAAACTGATACGGGTGTAATTATTAACAATGTTTTTGATCACGTGGTCTTGCCCCAAAATCCGGGAGTACCCGTTTGGCGCATAGCACTCAGCCGAGATGCGTTCATTCCAATCGTGGTAGGGATGGGCTGAATCCTGAAGCTCAATTACTTCCAGCCACGCATTTTCGCGCGGTGGTTGATAGAAGTGCCCGTGAATACAGATGTAACGGTCCTTGCTCATGTGCAAATGCCCAATAGCTGATTAAAAATAACTCGGTAAGGTACCCAACTGCCTATTCGATATCAAACTCGGCCAGTTCCTCTTCCAATTTGAAGACACTAACAGCCAACGGAGGCATTTCAATCGTTATCGAATAATTCCGATTATGGTATTTAACGGGCGTGGTGTACAACAAACCCTGATTCAGCACACCACTTCCGCCATATTTCAGATTGTCGGAATTGAAAACTTCTTTCCAGGTGCCCCGGAAGTCGACCCCCAGGCGATAGTGGTGATGGCCTTGTGGCGTGAAATTACAAACAACCACCAGGGCATCTTTCGGGTCATCCGCTTTTCGCAAGAAAACGAGTACGCTGTTATCGCGGTCGCTATAATCAACCCACTCAAACCCCTGTCCGCTGAAGGGATACTTGTAAAGCGCAGGCTCTGCCTTGTACAACGCGTTCAGATCTTTCACCGCCTGCTGCACACCGCGATGGTAGGCATGATCCAACAAGTGCCAATCCAAACTGCGGTCATGGTTCCACTCGCCCGACTGCCCAAATTCACCTCCCATGAACAGCAACTTAGTGCCCGGGTGAGTGAACATATAGCCAAACATTGTTCGCAGATTGGCAAATTTATTCCATTCATCGCCCGGCATGCGACCCAAGAGGGAACCTTTTCCGTGCACCACTTCATCATGTGACAAGGGCAGCATGAAGTTTTCTGTGAACGCATAAATAATACTGAAGGTGATATCATTTTGATGATACCTCCGGTAAATGGAATCACGCTTGAAATATTTGAGGGTGTCGTGCATCCAGCCCATCATCCACTTCTGCCCGAAACCCAGACCGCCTGCATACGTTGGTCTTGATACCCCCGCGAAAGCCGTAGATTCTTCCGCAATCGTCATGGCGTCTGGAAACTCTCCGTACACAACCTCATTAAACTCCTTCAGGAAGCTAATCGCCTCTAAATTCTCGTTGCCGCCATATTCATTGGGAACCCACTCATCGGCCTTTCGTGAATAGTCCAGATACAACATGGAGGCCACCGCATCGACACGAAGCCCGTCAATATGAAATTTGTCCAGCCAATAAACAGCATTACTAATCAGGAATGAGCGAACTTCATTACGCCCATAGTTATAAATGTAGCTGCTCCAATCGGGGTGAAACCCTTTACGCGGGTCGGCATGCTCAAACAAATGAGTGCCATCAAAATTATACAGGCCATGTGCATCGCCCGGAAAATGAGAAGGCACCCAATCGAGGATGACCCCTATGCCGGCCTGATGGAAAGCGTCTACCAACTCCATAAACTCCTGAGGCGAGCCGTAGCGGCTGCTGGGCGCAAAGTATCCGGTCAGTTGATACCCCCATGATCCAAAGAAAGGATGCTCCATGACCGGCAAAAACTCGACATGCGTAAACCCCATCTCCTTCACGTAGGAGACCAATTCCGTTGCCAATTCCCGGTAGCTTAACGATCGGTTATTGTCCTCCACCTTCCTTCGCCAGCTGCCCATGTGTACCTCGTATACCGAAATCGCCT
Source organism: Cyclobacteriaceae bacterium (assembly GCA_036771215.1). GTDB lineage: Bacteria > Bacteroidota > Bacteroidia > Cytophagales > Cyclobacteriaceae > ELB16-189. The sequence goes on from DAIPHR010000004.1 coordinate 15,791, forward strand.
TTTGATGATCACTATTCCGCTTCCGTTGATCCATCCAGGCATCATCCTTCCACTCATATTGGAGATCCCACGTGATACTGGCCGTTTTGGGAGGCGTTTCGGAGAATACACCAAACGGATCAGCTTTTTCAAGGTACTCGCCCGTGTTGGAGAAAATAGCATACTTATACACTTCGCCATGTCCAACATCCTTAAAAAATCCTTCCCAAATGCCCGACTCATCCCAGCGCGGATTCAACTTGTGCTGATGATTACTCCAGTAGTTAAAATTTCCGATCACCGAAACAGCCTGGGCGTTGGGCGCCCACACGGCAAAATAGGTGCCACGCTCGCCCTTGTAAACCATCGGGTGCGCCCCCAGCTTTTCATGCAGCCGGAAATGCTTACCGGACCTGAAAAGATGAATATCAAAATCCGTAATCAGGCTTGGTGATTCCCAAACATCAACCGTCTTTTTAATTTCCTCTGCCTTCTTCGATGTCTTTTTTCCCATGATGGCGAATTAGTTGTTCACTTCTTTTTTCGTTCTTCTTTTGCCAAAAAATAGCGGCTCATGTGATAATGAATGCCCCGGAGTGGAATGGCTACCCAATCGGGACGGCCGTTCAATTCATACCCCAGTTCGTAAATGGCTTTTTCAATCAGGTAGGTGCGAATCAGCACTTCGCTTTCCAGGGCCAGGTCTTTATCCCACCCCATACGTTCCATGTAGGCGCCCATGTAAAAGCGGCTCACGTAGTGTTGCCACTGCTCGGCCCATTGCTCCAGAAACTCCATATCCTGTGCTCGGTAATTTTCATTGAGCAAAATCTTGCCGAATGCTGCGTAATGGAAAGAACGCATCATGCCCGCCACATCTTTAAGCGGATTCTTTTTCAATCTTCGTTCGCTGAAGCTAAAGCCCGGTTCGCCTTCAAAATCAATGATCACGAAATCCTTTCCCGTAAACAATACCTGACCCAGGTGATAATCACCATGAATGCGGGTTTTGATGGCCTGGATGCGCGTGGTGTAAATTTCACTGAAGCACTCCAAAATGTTGTCTTCCAGCGCCAATACTTTTTCAGCCAGCTCCCGGGTTTCTGCATTCAGCTTGGGCAACGAATTTGAGAGCAGCCGCAATCGGTCTTTGGCCAGCTTTCGCAGTGACGAGTACAACGAACGCTGATAATTCGGGGTGAAATACTCCGGAGAGAAGGCCGGGTTGGCCGAATCCGAGGCCAGCGCCAGATGCATTTCGGCCGTGCGCTGCCCCAGGCGAACCACACGTTCATAAAAACCCCGCCCTACCAGTTCCTGAATCATTTCGGGCGCATCTTCAAAACGAATTGCCGAACGGTTCAACAGCTTGGGCACCTTTTCTTTGCGTGCTTTTTCCAATGCCCGCTCATAAAAACGTCCCACCGAATCAATCGTCATGCCCCAGGCATCTCCCTGATTGTCGACCTTCTCCTGCAATAGTCCGAATACGTAGGTCTTCCCTTCAATGTCCCGGTACTCGACACTGCCCGCATACTTAGGTGAATTGCGGAAGCTCGTGCTCTCGGACAAAAACCGCACAATCTCCAGATCGGGATTGATCTCTTTCTCGATCTTTCGATAGAACTTGAAAAAATACTGATCGTTATAGATGATGGCCGTATTGCTCTGATCAGCTTTCAAAATCTTGGAGTCGATGTGATCGACATTTATCTTCGAGTAAACGCTCGAATTGAACTCAAGTGTTCCCTCCTGATCTTTCAAGCGAAGTTTCTTTTCCATACTGCTAAGCATGAAATCGCGGAAACTGCGCACGTAACTACTGTCGACCACAAAACCTGTCTTGCCCTGAACTTCAGCCCGGCACACTACACTTTGGGCAGTGTACTCACCCTTATCAAAAATTGTATCGGTAGGCACAAAGCATATCGGCAGGAAGTATAGCTCCGGCAGGCGTTGCACATAGTGGACTTCGATAATGGTCAGGTAATGCGTATCGCCATCTACCTTCACCGGTACCACCTTGTGCACCGCCAGCTTACTGATAACTTTGGCCTTACCCCCAAACCAGCGGCACTTGCGCATAAACGGCTGGAAGATTTTCCGCTCCAGCACGCGCACCTCGTTGTAATTGTTAAAAAGCTTTTCCCAGCTGGAATCGGTCTTCAACAGCTGCAGTTCGCCACCTTCCTGCCCTTGATCCTTCCTCTCGGTATCATCTACCTGAAACCAGAAATAGCCGTAGGGTCCAATGGTAATGTGGTACTCGCCTTCTTCAACACTGCGGAAACGATTCTGACTGAATACTTCGGTAATATCACAGTCTTTAAAATCCCGAAGATCCAGTGTGGTGGACTGCGAAAACTGCGACAGGTTGGCCACGACAATAACCCGCTGCCCTGCATTTGAACGGGCAAAGCAAAGTACCTTGGCGTTCGAGCTGTCGATAAATTTCATATCTCCCCGGCCGAAAATATTCAGCCGTTTGCGCATGGCCAGCACATGTTTTACCCACCACAACAGGGAAGACGAGTTTTCCTCCTGCGCCACCACATTCACCGACTCATACCGGTACACCGGATCTGAAATAATCGGCAGATACAATTTCTGTGGATTAGCGGAAGAGAAGCCCGCGTTGATGTTCATATTCCACTGCATAGGCGTGCGTACGCCATAGCGGTCTCCCAGATACACGTTATCCCCCATTCCAATTTCGTCCCCGTAGTACATTACCGGAGTGCCCGGCAGGGAGAAAAGGATCGTGTACAGCAATTCAATTTTTCTCCGATCGTTAGCCATCAAAGGCGCCAGACGCCTGCGAATACCAATATGGCGTTTGTTATTCGGGTCCGAAGCGTAGGCTTTGAATAGATAATCTTTTTCCTCTTCCGTCACCATCTCCAATCCAATCTCATCGTGATTGCGAAGAAAAATAGCCCACTGACAATTCGCTGGTGTTACGGGTGTTTGCTCAATGATATCGGTAATCGGATAGCTATCTTCCGTCCGAAGCGCCAGGAACAACCGGGGCATCAACGGGTAATGAAAATTCATGTGACATTCCTGCCCATCGCCAAAGTAAGACGCAGCATCTTCGGGCCATAGGTTCGCCTCGGCCAGTAACACACGATCGTCATAGTGTTTATCGATGTGGCTGCGCAGCTTTTTCAAAAAAGCGTGCGTCTGAGGCAGGTTCTCGCAGTTGGTGCCCTCCTCTTCAAAGAGGAAAGGAACGGACGACAGCCGGAATCCATCTACGCCCAACTTCATCCAGAAGTCGGCCACCTTAATCATCTCAAACTGCACCTCCGGATTTTCATAATTCAATTCCGGTTGATGCCGATAGAAGCGGTGCCAGTAATACGCCCGGGCCTCCTGATCCCAACTCCAGTTACCGGATTCATCATCAGAAAAGATGATGCGCGCTTGTTTATAACGATCAGGAGTTTCACTCCAAACGTAATAATCTTTAAAGCGGGAACCAGCCCTGGCCTTTCGCGACTTCTGGAACCAGGGGTGCTGGTCAGACGTGTGGTTGAGCACCAGTTCCGTCACCACTTTAAAACCCCGCTTGTGGGCCTCCTTCAAAAATGCCTTGAAATCACTCAACGTGCCGTAGTCCGGATGGATGTCACAATAATCCGTAACATCAAAACCATCGTCCTTGAGGGGTGACGGGTAGAACGGCAGCAGCCAGATTGTGTTGATGCCCAGATCTTCGAGATAATCCAGTTTCTGAATCAACCCGGGAAAATCGCCAATACCATCACTATTGCTGTCAAAAAAAGCCCTAACGCTCTCCTCGTAGATGACGGCATCTTTATACCACAACGATTCACTTTTTAAAGCTGGCATATTTACATGTTCGATTCATGAATCTCAACTTTGAACAAATGAAACGGCAACTTATGCGGATTCAACTCCACAAAATTCCAGTCCTGCGTCCAGGTGTACTGCTCATGACTAACCAGGTCATGCAATTTGAGGTTGACTTTGTCGCCAAGCCGAAGTACATCCCGGGGCACCCGAACATATCCGCTTTGCGTGTTATTCGGGTCCATCGTGCACACACACAAAATGATATTCTTCAAATCATCCGTAGCCTTTACATAAGCCATTATGTTTCCGTTCTCAATAGTACAAAAACGGATATTCCAGGTGGATTGCAAGGCCTCATTCTCCTTCCGCGCGCGGTTGACCAGGCTGATGATGTCCGTCATCCGGTTGGTGCGTTTCCAGTCGTAGTGGCGCACCTCGTATTTCTCCGAATTCAGATACTCTTCCTTGCCTTCCACCGGCACGTTTTCATTGAATTCGTAAGAGGGGCCATACATACCGTAGTTACTGGATAGCGTTGCCGCCAGAAAGTAACGAATGATAAAATTGTTCTCACCCGCATACTGCAGGTGATAGGGCAGAATGTCCGGTGTGTTGGGCCAAAAGTTGGGCCGGAAGAAATTGCGCGAAGGACCATTTACCAATTGATCCATGTATTCGATCAATTCGCCTTTGGTGGGCCGCCATGTGAAATACGTGTAACCCTGCTGAAATCCTACTTTGGCGAGTGCAGCCATCACCTTCGGGCGAGTAAAGGCTTCCGAGAGGAAAATAACATCGGGATACTTTGCATTGACTTCGCCAATAACCCACTCCCAAAACCGAAAGGCCTTGGTGTGCGGGTTGTCAACCCGGAAAATGGAAACCCCTTGCTCAATCCAAAAGACGAAAATGGAATGCAGTTCGTCCCAAAGGTTCTTCCAGTCGTCTGATTCGAAATTAAACGGATATATGTCCTGATACTTTTTCGGGGGATTCTCGGCATACTGAATGCTGCCATCGGGACGCACCTTAAACCAGTCGGGGTGCTGCTTCACGTAAGGGTGATCGGGTGCGCATTGAAACGCAATATCCATCGCGATCTCAATTCCCATTTTTTTCGCCTCTTTCACCAGGGTGCGAAAATCCTCCAGCGTGCCCAGTTCCGGATGCACCCATTTATGTCCTCCCTCATCACTACCGATTGCCCAGGGCGAGCCGGGCTCGCCCGGTTGCGCGTTCACATTATTGTTTTTACCCTTCCGGTTTACTTTACCTATCGGGTGAATGGGCGGAAAATACAACACATCGAAACCCATAGCCGCCACGCGGGGCAGCAGCTTCTGACAGTCTTTAAATGTACCATGCTTACCCGGTTGCAGCGAGGCCGACCGGGGAAAAAACTCATACCAACTGCTGAACAACGCCTTCTGGCGTTCAACCAAAATCTCATACGGGTACTCGATTGTGGTCTCATGCTCTTTTAACGGATAGTCATACACGATCTCAGCAAAGGCCTGCGAAAGGACCGTTTCCACGGACTCCTGGTACCGTTCCGTATCCTCCAGTTTCTTGGCGAGCAAGAGCAGATCTTTGTTCGTGGTGCCTGCCAACTGACGCAACATCAGGGCGCCCTCACGCAACTCCAGGGAGACTTCCACATTGGCCTTAGCTTTCTTCACAATGCCGTCATACCAGGTTTCGAAGTGATCAACCCAGGCATGGATAGTGAACTCGCAAATGCCTTGCTCGGCCACGTAGAAAGATCCTAGCCACTCATCATTACCCAAATGCCGGAGCGGAAGAATGGTCCAGTTTTTTCTGCCCTGCATGCGATACAACAGTTGGGCGCGCACGTGGTCGTGCCCATCGCCAAAGATGTGGGCCGTAACGTCTACACGTTCACCCACCGTGCGCTTTGCCCGATAGATGCCGCCATCTACCACCGGTTGCACATGCTCAATAATCACTCGTTGCTTGCTCATAGTCGTTTACTCCAGAATAATGGTCCCCCAGGCGGGCAATCGTATTTCATTTTCGGTTTTCACAGCTGCTTTTCGGCTGTCATAAATAATTTCTGAAAATCCGGGAGGCAACACGAACGTAACTTCCACGTCCGACACGTTGTTCATCACCAAAAGCTGCTCGCCTTCGTATGCCCTCACGTAACTCACCACCTCGCCTATCGAAATGCCGGGTTGCTCCAACGTGCCGTAGGTGAGCACCGGGTGGGCATTGCGTAAGGCGATCAATTCGCGATAAAATTCAAACAAGCTGTTCGGGTCGCCCTTTTGTCTGGCGAGCGGCACTACCGTTTGATCAGTCGAGTATTGAGGCACTTCCCATCGCGTTTCAACGGAGGACTTACCTGCTTCATCCCACAGAAACGGCTCACGAATGAACTCATCCGGTTTTTGGCCGAGCATTCCGATTTCCTCGCCATAGTAAATGTAGGGAGTACCTGGAAAGGTTAGCTGAATAGCAGCTGCCACCCGCGCCTTGTCCACGTTGCCACCCAACTCGCTTAATGTGCGGTTTTGGTCGTGATTGCGAATGAACGTGGCATCAATGTAGTCGCCCCCAGACGCTTCCGTGTAAAGACCTACAATACTTTTGTATTTACTAACGAGCCCAAGCGTGTCAAAGCCAGCATTGACCGTGCGAATGATGGAAATCCCCAGCTCGAAGTTGAAAAGTGCCGGCAGGCCCTTCAGGTAAGGAGCCACCTCGTGCGGAGCACCTTCCGTATACACCTCGCCCACGAGATAGACGTCCTTCTTGAGTTTCTGCATCTCGGTTCGAAACCAAACCCAAAACGCATGATTATCCTGAGCGCGGTCGGTGGGATAGATATGTTTTGCGGCATCGAGCCGGAAACCATCAACATTCATTTCCTGAAGCCAATAACGGCCAATATCTACAAACTCCTCGCGCACCCGGGGATTGTCAAAATTCAGATCGGGCATGCCGCCCCAGAAGTAACCGTAATAGTGTTCGGCTGCGCTGTCGCCATTTGGCGCATGCCACTGCGTGATGTTATCAGAGTCTAACTGAACTTCCTTTTTGGCAATTTGATCAGCTACCGAATCTTTGTCGGCCCATACGTAATAATCTCGGTAAGGACCTTGAGGATCTTTCAGTGCTGCCTGGAACCAAGGATGGTCAGAGCCGGTGTGATTCAAGATGAGATCCACCAATACCCGTATGCCGCGCTGGTGCGCCTCCTTCACAAATGTTTTGAAATCACCCGGAGTGCCATATTCCGGATCGATACTCATGTAATCCACCACATCATACTTATGATAGGTGGGCGACTTCATGATCGGCATAAGCCACACGCCTCCAACGCCCAACTCTTCCAGATAATCAAGTTTAGAGGTGAGGCCCTTCAGGTCGCCAATACCATCGCCATTGCCATCCGCGAAAGCGCGTACAAAAATCTCGTAGTTCACCCCGTGCGGCCATTGTGCAACTCGTTTCGGCTGAGGCTGGCAGGCAATCATCAGTAGAGCCGTAAAAAAACAAAGGCCGCGTTTCATTACTTCAGCTTAAAAATAAACGCGCTGTAAGCCGGCACTTCGAACCTGGCGGTGCGAGCGCGGTCGAAGCCTATGTCGGCTCCGCTACGCAGTAAGTCACGACCTACATATTCTCGGTCACCTTGCCATTGCAGCAGGCCCGCTACGTCATCCGGAATGTTGATCGCAATGGGTAATTTTTTATCTGCAAAATTTGAAACGATCAGCAGCTTTTCATCACCGGCAAAACGAACAAAGGTGTGCACCATTTGCGGAATATTTCCCTGGCTGATATTGTGGACGGTAACATCGGCATAGCCGCCCGAAGTAATCGCGGGGTTGTCTCGGGCCAGGGTGAGGATGTCTCCATAGAACTGGCGTAAGGACTTTTGTTCATCGCTCAAACGACCACCATCAAAGGCGCCCCCGTTTACCCATTTCTGCAACTCCGGAACTCCCCAATAATCAAACATGGTGGTGCGGCCATCATCGCCCTGGAAGCCTTCATTGCCCAGGCCGGGCTCCCCCACTTCTTGTCCGAAGTAGATCATCATGGGCCCCTGATCAATGGTTGCGCTTACAACGGCAGCCGGGATGGCTTTGAACGGATCACCGGCAAAAAAACGCGATGCAAAACGCTGCTCGTCATGATTTTCCAGAAAGTGCAACATGTTATGGTTGATGCCTTGCAGACTTTGCTGAATGCCGGCAATGTGTTGCGTTGCCGATTGGCCATTGACCAACAGCCGAAGCGTATCGTACAGGTGCACTTTGTCATATAGAAAATCAAACCGACCGGTTTGGATATAATTTCGATACTGATCCGGGTTGTAGATCTCGGCAATAAACACGATGGCCGGATTAACGGCCTTTACCTGCGGTATCGTCTACTTCCATAATTCCACCGGCACCATTTCGGCCATGTCGCAACGAAAGCCATCCACATTCTTACCCGCCCAATACACCAGGATGTCCTTCATCTTCACCCACGTATCGGGTATCGGATCAAAGTAGTTTTTACGACCTCCCTGAATGTCTACTCCGTAGTTGAGTTTGACGGTTTCAAACCATTCATTCACCCCCGGAGCGGGTGTAAACTGATCGTTCCCCGTGACTTTGGCTGGTGTCTCGGTATACGGACCGGACACGACCAGGTCGGGCGGCAGCCGGTGATCGCGTGGCGGCTGAAATGAGGTGCCCGGCAGGTAATAGAAATTGTTGATTGGCTTAAACGCAGCGTTCGGGTCATCGCCTTCGCCCAGATCTTTAACTCCGGCTGGTTTAGCATCGGAGTGGTATTGCCTGGCTACGTGGTTGGGAACGAAGTCGATAATGACTTTCAAGCCTTCCGCATGAGTGCGCTCCACCAGTGCTTCGAATTCTTTCATCCGGTTCGGTACATCATCGGCAAGGTCAGGGTTGATATCGTAATAGTCTTTGATGGCGTACGGTGAGCCTGCCCTGCCTTTGACAACCGCGGGATGGTCAGTCGGGATTCCGAAAAGGGAGTAGTCAGTCATGAGAGCATGTTCAATTACGCCTGTGTACCACACGTGGGTAACACCCAATTGCTTGATGCCCTGCAACGCTTTGGCATTGATGTGACTGAATTTGCCGACACCGTTTTCCTCCAGTGTAACAAAGGTTTTGTTGGTGGCGTTGGTATTTCAAAACAGGCGCGTCATCATCTGGTAGACGATCACCTATTGTTGGGCTGGGGGTGTAATGGGCGAATCGGGAATTTTGTCCTTGGTTGGCTGGCAGGCCGTCAGCGCCAGCAGTACAATCGAAATCGGTAGGCCAAACCTCATAAGCAGAGCGGAAAACGTTAAAATTAGAGCAAACGAGGCACCTACACAAGGACATCCAGAGGCCAATTTCGTAATAGAAACCTCCGGACTTGACCGAATTAGGACTAACTCCGGGGTAGCGGGTTACCCATACTAACCCTCTTACCTACGGCCGGAAACCATTTAGGCTAAACCGGGCGCAACACGACATGTCATTTGTAAGAGATCTTGGGGTTGTTACGTAAAACGACTTTATGCTGATCCGACCATTCCGTTCGTCAGCTTGCAACTCTGCCCAATTCGGCTCAAGTAAGAGACGTGAGAAAGCAGCTGAATATCCGCCCACTTGTAGCACCTCGTTAACTACGGCAACCGGCTCATCCGATAGTTGATGAACTGATATGAAGTTGCTAGCGGCACACAAACCAGTAACAAATTGCCACTCAAAAATCACCAAACTCAGTTTGCCATCTTTTACACGGAAGTCACCGCAACCCGAACCGGCATCACTGCAATCCCTTCCGATCACCATCCTTCCATCATCCCGGAAGTTGAGCACAATGGCCGCACATCGACCGTTAGGGCTTGAAGGCGTAGACTTCTCGGAACGAAACGTCTCAATTAAGACTCCCGTTTGGTCGTATACTTCCACCCGGTCCATGACCCATTTCGTGTTCTTCAACCTTTCAAAAAGCGGATCGGACTGATCTTCGCAGCCCAGAAATGCAACTACAAGCACCAAACCAATCAAGCAATTTAAAGACAGCCTCATAAGCGCGGGATTAAAACAGTGCCCCCGCAAGGGTAGCGGTCATCATGGTTGCCAGAGATGCGGCAATCATAGCGCGCAATCCGAGCCGGGAGAGATCGCCCTGGCGGGAAGGTGCCATGCCCCCGATACCGCCAATCTGGATGGCGATGGAACTGAAGTTTGCAAACCCGCAGAGCGCATACGTGGAAATACGCACAGCCTTTTCGCTCAACACACCGTTGGCTTTCATGTTGGCCAAATCCAGGTAGGCCACGAATTCATTGATTACCATTTTTTGTCCCAACAGACTGCCTACCTGGAGAGACTCACTCCAATCGACTCCAATGCAGAAGGCAAAGACGCGGAACACTTGTCCTAAAATATATTGCAGCGAGAATCCCTGATAGGTTCCGCCCGTGGAGGCAACCACCCACTCGTTGAGGCCCGTGAAGTTCCCGATGAAGTCAACCAGTATCCAGTTCACGGCATATATGATCGCGATGAATGCCAGCAGCATGGCGCCAATATTCAATGCCAGTTTCAAGCCATCAGCAGCGCCTGTGGCCATCGCATCCACCAGGTTTACGCCAATACTCTCCTTGTTGACTTTAAGGGACGTGTCAATTTTGTCTGGTTCGGTCTCCGGCAAAAACAGCTTAGCTAAAACAATCGCTGCCGGGGCATTCATGATTGAGGCGCTCAACAGGTAAGAGGCAAACTTGGCTTGCTGAGCCGGGTCTCCCCCACCCAAAAAAGAGACATAAGCACCCAGCACACTTCCCGCAATAGTCGCCATTCCGCCCACCATCAGGCAGTGCAACTCGCTTTTGGTCATGCGGTTAATGAATGGTCGCACCAGCAGGGGTGCCTCGGTTTGGCCCATAAAAATGTTGGCCGCTGCCGAAAGACTCTCGGCCCCGCTAAGCCGCATGGTTCGGGCCATTATCCAGGCGAAACCGTATACAATTTTCTGCAAACCGCCCAGGTAGTAAAGTCCGGCCGTAACGGCTGAAAAGAAAATCACGGTGGGCAATGCCTGAAACGCAAAGAGAAACCCCAGGCTGTGTTTTACATCCGGGTTGCCGGAGCTGTTTTTGGCCAGGTCACCGTACAGAAACTCGGCACCTTTCAGGGCGAAACCGAGAAAGGTTACAAACTTTTCGCTGAGGTATACGAAACCTTGCTGGGCAAATTCAACCTTGCCAATGATTAGGCCAAAAACGATTTGAATGAAGATGCCAACGCCAACGAGACGCCAACTGACCGCTTTTCGATTACCCGAAAGCGCATATGCCAGCGCAATGATGAAGAGAATCCCCAGTAGTGCCCTCAGGTAGTCCATCATATCAAATTTTTTCCCACTCCTCGCGGGAGATCCCAGCTTGCTTCAAAATCCGTATTAACAAGCTCACAGAAATGTCATGCTGATGTGGATTAGGGAGTGTTAGTCTGACTTCATTGCGGGTCATGAATTGGTGTTTCCCACCTGAATAAGGTCCGTCAAATCCCAACTGGCGCAAATTGAATAACAAATCTCTACGACTTATCGGTCCGATTCTGGGCATCTCAATCCATCAACTTCACGGCCAGACTAATGCCACCAATGACGGGTAAGTCGTGATGCTTGGAAATGCTAAACAATATCCAATCTTCTAAAGTCGACATCAGTTCATCCCGGCATGCCTCAAGACTTGCATCATTAGCGTAAACGCCTTGAAACCCTGGAATCTCCCCATAGTACGTTCCATCATCCAGTTTCTCATAACTGGCGAGTTTCATGGCTTCCCGGATGTACTCGGTAATCATAATCAGTTTCGTTTGCTCAACTCGTCCCTGATCTTGGCGGCCTTTTCGTAGTCCTCTTTATCAATCGCATCTTTCAGCAGGTCCTTGAGCTTATCTACGCTCAAGTTTTTGTAATCGTCCTTTTTGGCGGCCGGCTCTTTCTTCACTTTAACCTTCGTCTCCGGCTTTGACTCTTTTTCTTTTTCTTCCTCATCTTCCTGATCGGTGAGCACAATGCCCGCCTCCGCCAGGATGGCTTCATAGGTGTAGATGGGAGCATCGAAACGAAGGCCAATCGCGATGGCATCGGACGGCCTAGCATCCACCTCCGTCCTTTTCAACCCATCCGTGCACACGACCTTGGCAAAAAACACACCCTCTTTCAAATCCGAAATCACCACCTCTTCCACATGAAAGTGATAGAGGCTGGCAAACGACTTAAACAAGTCGTGGGTCATGGGGCGATTAGGAATGATCTTTTCAATCTCGATAGCAATGGCCTGCGCCTCAAACATACCGATGATGATGGGCAGGCGCCTGTTACCTTCGGCTTCCCCCAACACGAGTGCAAATGATCCACTTTGCGACTGACTACTGGAGAGGCCGAGGATTTCGAGTTTTATTTTCTTTGGCGTTGCGATAACGTTCTGATCTAAGAATTAAAAATAGCAATTTATTTGGCAGCCTTGATCGCTTCCGTCAGGCGAGGCAGCACATCGAAGGCATCACCCACCACACCGTAGTCGGCCGCTTTAAAAAACGGAGCTTCCGGATCCTTATTGATAACCACAATACACTTGGAAGAATTAACACCGGCCAGGTGTTGGATGGCACCCGAAATACCTATGGCAATGTACAACTGCGGAGCGACCTTAACGCCCGTTTGTCCTACATGTTCATGATGCGGCCGCCAACCCATATCGCTCACCGGCTTGCTACAGCCCGTGCCGGCATGCAGCACGTGGGCGAGCTCCTCCAGCTTGCCCCAATGCTCGGGTCCCTTCATGCCCCGGCCTCCACTTACCACAATCTCAGCCTCCGGCAACAACACTTCGCCCGTAGCCTTTTCGGTGGACGTAATCTTTGCATTAAAGTCAGCCTCCGAAAGCGACACAGCATAGGGCTTCACTTCGGCCTGGCCACCGGTTTCCTTCAACTCGGCCGCGTTCTTCCGCAGCGTCAGTACCTTCTTTCCACTTTTCAGTTCGACACGCGCGAAGGCTTTGCCGGTGTAAATGCTACGTTTCACTGAAAATCCGGACGAAGTATCCGGTAATTCGACCACATTGGATACGAAGGCAGCACCCGTTTTTACAGCCACCTTAGCGGCAACGGGCGTACCCAACGAAGAATTGGCGAGTATTAACAGCTCGGCATTTTCGTCTTGCATGGCTTTGCCGATCACACTCGCATAAGCCTTCACCAGCGGTTGATTCAGCCGCTCATCGGCTGCGTGCAGTACTTTGGAAGCACCATACTTGCCAGCCAGCGCCAGTTCTTCCGCATTCACTGCGCCCAGCGCAATAGCGGTTACCGTCTTACCAAGAGCCACTGCGTACGAAACGGCTTCCAGCGAAGTCTTCCGTACTTTTCCATCCGCACTTTCCAAAAAAACTAAAACAGACATAAACTCAATCTAAGGTTTGTCAGAATCAATATTTCAAACTTCACAGCCACGGGTTGTCTCACAATACTTTTGCTTCTGTCTTCAGACGGTTGACCAGATCAGTCATTTGATCGGCCGGGATCATTTTTACTGCACCCTTGGGGGCTGGCAACTCAAATTTTTGAACCACCACGTTTTTGTCCACGGCCTTCGGCTCCACCACTTTAAGCGGTTTTGTTTTTGCCGACATGATCCCGCGCATATTCGGAATCTTCCACTCGGCAATGGGCTCCTGGCACCCCGCCACCAGCGGCAGCGATGCTTCGAGGTATTCCTTACCGCCTTCAATCTCACGAGCCATCTTCACGGCCGTGCCCTCAATGTCCAATTTCATGACGGGCGAAAACGAGGGGACCCCCAGCATCTCTCCCACCATGGCATGCACTACGCCTCCATTGTAGTCAATGGACTCGCGACCCATGAGAACCAGGTCGAAACCTTTGGCGTGCTCGGCAATTTGGGAGGCGACAAAAAACGAATCGGTGGGCTCAGCATTAACCCGGATGGCATCATCGGCACCAATGGCCAGTGCTTTCCGGATAGTGGGCTCCGTTTCAGCGCCCCCGACATTGAGGACGGTTACCGTAGCCCCCATCTTCTCCTTCAGCTCCACGGCCCGTGCCAGGGCGTAATCATCGTATGGACCAATGATAAACTGCACCCCATTCGTGTCGAAGCGAGTGTTGTTTTCGGTAAAACTAATGCGGGAAGTAGTGTCAGGAACGTGTGTAATACAAACCAGAATCTTCATACAATCAACGGCTTAAAAAACTTGTGTGGCACCCGGCCACGGGGTCGAAAGATAAAGGGAAAAATTGTAACGCAAACCATGTTTTACGAGTTAAAAACACGTTATTTTCCATCGTGAATAAGGAACGTATCGCGTTGCTGGAAGAGTTTGTCCGTCAGGACCCGCAAGACCCGTTTAACCATTATGCGCTGGCCCTGGAGTACCTGCACGCACACCCCTCCGAAGCACTCGGCCGCCTGCAAAAAGTGATTGAACAATTTCCGCACTACCTGCCCAGTTACTATCCGTGCGCGGAACTCACCGCCATGCTTGGTTCCGCTGCCGCTGCGCTTACGGTGGCCGAAAGTGGAATGCATAAGGCGCTGCAGGCCGGAGACCGGCAAACAGCCAGCGACCTGCGCACCCTGGCGGAATCCATTCAAGATTGAAGAATGGCTTCCAGATTGGCCGGTGAGTAGTTGATCGATTTTATCGTTTTGTTATCCTGCTGGCGGTAGACCAGCCAGTTGTTCCCCTCGCGCTTGTAGTAACACTCCGTACCGTCCTTCTTTTTATAGAACTCAACCGTGCGCTGGGCTTCCTCCTCACTGTGGCACACTTTGCTCATGTTGCTGCGTTGCACTTCTTCGAAAAGCGCTTTGAATTTATCTTGAAGTCCGAACTCGAGAATAGCTCCGGACAACACGTACTGCAGATCGCATAACGCATCAGCCACGCCCACCAGATCCTTTTGCTCAATCGCGTGTTCCATCTCTTTTAGTTCTTCCGTCAACAGCGCCACGCGCAGCCGGCATCTTCGCTCATCGGGTATGGCCGGGGCGGGTAATATGGGGTGGTGAAAAGTCCGGTGGAATTCTGCTACCAGTTCGAGAGCTTCAGGATGTTTCATGCGCGTTTAATTGGCTCAAAAATGAACAAATAAAAGCATTCATCAAGGCGAGTGCCGACTGTCGAGCAAGCGAAATTGCAGCGTATATTTGCCGGTCGCGATATGATGAATCCTTCATTTATTAACGAACTGCGCTGGCGTGGCATGCTTCACGATATGATGCCGGGCACGGAAGAACAACTGACTAAAGAGCCTACGGCCGGCTACATCGGGTTCGACCCCACGGCCGACTCGCTTCACATTGGGCACCTGGTGCAAATTATGACGCTGGTGCAGTTTCAGCGGTGCGGCCATAAACCCATCGCGCTGGTGGGCGGTGCCACCGGAATGGTGGGCGACCCGAGTGGTAAATCGGCCGAACGCAACCTATTGTCGGAGGACGTCTTGCGCCACAACGAAGCCTGTGTGAAAGCCCAACTGGAGCGTTTCCTTGACTTTTCACAGGGTTCATCAGGAGCCGAGATGGTCAACAATTATGACTGGTTCAAAGATTTTAAGTTCCTGGACTTTATTCGCGATGTAGGCAAACACATTACCATCAACTACATGATGGCCAAGGACTCGGTGCAGAACCGGTTGGAAAGCGGGTTAAGTTTCACGGAGTTTACCTACCAGTTGGTGCAGGGTTATGACTTTTACTGGCTCTACCAAAACAAGAACTGCCGGCTGCAAATGGGTGGCTCCGATCAGTGGGGCAACTTCGTGACGGGTACGGAGTT
>DAIPHR010000005.1:0-29863 GCA_036771215.1 Cyclobacteriaceae bacterium
CGTCAATAGCCCAGTAAATGTCGGATCAGCTCAGAGCCTTGCAAAGGTTGTGAACAGGCCGGATTGGGAGAAAGTGAAGGCTGTCCTGCGGGGGGAGAGGCCGATTGGCGAACTCGGGTGTAATTGATTACAGCGTTTCTAGTGAGGGAATTTCAAAAAATACTGATCATTAGCATGGCCTTGTTTTTGAGCCATATCGCTATGATGTTTTTGCTTAGTTTTTTTTCGGAACCTTTTGGGTCTTTTCAATACGGGTTTTTGGGTTCCGTTGTATACGTCTTCTTAGTCGCGTTCTGGGTTTATTTCATTTTAGTGGCTTTTTATTGCTTTATCACTAAAGCGATGAACTTGCAGTTTTTCGGTCGGGTGATTACGGCAGGCACTATCGTTGTTTTTGGCTACTTGGCGTCCTGATGGGGCGATATCGTTGACGGGGA
Organism: Cyclobacteriaceae bacterium; assembly: GCA_036771215.1. Taxonomy (GTDB): domain Bacteria; phylum Bacteroidota; class Bacteroidia; order Cytophagales; family Cyclobacteriaceae; genus ELB16-189. The sequence goes on from DAIPHR010000005.1 coordinate 438, forward strand.
CTTTTTCAAAAAGTTTCGACCTTTAATCTTTTTTGCTTTTCTGTTGTCATCAGTGGTGATTATTTATGTCGATAATTTACTGGAGAGGAAATAACATTACGTTTCGCATGAAGTCATGCGGGATTTCGATATTTGCTCGAAACTACTCCGACAGTAATTCGCTTGTCTGGCGCATTTTTTTGCTGATAAACAGAGTTAAATTTTACACTTCGATACGGCTATTTTTTCTCATGTCATGTTTTGTTAGCTCTTTTTCAGCTGCTGCCCAGTCCAGCTGGTTACACGATCTTGAATTCGGCCTTTCGGTTGCACAAAAATCTGGGCGGTTAGCTCTGGTTGATTTCTGGGCTACCTGGTGTGGCCCGTGCAAAGCTATGGACCGGGAGGTTTGGAATACACCGGAAGCCGCAGCCTTTAGTCAACACTTCGTTCCCATAAAAATTGACGTTGATCAGGAGCGAGGCTTGGCCACAACCTACGGAGTGCAGGCGATTCCACTGGTCTTGATCATGGACTACACGGGGAAAGTCTTGTACTCCGAGCGCGGGTATAGCGGCCGCCAAACACTATTGAAGATACTTGAAAGCATCCCTGCGGATGTTTCGGAGTACTACAGCAAACTTGCTCTCATTGAAAAAGAATCACCCCCTGAACATCTGCGGGATGTAGGTTTGGCCTTACAAATGATTTCTGCACGAACCACCTCCGGACAACTTCGAAACTCGTTGTTGAATCAAGGGGATGTCTATTTGAAGAAGGCTCGAAAATCCGCTGAAACAGATGAGTTTGAAACCGAGATAGCGCTGTGGCTTATACTCAGTGACGTTCATCGCAACCGGGCAAGCAAGGTGGTAAAAGAGATTGCAGAAATTTCTGCGAAGGGTTTAACACCCAGGAACGAGGCCATTTCCTATTGGGTATTGTCGGAAGCCTATCGCAGTCTAAAAGATGACGAAAACCACACCAAGTATGCCCGCCTGCTTAGTGAACATCCCTCCGCAGCGGAGCTGCCACGAACCAATCCTTAATTGATATTCGGTATTGGTTTGACGCTTTTTGTCAAGCCGTCTAGTAGTTTGGTCAGGCTTTCATACGCAGTAGTTCCATCTACAACCCAATCGGCAGTTTGAATTTTCACCGTCAAGCAATCTGGATCATCAGTAACCTCAAACCCCATGCGCTCCAGCGCGTTTTTTGTCCACAAGAAGCGATAGCCTTCGCCCATGAGTCGGATTTTTTCCTGCCGAAAAGGCTGGTGTTTCACCTTTCCGGTTTTTAAATCAAAACCCTTCAGTTGAAAAACATCATCAAACGAACCGTCCAACACCAAATCTTCCGGAATGCCGCTGCGAATGGATTTGTCCGGTGTGGCCAGCCAGATTTCATCGGCCGTCTGCAACGCTAAGTCCAGTTCGTGAGTAGCTACCAAAATCCCTTTGCCCGTGGTGCGCGCCAGGTGGCGCAACAGATTCATAACCTCAACCCGGTTATTGAGATCAAGGTGAGCCGTGGGCTCGTCCAAAATCAGCAGCGGAGTTTGCTGCGCCAGAGCTCGGGCAATCATCACCATTTGCAGCTGGCCATCGCTTAATTCATTCACCTGTTGATGCTGTAGATTTTGCAATTGAACAAGTTCAATGCTCTCATCCACGATGCGTTCATCAGTTGCACTCAATTGCGTGTGCCACGCCAGGTGCGGGTAGCGGCCAAGGCTTACCATGTCGCGCACCGTCATGTTGTACGTTTGAACCCGATCGGTGAGCACTACGGCCACCGATTTGCCGGCCTCCACGCGGGGCAGAATAATCCCCCCGCGCAAAAGGGGCTGTAACCCGGCCAGGGTTCGCAGGAGGGTTGATTTGCCAATGCCGTTCGGCCCCATGAAGCAAACCAGCGAGTGGGCCCGAAGTTCCAGGCTCAGGTTGGTAAGCACCACTTTTTCATGCCGGCCTTGCCGGTACCCGACATCTGCGTGTGCTGTGCTCAAGATCGTTTCGCCTGAAATCACCACCGCACGTTTTTGGTTTTCATCACTACCATAATCACCACAGGTGCGCCCAACAAAGCTGTAATCGCATTGAGCGGAAGATACTGAGTGCCTCCAGGCAATTGAACCAGTATGTCGCATACCAACAGCAAGGTTGCGCCACCGAGCATCACACCCGGAATAAGCCAGCCATGATGGGCACTGGGCAGGACCAGTCGCACCAGGTGCGGCACGGCAATGCCGACAAACGCTATGGGCCCGCAAAACGCGGTGACCGCACCGGTGAGCAAGCTGGCACCAGCCACCAGCCAAAGCCGCGAAGATTTCACCCGAATGCCGAGGCTACCCACATAACTCTCACCCAGTAACCAAACATTGAGTGCTTTGAGTTGGCTTAATATAATGAGCAACGCGAGTAGTATCACCGTCATCATCACACCCAGCTCGCGCGGGTTTGTGTTTCCCACGGATCCCATCGTCCAAATCACAAAGGACTGCAGTTGCTCCGCCTGACTGATGAATTGTAAAACACTGACGATGGACGAGGTAATGGCGGCAACCATCAGGCCTAAAATCAACAAACCCACCGGGTCGGTCATTTTTCTTGAAAATAGAACCATCAGCAGGAAGACGGAAAGGCTGCCCACACTGGCGGTGGCGGCAAGCCCCCATGCCAGCCCAATTTCTCCGATCTGGATGCCCGCCATCACCGCCAGGGCAACGGCCAGTCCAGCGCCTGCGCTTAGTCCGAGTACATCCGGGCCGGCCAGCGGGTTACGAAAGAGCGTTTGCATCACCAGCCCGGCCAGGGCTAATCCGCTGCCGGCCAAAGCCGCGGTTGCCGCCTTCGGAATTCGGAAATGCCACAAAATATCCGCTGCCGGGGAGGGTTCATTCGGGTGTGTAAGCGCTTGCCAAAGGTCTGCCAGGGGCACGGCAACCGAGCCAAGGAGTATGTCCAGCAGCAGACCGGCCATTAGTAAAATGGCCAAAATGAGTAGCGCCTGCGCCTTTCGATTCATGGGCGAAAAGTAGGTAAATAAGCCTGAAATCGCGTTTTCGGTGGGCGGAGGGGTGCGATCCATAAAATTCCAAACCCCGTCTTGTTATCTCGGCATTAGCTTCTATCTTTGCAGTCCTTTTTGCGGGCATACCCCGCAAATCGGGTTAAAAAACAAGTAAAAAGGTTTCAACCATGCCTGGAATTATAGGACGCAAAATTGGGATGACCAGTGTATTTGGCCCAGACGGCCAGAGCCAGCCGGTCACCGTAATTGAAGCCGGCCCCTGTGTGGTGACTCAGGTAAAAAATGAGGACACTGACGGGTACCGTGCTGTTCAACTCGCGTTTGGCGACAAGAAGGAGAAAAACTCCACCAAGCCTCTGGTAGGTCATTTCAAAAAGGCCAACACTACGCCTAAGCGCGCAGTGGCAGAGTTTCGTGACTTCCGTAAGGAGTTCGAAGGAATCGTTGAATTAGGAAAAGAGATTCGGGTTCAGGATGTATTCGCGGAAGGCGATTTCCTGGATGCGGTCGGAACTTCCAAAGGTCGCGGGTTCCAGGGAGTGGTGAAGCGTCACGGCTTTAGTGGAGTAGGAGGGCAAACACACGGTCAACATAACCGTTTGCGCGCACCCGGTTCCATGGGTAACGCTTCTTTTGCTTCGCGCGTCATCAAAGGCAAGCGTTTGGCTGGCCGTATGGGTGGCGATCGGGTAAAGGTGACCAACCTGAAGGTGGTGAAAATCATGCCGGAGCAAAATCTGATTCTGATCAGCGGCTCCGTTCCCGGTCCTAAAAATTCAACGATAATTCTGCAAAAGTGATGGACGTAGCTGTTATTAAGTATAGTGGTGAGCAGACAGGCCGCAAGGTGAGCCTGAACAGCGATGTGTTTGGCATAGAGCCGAACGACCACGCCATTTGGCTGGATGTAAAGAGCTTTTTGGCTAACCAGCGCCAGGGCACGCACAAATCCAAGCAGCGTAACGAAATCACCGGCTCGTCAAAGAAGATTAAGAAGCAAAAAGGAACAGGCGGTGCCCGTGCGGGTAACATCAAGAACCCGCAGTTCAAAGGTGGTGGCCGTATCTTCGGTCCCGCACCGCGCGATTACTCCTTCAAGCTGAATAAGAAAGTAAAAGACCTGGCCCGTAAGTCGGCCCTCACCTACAAGGCAAAAGACAACTCGATTGCCGTGGTGGAAGATTTCAATTTCGAGAAACCCCAAACCAAGCAATACCTGAGCATGCTCAAGTCATTGGCGGTGGGGGATAAGAAGACCTTGCTGGTATTGCCCGAGGCAAACCGTTCGGTTGCCCTGTCGGGTCGCAACATACCCAACACGAAAGTGGTAACAGCTGCTCAGCTTAATACATACGATGTAATCAATGCCGATAGCCTGATTCTCGTAGAGAGCTCTGTTAACAAAATTGACTCCATTTTAAATAAGAAGTAAAATGAGCGTGCTGAAGAGACCTTTGGTAACCGAAAAAGTTTCGGCCCTCAACGAAAAAGGAAAGTATGGCTTCATTGTCGATATGGACGCCAACAAAGTGGAGATTAAGAATGCCGTAGAAAAGAAGTACGGTGTCAATGTAGAGAAGGTGAACACGGTCACCGTGATGGGTAAGTCCAAGACCCGTTACACCAAGGCCGGCTTCGTATCGGGCCGCAAGCCCAATTACAAGAAGGCCATTGTTACACTGGTGTCGGGTGAGGTGATTGATTTTTATAACAACGTTTAATCGAAAGCCGAGCATAGGTCATGGCACTAAAGAAATTAAAACCCGTAACTCCCGGTACCCGCCACAGGTTGGCCCCCGGCTTTGATGATATTACCGAGAGCCGCCCGGAGAAGTCGCTGTTGGCCCCGTTGAGAAAAAGCGGTGGTCGTAACAATGTGGGTCACCTCACGATGCGCTACATCGGTGGAGGCCACAAGCAGAAGCTGCGCATCATCGATTTCAAGCGCGATAAGTTTGATGTTCCGGCTACCGTGAAGTCAATCGAATACGATCCGACCCGTTCCGCTCGTCTGGCTAAACTCTACTATGCCGATGGCGCAAAGGCCTACATCATTGCCCCCCAGGGGTTGAAAGTAGGTCAGAAGGTAATGTCGGGTAAGGAAGTAGCACCGGAAGTAGGTAATGCGCTGCCGTTGGCGAAGATCCCGGTGGGTACGATTGTACACAACGTGGAGATCAAGCCGGGCAAAGGTGCGTCCATCGCCCGCAGTGCCGGCTCCTTTGTTCAGTTAGTAGCCCGCGAAGGTGGTTATGCTACGCTGAAAATGCCGAGTGGCGAGATGCGCAATGTGCTCGATCGCTGCATGGCTACCGTTGGTGCGGTAAGCAATGCTGATCACATGAATGAAAGTGTGGGTAAGGCTGGTCGTAGCCGTTGGAGAGGTATTCGTCCGCGCACGCGTGGTGTGGCGATGAACCCAGTCGATCACCCGATGGGTGGTGGCGAAGGTCGCGCTTCTGGCGGTCACCCGCGCTCACGTAAGGGCTTGTACACGAAGGGTAAGAAGACCCGTCACCCGAAGAAGTATTCTGACAACTTAATCATTGCAAGGAGGAAGAAGTAATGGGACGTTCAGTAAAAAAAGGACCATACCTGGACGCGCGCCTCGCCAAGAAGGTGAGTGCCGCTGAAACATCCGGGAAAAAATCGGTGATCAAAACATGGTCGCGCAGAAGCACCATTACTCCGGAGCTCATCGGCCATACGTTTGCCGTGCACAATGGAAATAAATTTATCCCCGTGTATGTAACCGAGAACATGGTGGGCCACAAGCTGGGTGAATTTGCACCCACCCGCACGTTCAAGGGTCACTCGGGCAACAACAAAGCAGAAGCGGCTGCCGCTGGCAAATAACCTCGGCACATTATACTAGCTGACTATGGAAACGACAGAGAAAAAGACGAAACGTTCGGTGCTGAAGCGGGCCAAGATTAAGGCTGTGAAAGAAGCGGCTAAAACCGGCCCCTCGGTAGCTTACCTGAACAATGTGCCTACCTCACCGCGTAAGATGCGCCTGGTGGCCAATCTTATTCGTGGCCAGCGCGTGGCGCATGCCCTCAATATTCTTAAGTATGAGGCCAAGCATCCGGCAGCCCGTCTGGAGAAGTTGTTGTTATCGGCTATCAGCAACTGGGAAGGTCGCAACAGCGATGGTAACGTGGCTGATCTGTATGTAAAAGAAATTTTTGTTGACGGGGGCCGCATTTTGAAGCGTCTTCGTCCGGCACCGCAGGGCCGCGCTCACCGCATCCGCAAGCGCAGCAACCACGTGTCAATTGTGCTGGATCGTATGCCGGCCGAAGCGAAAACTGAAGTAGCGGTAACTGAAACCAAGGAATAATGGGACAAAAAATTAATCCGGTAGGCTTGCGCCTGGGCATCATCCGCGGTTGGGATTCCAACTGGTTCGGTGGTAAAACATTTTCGGATAAGCTGGTGGAAGACCAGAAGATCCGCAAATACATTGATGCCCGCATTCAAAAAGCCGGCATTGCCAAGATTGTGATTGAGCGTACGCTGAAGCGCATCACCCTTACCATTCACACGGCCCGTCCGGGTGTGGTAATTGGTAAAGGCGGTGGCGAGGTAGATAAGATCAAAGAAGAGTTGAAGAAGCTCACCGGCAAGGATGTGCAGATTAACATCTTCGAGATCAAGCGTCCCGAGTTGGATGCCCGGTTGGTTGGCGAGTCGATTGCACAGCAGCTGGAAGCCCGTATTTCGTACCGCAGAGCGATGAAGCAGGCAATTGCCTCTTCGATGCGTGTAGGTGCAGAGGGTATCAAAGTGAAATTGTCGGGTCGTTTAGCGGGTGCTGATATGGCCCGCACGGAACAATACAAAGAAGGCCGCATTCCCTTGCACACCCTCCGCGCAGATATCGATTATGCGATTTCAGAAGCCCAGACGGTGTACGGTAAGATCGGTATCAAGGTATGGATTTTCAAAGGTGAGGTTTATGGCAAGCGTGATCTCTCCCCGAACATCGGTATGATCAGCAATGAGCGTGGCGATGGCGCCAAAGGTGGTGGTGCACCGGCTCGTGGAGGTCGTGGAGGAGACCGCAGAGAGCGTGGTGGTCCGCGCAGGGAGCGTGACCGCGATCGAAATAAGGAATAACAGGTTGAGAAAATAGATTAGTCATGTTACAACCGAAGCGTACTAAGTTCAGAAAGACTCAAAAAGGCCGCGTTAAGGGTTTGGCGACCCGCGGACATCAGATTGCCTTTGGATCCTTTGCTTTGAAAGCGGTGGAGCCAGGTTGGATTACCGCCCGCCAGTTGGAAGCTGCCCGTGTGGCGGTAACCCGCGCCATGAAGCGTGAAGGCCAGGTGTGGATTCGCATTTTCCCGGATAAACCCGTTACCCGCAAACCTGCCGAGGTACGTATGGGTAAGGGTAAAGGTGCGCCCGAGTATTGGGTGGCTGTGGTTAAACCCGGCACCATTCTGTTCGAGGCTGGTGGTGTAACCATGGCAACGGCCAAAGAAGCGTTGGCACTGGCCGATGGCAAATTGCCCATCAAAACAAGATTCAGTGTTCGCAGAGATTACGTGGAAGGTTAATCAGCAAAGGGTATGAAAAATCAGGAGATCAAATCACTTACCGTTGACGAACTGAAAGAGAAGATCGGTTCAGAGCAGGAGAGCCTTCGCAAGCTGCAGTTTGCCCACCAGGTGTCGGCCATTGAAAACCCGATGCGCCTGCGCGAGAATCGCAGACTGATAGCCCGGTTGAATACCGAATTAACAGCCAGAACGAAAACGAAATAACAGGCTTCGGCCCCCAGGTTATGGAAGAGAGAAACTTACGGAAAGAAAGAGTCGGTCGGGTTGTCAGCAATAAAATGCAGAAGACCATCACCATTGCGGTTGATCGCAAAGTGAAGCATCCGATTTATGGCAAGTTCATGAACAAGACCACCAAGTTCATGGCTCATGACGAAAAGAATGAGGCCGGTATCGGTGATACCGTACGCATTATGGAAACCCGTCCGTTGAGCAAAAACAAGCGGTGGAGACTAGTAGAGGTAATTGAAAAAGCGAAGTAATCATGATTAAGACTGAAACCCGCTTAACCGTAGCCGACAACAGTGGTGCCAAAGAGGTGCTCTGCTTGCACGTATTGGGTGGTACCCACAGACGTTCGGCCTCCGTTGGTGACAAAATTGTGGTTACCGTGAAGTCGGCCCTGCCCACCAGCCAGGTAAAGAAAGGAACGGTTTCGAAAGCCGTTGTGGTGCGCACTACCAAAGAGGTAAGACGTAAGGACGGCAGCTACATCCGCTTCGAAGATAACGCGGCCGTGTTGCTCAATGCTCAGGACGAACCCCGTGGCACCCGCATTTTCGGACCGGTAGCGCGCGAACTGCGCGAGAAGCAGTTTATGAAGATTGTATCACTGGCCCCCGAAGTATTGTAAGCCATGGAAAGGAAGCATAACAAACAGCCCAAGCTGCACATTCGTAAAGGTGACACCGTAAAGGTGCTGGCCGGAAATGACAAAGGAAAAACCGGCCGCGTGCAAGAGGTTTTCCCGAAGGAGAATCGTGCCGTGGTGGAAGGTATCAATATCGTAACCAAGCACCAAAAGCCCACAGCCGGTAAGCCGGAAGGTGGCATTAAGAAGACGGAGGCGCCCGTTCACATCAGCAATTTAATGTTGATTGATCCGGCTTCCGGCAAACCCACACGTGTTGGCCGCAAGCGTGACGAGAAAGGATCGTTACAGCGCTACGCAAAAAAGACAGGAGAATTCATTAAGTAATTGATGTTATGGCAACGCCCAGACTAAAGGAGAAATACACCAAGGAAATCGTTCCGGCCCTGAAGCAGAAGTTCCAGTATAAGTCGGTAATGCAGGTGCCCAAGATTGAGAAGATCTGCATCAACAAAGGCGTGGGTGCAGCCGTAGCCGACAAGAAGTTGGTTGATGTGGCGATCGAAGAGATCACCACCATTACCGGACAAAAAGCGGTTTCGACCAAGTCGAAGAAGGCAATTTCGAACTTCAAATTGCGTGAGAACTTGCCGATTGGTGTACGCGTCACTTTGCGCGGCAGTAAGATGTACGAGTTCATGGACCGGTTGATGAACGTGGCCCTTCCCCGGGTGCGCGACTTCCGTGGCGTGAGTGATAAGGGCTTTGATGGTCGTGGTAACTACACGCTGGGCGTAAAGGAACAGATCATCTTCCCCGAAATCTCGATTGACAAGGTGCAGAAGATCAATGGTATGGATATCACGTTTGTGACTACCGCCCGTACGGATGAAGAAAGTTATGAGCTCCTGAAGGCTTTCGGGATGCCGTTTGTGAACAAAAACTAACAGGTAACATGGCTAAATTATCGATCGTTGCCAGAACCCAGAAGAAGGAAGAATTGGTGAAGCGTTTTGCAGCTAAGCGCAAGGCTTTGAAAGAAGCTGGCGAACATGCTGCCCTGGATAAGCTGCCCCGCAGTTCATCGGCCGTGCGTTTGCGCAGCCGGTGCAAGCTTACGGGCCGCCCCCGTGGCTATATGCGGAAGTTCGGCATTTGCCGTAACCAGTTCCGCCAGATGGCCCTGGAAGGCAAGATTCCGGGCCTCACCAAAGCGAGCTGGTAGCGCGTTTTAACATATAGGTTGCTGAGTATCAAGGTCGTAGAGGGCAAAAAAAGCCCGAAACGAAACCAGATGACAGTCTTGGATAACAGAAATTGTTCTGATACCTTTGCAGCCCCGTTTAAAAATGGGGTTTGCTTTTTTATAAAGCGGAAGTAAAATGAAGACAACAGACCCAATTGCAGATTACTTGACCCGGTTGCGCAACGCAATCAAGGCCCGCCACCGTGTGGTGGAGGTGCCGGCTTCGAACATCAAGAAGGAAATGACCAAGGTGTTGTTCGAGAAGGGGTACATCCTCAACTACAAGTTTGAGGCAACGGAAAACAAGCAGGGTACGATCAAAATCGCCCTCAAGTACAATCCGGAGACGAAAGAGTCGGCCATCACCAGCCTCCAGCGCGTGAGTACACCCGGCTTGCGTCAGTACCGCCCGTCCGACAGCCTGCCGCGCGTACTCAACGGTTTGGGCATCGCCATTCTGTCGACCTCGAAAGGTGTGATCACCGACAAGGAGGCAAAGGCACTCAATGTGGGTGGTGAGGTTTTATGTCTGGTTTATTAATTCAGAAGAGCCATGTCACGAATTGGAAATAAAGTTATCGAATTGCCCAAGGGTGTGTCGTGCACATACGCCAACGGCAAGGTTTCGGTGAAGGGCCCCAAGGGTGAACTGCACCAGCCGATCAATGGCGATTTCAACATTAGCGTGGAAGAAGGGAAAGTGTCGTTGAAGCGCCCGACTAACCAGAAGGAAGACAAATCAAAGCACGGGTTGTACCGGGCCTTGATTGCCAATATGGTTGAAGGTGTGACCAACGGCTATAAGCGCCAAATGGAATTGGTCGGTGTAGGATATAAGGCTTCCGCCCAGAACAATGTGCTGGAGTTGAGCCTTGGCTATTCGCACAGCGTGTTTTTGGCTGTCCCCGGTGAAATCAAAGTACAGGCCGTTCAGGAAAAGGGCCAAAACCCGATGATTATTCTGGAAGGTATCGACAAGCAATTGGTGGGTCAGATGGCCGCCAAAATCAAATCGCTCCGCAATGTGGAGCCCTATAAAGGAAAAGGTATTCGCTATGTGGGCGAGTATGTACGCAGAAAGGCTGGTAAGGCAGCTGCTAAATAATTGAGCTATGGCGAACATTAAAACAAAAGCACAGCGGAGAGACCGGATCAAGATGGGCATCCGCAAGAAACTGGAAGGCACGCAACTGCGCCCCCGTTTGTCGGTGTTCAAGAGCAACCGGGTTATTTATGCCCAGTTGATTGATGACTCCAAAGGTCACACGATCGCAGCTACTTCCTCAACCGAAGTTGACAAGAAGGGTGGCGTTAATCTCACCATCTCCAAGACGGTGGGTAAGAAGCTGGCCGAGAAGGCTGTCGCAGCCGGTGTGTCAGACATCGTGTTCGATCGCAACGGTTATTTGTATCACGGAAACATCAAAGCTTTGGCCGAAGGCGCCAGAGAGGGAGGTTTAAAATTTTAAACGCATGACTCAGAGCAACGTCAGCACAGTAAAGGCCAGCGAAATCGACTTAAAAGAGAAAGTCGTTGCCATCCAACGCGTGGCAAAAGTGGTGAAGGGCGGAAGACGCTTCAGTTTTGCCGCGATTGTGGTGGTAGGTGATGGAAATGGTGTGGTGGGTTACGGACTTGGCAAAGCCAACGAAGTTCAGGATGCCATTACCAAGGGTATCGATGATGCCAAGAAGCACCTGGTGAAGGTACCGATCATCAATGGCACCGTTCCGCACGAATCGACCGGGAAGTTCGGTGGAGGTTTTGTGTTGTTGAAGCCGGCTTCGCCTGGTACCGGTGTTATTGCCGGTGGTGCCATGCGTGCCGTTTTGGATAGTGCCGGTGTGCACAATGTGTTGGCCAAGTCGAAAGGCTCGTCCAATCCACACAATGTGGTAAAAGCCACGTTCAAGGCGTTGACCAGCATGCGCGATCCGTTTACGATTGCTCGCAACCGCGGAGTAGAGTTGTCAAAAGTATTTAATGGATAATACCATGGCGAAGGTTAGAATCACACAAGTTCGCAGCATGATCAAGCGTGCCGAAACCCAGCAAAAGACCATTTTGTCATTGGGCCTGGGCAAGCGCCAGTCATTTGTAGAAGTGGAATATACCCCGCAAATCCAGGGTATGGTGAAAAAGGTAAGTCATTTGGTTAAGGTAACGGAGTTATAATATGAAGCTGCACACACTAAAGCCGGCTGCCGGCTCAACCAAAACGAACAAGCGCCTGGGGCGCGGCCAGGGATCGGGTGGAAGCACGGCCGGTCGTGGTCACAAAGGTGCCCAGTCACGCTCGGGATACCACAAGAAGATCGGTTTCGAAGGCGGTCAGATGCCGTTGCAGAGACGTATCCCCAAGTTCGGCTTCAAGAATAACAACAAGATTTATTTCAAGAGTGTGAACCTGGATACGCTGGAATTGCTGGCCCAGAAAACCAAAGCCAGCGCCATCAGCGTGAAGGTGATGATTGAAAACGGAATTGTTGGAAAGAACGATAAAGTGAAAGTGCTGGGCCGTGGCGAGCTCAAATCAAAAGTAAATGTGGAGGCGCATGCCTTTTCAGATACGGCAACCAAAGCCATTGAAACAGCCGGGGGCACTGCAACGAAGATTTAAGCATGAAGAGGTTTTTTCAGACCATAAAGAACATTTTCTCGATTGAAGATTTGCGCACGCGAATCTTCAACACAATCGGCTTCCTGATCATTTTCCGGTTGGGCTCGTACATTGTGTTGCCGGGTATCGATGCGGTGGCGTTGGAAGCCCAACTGGCTTCGGGCGCGAACCAAAGCGGTATCTTCGGTCTGATCAACACCTTCCTCGGTGGCTCCTTCAGCCGCGTGTCGATTTTTGCACTCGGCATTATGCCGTACATCTCCGCCTCCATCGTCATCCAGTTGTTGACGGTGGCCGTTCCTCAGTTTTCCAAGATGCAGAAAGAGGGCGAAAGCGGCAGAAAGAAACTGAACCAGTACACGCGTGTCCTTACGATCTTCATTACGGCCGCCCAGTCGTACGGCTATCTGCGTACCACAGTTTCCAATGAATTAATTTTAACACCCGGCTTCTTCTTCACGTTCTCCTCGATTGTGATTCTGGTGGCCGGCACCATGTTCTGTATGTGGTTAGGTGAGCGCATCACGGACAAGGGCATTGGCAACGGTATTTCCATGCTGATCATGATCGGTATCGTATCCCGTTTCCCGTCAGCCATTGTTCAGGAATTCTTCGATAAGTCAGAAGGTGGCGCGCTGATCATCTTTATTCTGGAATTGCTGGCCCTGTTCTTTGTGGTGGTGGGCGTTATCGCCCTGACCCAGGCGGTGCGCAGAATTCCGGTGCAGTACGCCAAGCAGGTGGTGGGCAACAAACTGTATGGCGGAAAGCGCGATTTCATTCCGTTGAAACTCAATTCATCCGGAGTTATGCCTATCATCTTTGCTCAGGCTTTGATGTTCATTCCTCCGCTCATTGCCGGTATTTGGCAGGACAGCGACATCAGTGCCTATGTGGGTTCGGCTTTTGCTGACTTCACCTCATGGCAGTACAATCTGGTGTTTGGTATTCTGATTCTGGTCTTCACGTTCTTCTACACGGCCATCACGGTGCCGTCCAACGACATTGCAGATAATTTGAAACGAGGCGGTGGCTTCATCCCTGGCATTAAGCCTGGTAAGCCCACAGCCGAGTTTATTGATACAGTACTTTCCCGGATTACGTTACCCGGTGCGTTGTTCCTGATTGCGGTGGCCATTCTGCCGGCTTTTGCCGTGCTGTTTGGCATCACACAGAACTTCGCGCAATTCTATGGTGGTACATCGCTGTTGATTTTGGTGGGCGTGGTGTTAGATACACTGCAGCAAATCGAAAGCTACCTGTTGATGCGTCACTATGAAGGGATGATGAAGTCCGGCAGAGTAAAAGGACGTTCTCAGTTTGCTGCGGCTTAGGATTGAATGATTAAGCTGAAGACGCCAGACGACATTCAGGTCATGCGTGCAGGAGCCCAGATTTTGGGTAAGGCACACGCGGAAGTAGCGAAACGGGTAGCCCCGGGAGTGAAAACGAAAGAACTGAATCGGGTGGCGGACGAGTTTATTCGCGATCACAAAAGTGTTCCTTCCTTCATCGGGTTTGGAGGATTTCCGTTTGCGCTCTGCATCTCGGTCAATGACCAGGTGGTGCACGGATTTCCGGGTGAGTATGTGCTGAAGGAAGGCGACATTGTATCGGTGGATTGCGGAGTTCAGTATGAGGGCTTGCATACCGATTCGGCTTATACGTACCCGTTGCCGGGTGTCAAGCCGGAGGTGCTGTTGTTGCTTGAGCGCACGATAGATTCTCTTTACCTGGGAATCGATCAGGCGAGAGCAGGCAACCGCACGGGTGATATCGGATTTGCGGTTCAGTCCTACGTGGAGAAGTTTGGCTATGGCGTAGTGCGCGAGTTAGTAGGGCACGGGCTGGGCAAAAGTCTTCATGAAGATCCGGAAGTGCCGAACTATGGAAAGCGCGGCAAGGGGGTAAAGCTGGTACCCGGGATGGTTATTGCGATAGAGCCGATGATCAATATGGGAACCAGACGGGTAGTAGCCGAGCGCGATGGATGGACCATCCGCACGGCCGATCATAAACCCTCGGCACACTTTGAACATACAGTGGCGATTTTTGGCGATTTGACAGAAGTCCTCACCACGCACGAGTATATCGAAAGTAGTTATACATATAAATGGCGAAACAAAAGTCGATAGAACAAGACGGTACCATTCTCGAGGCCCTTTCCAATGCCATGTTTCGGGTGCAATTGGAAAACGGCCACGAAGTACTGGCGCACATTTCCGGTAAAATGCGGATGCATTACATCCGTCTGTTGCCGGGCGACCGGGTGAAACTGGAAATGTCACCCTATGATTTGACAAAAGGTAGGATAACGTTTAGATACAAGTAAAATGAAGGTACGGGCATCCATCAAGAAGCGTAGCGCGGATTGTAAGATCATCAGGCGCAACGGCAAGTTGTACGTTATTAACAAGAAGAACCCTCGTTACAAACAAAGACAAGGATAATATATGGCACGTATTGCGGGCGTTGATATTCCAGACAACAAGAGAGGCGAGATTGGTCTCACCTACATCTACGGCATTGGCCGGAAGAGAGCTCAGTTTATTCTCTCCACAGCCGGTGTTAACTGGGACAAAAAAGTTAAGGATTGGAATGACGAAGAGTCAAATGCCATCCGTTCCATCATTGCGGAGAAGTTCCGCATCGAAGGTGCATTGCGCTCTGAGGTGCAACTGAGCATTAAGCGATTGATGGACATTGGCTGCTACCGCGGCCTGCGCCATCGCAAGGGCTTGCCCGTGCGTGGCCAAACGACCAAGAACAATGCGCGTACCCGAAAAGGAAAGCGCAAGACGGTAGCGAATAAGAAGAAAGCAACTAAAGGATAACAGATAATTATGGCAGCTCCTGTTGAGAAGAAAACCGAAAAAGCCAAAAAGCGGACGGTGCATGTAGAAGCCGTAGGCCAGGTTCATATCCGGGCTACGTTCAACAACATCATCATCTCCGTGACCAACTCTACCGGTCAGGTGGTGAGCTGGGCATCGGCTGGTAAAATGGGTTTCAAAGGATCGAAGAAGAACACCCCCTATGCCGCCCAAATGGCCGCTCAGGAGTGCGCCTCCAAAGCCTTTGAATTGGGCGTGCGCAAGGCCGAAGTTTTTGTGAAAGGCCCGGGTGCTGGTCGCGAGTCCGCGATCCGCACGGTGCAGGCTGCTGGTATTGAAGTTACCGCAATTAAGGATGTGACTCCGCTGCCACACAACGGTTGCCGTCCGCCCAAAGCAAGACGTGTATAAACGATATTAAGAACGCTACGAGAACATGGCACGATACATCGGTCCCAAAGTACGAATCAGCAGACGCTTCAGTGAACCCGTGATGGGCGAGAACAAGGCGCTGCAAAAGAAGAACTACGCCCCCGGCCAACACGGCAAAGGCAAAAAGCGCAAGCTTTCGGAATACGCCACGCAGTTGGCCGAGAAGCAAAAGGCGAAATACATTTACGGTGTGCTGGAGCGCCAGTTTGCCGGTATTTTCGACAAAGCCTCACGTAAGAAAGGTGTAACAGGCGAAGTGCTGCTGCAAATGCTGGAAGCTCGCCTCGACAACACCGTTTACCGCCTGGGGATTGCGCTCACGCGCAGAGCTGCCCGCCAGTTGGTGGTGCACAAGCACATCACCGTCAATGGCGAGGTCGTAAACATTCCCTCTTACACGCTACGTGCGGGCGATCAAGTCGGTGTGCGCGAGAAGTCGAAGTCATTAGAGGCAATAACCAGCAGCCTATCAATTCAGGGCGCAAAAAAATATAATTGGCTGGAGTGGGATGGAGGCGAAATGGTTGGCAAGATCATTACCCTGCCACCCCGTCAGGATATTCCGGAGAACATCAACGAACAGTTGATTGTCGAATTGTATT
This sequence comes from Cyclobacteriaceae bacterium, assembly GCA_036771215.1. GTDB lineage: Bacteria > Bacteroidota > Bacteroidia > Cytophagales > Cyclobacteriaceae > ELB16-189. Next base: position 16,570 of record DAIPHR010000005.1, read on the forward strand.
CGAAGTAATTGGTTGTTCCGGATTGAAGTATAAATTTTGAAGTAACCCGTAAACAAACGCATATGTCAATATTAGCATTCCAAATGCCAGATAAGGTTGTGATGGAGAAAGCCGATGATTTTCACGGTTTCTTTACCTTCAAACCCCTGGAAAAAGGATACGGAGTGACCATCGGAAATGCGCTGCGCAGAATTCTGCTGTCCTCCCTGGAAGGGTATGCCATAACCGGTATTAAAGTTCCCGGTGTGCTGCACGAGTTTTCCACCATCGAAGGCGTTGTCGAGGATGTTGCGGAAATCATCTTGAACCTCAAGCAGGTTCGTTTTCGGAAAGTATCGGACGGATTTGACAGCAAAATCAACGTCAACATCAAAAAGCAGAAGCAGTTCAAGGCTGGCGATATTGCCAAGTTTACTTCTGCGTTTGAAATCCTGAATCCGGATCATGTTATCTGCAACCTGGATGAGTCGGCTCACTTTGAAATTGAGCTGACCCTTGAGAAGGGCCGCGGCTACCTGCCGGCAGAAGAAAACAAGCCCAACGAACAAGTCTTCGGGTTCATTCCGATTGACGCCATCTTCACCCCGGTGAAGAACGTGAAATACAGCGTGGAGAACACGCGCGTTGAGCAAAAGACAGACTACGAAAAGCTGCTGATCGATATTGAAACGGATGGCTCTATTCATCCCGAAGAAGCACTTGAAGGTGCCGCTTTCATCCTGATTCAGCACTTCCGTCTGTTCTCGGATAAATCGATCGAACTCGAATCCGGAACGGACAGCGAGGTAGAACAGGTGGATGAAGAGTTACTGCACATGCGCAAGTTGTTGAAGACTCCGCTGCATGATCTTGACCTTTCGGTGCGTGCATACAACTGCCTGAAAGCCGCTGACGTGAAGACGCTGGGCGATTTGGTACAACTGGAAATCAGCGATATGATGAAGTTCCGCAACTTCGGAAAGAAATCCCTGGCTGAATTGGAACAATTAGTTGCCGAGAAGAGCCTCACATTCGGCATGGATTTGTCAAAATATAAACTGGACGAAGACTAATGAGACACGGTAAGAAAGATAATCACCTGGGTCGCAACAAGTCGCACCGCGATGCGTTGCTCTCGAACATGGCGAATTCCCTGTTGATCAATAAGCGAATTACCACTACGGTGGCCAAGGCCAAAGCCTTGCGCAAATACGTGGAGCCGTTGATTACCAAAGCCAAGACGGATTCTCAGCACTCCCGCAGAACCGTGTTTTCGTATCTTCAAAGCAAAGAAGGTATCAAAGCATTGTTTGGCGAGGTGGCGGGCCGCACGGCCGAACGTGCCGGAGGCTACACCCGGATTATTAAGTTGGGTGATACCCGGCTGGGGGATAATGCCGAAATGTGTCTGATGGAATTGGTCGATTTCAACGAGATCTACAAGAAGGACGACTCCGCGAAAAAGGGCAAGACCCGCAGAAGCCGCAAGGGTGGCAAAAAGGCTGAGGGTGCGGCTGAGGCCCCCGCTGCCGAGCCGCAAGCAGCAGCCGAGGAAAAGCCGAAAAAGGCCAAAAAGACTTCTAAGAAGAAAGAATAAGTGGCTACGCGAACTCAAACGAAGGGATTGGACATGGTTCAATCCCTTTTTTGTTTTTGCCAGATCGATTTTAGACCCCCGACCGGGCCGGTTACCGAAATTGCAACACCCGGGGGTAACATAAACTTACGGAAAGAGTCTATTTTTGCCTGACTAACCACTACTCGCTTGAGCGCAAAAGCTTACCTATTACTGGCCGATGGACTCCTTGTGGAAGGAACGGCCATTGGCAAGATTGGCACCTCGGGAGGTGAAATCTGCTTCAATACCGGCATGACCGGCTACCAGGAGATTTATACCGACCCTTCGTACACGGGCCAGATCATCGTGAACACCACCGCCCATATTGGCAATTACGGCACGGTGGACGAGGAGCAGGAGAGTGCCAAGCCAACCATTAGCGGAATTGTGGTGAATGAATTCTCGGAGGAGTTCAGCCGGAAGACGGCCCGCGAGAGTCTGCAACAATATTTGGAGAAACACGGTGTGGTGGGGATCACCGATGTGGACACCCGCATGCTGGTGCGCCACATCCGTGATGCAGGCGCCATGAATGCGATCATCTCCTCGGTATTAAGCCCCGAGCAACTTAAAGCTGAACTCAACAAATTGCCCTCTATGGATGGCCTCGAGCTGTCTTCGCAGGTGAGCACACGCGAACCCTATCTGGTGGGCGACCCGGGATCCGCCCTGCGTATCGCAGCGCTTGATCTCGGTATCAAGACGAACATCCTGCGAAGCCTGACGCAACGCGGTTGTTGCGTCAAGGTGTTTCCGGCCAAAACCCGTTTTGCCAAAATGGAAGAATGGCAGCCTCACGGCTATTTTATTTCCAATGGCCCCGGTGACCCCGCGGTGATGCCGTACGCAGTGGAAACCGTAAAGGAAATTCTGAATGCAAACCGCCCGTTGTTCGGCATTTGCCTGGGGCACCAGATACTTGCCCTGGCGAGCGGCCTGTCTACCTATAAAATGCACCACGGCCATCGGGGTCTTAATCACCCGGTGAAGAATTGTATTTCCGGGTTGGGCGAAATGACCTCGCAGAATCACGGCTTTGCGGTAAAAGAGTTCGAAGCTGGTAAATTTCCCCATGTCGAGGTGACCCACTTGCACTTGAACGACAATACCATTATGGGCATCCGCAGGAAGGATAAGCCCGCATTTTCCGTTCAGTATCATCCTGAGGCATCGCCAGGTCCGCATGACTCCCGGTATTTGTTTGATCAGTTTGTTAACATGGTAAAGGAGAGTAATAAGGTAGGAGTAACAGTTTGAAACTTAGGATTTAAGAATTGTGATTTTTGAATTTGAATGACGACCAAAGCACAGCTGATCGAGAGAACGCGAATGTTTGCTACCCGCGTCTTTAGGCTTGTGGATAGACTTCCGAGGTCTCAAGGATCAAAAATCATAACTATCCAACTATTGAAGTCAGCTTCGTCCGTGGCTGCAAATTATCGGGCGGTCAATCGTGCGAAGTCTCGTGCGGATTTTGCTAATAAGTTAAAAGTAGTTTTAGAGGAGGCGGATGAAAGCAATTTTTGGCTTACGTTTATTCATGATCTTGAACTGATTGACAAAAGCGATAATGAATTGCTCCATCTTATCAAGGAGTCGAACGAATTAACCGCCATCTTTACATCATCAATCAAGACAATATCGACTAGCGGAAAGAAATCATAAATCTAAATTCTTCATTTAAAAATTATTCCTATGAGTTTCATCGAAAGTGTCCACGCCCGTCAGATTTTGGATAGCCGTGGAAATCCAACTATTGAAGTAGATGTGATCACCGACAATGGTGCGTTTGGCCGGGCAGCGGTGCCCTCAGGAGCATCGACCGGTACCCACGAGGCGGTAGAACTTCGTGATGGCGACAAAAAGAAATTTCTCGGCAAAGGTGTTTTGAAAGCGGTTGATAACGTCAACTCCAAGATTGCGGCTGAGATTGTTGGTTTGTCTGTGTTTGATCAAAACCTGGTGGACAAGATCATGATTGAATTGGACGGTACGGCCAATAAGGGAAAACTGGGAGCCAACGCGATTTTGGGTACATCACTGGCCGTGGCCCGTGCCGCAGCTATGGAAGCGGGCCAATCGCTCTACCGTTATATCGGTGGCGTGAATGCCAATACCCTGCCAGTGCCTATGATGAACATCTTAAATGGCGGAAGCCATGCCGATAACTCCATTGATTTTCAGGAGTTCATGGTCATGCCGGTAAAGGCTGCCACGTTTTCCGAGTCACTGCGCATGGGCACGGAAGTATTCCATCACCTCAAAAAAGTTTTGCATGACAAAGGCTTCTCTACCAATGTTGGTGATGAAGGTGGATTTGCCCCCAACATCAAGTCGAACGAGGAAGCAATTGAAATTGTGTTGACAGCCATCGAGAAAGCCGGCTTCAAACCGGGGTCTGATATTTTTATCGCCATGGATGCCGCCACTTCCGAGTTTTACGATAGCAAGACCAAGACCTATACGTTTAAGAAGTCGGATGGTAAAAAATTGAAGTCGGACGAGATGGTGGAGTACTGGGCCAAGTGGGCCAAGAAGTATCCGATCATTTCCATTGAAGATGGCATGGCCGAAGAGGATTGGGACGGCTGGAAGAAACTCACGGACAAGATCGGATCAAAAGTGCAACTCGTAGGTGACGATTTGTTTGTGACCAATGTTGATTTCCTTCAAAAGGGTATCGACATGGGCGTGGCGAATTCGATCCTTGTAAAAGTGAACCAGATTGGCTCGCTCACCGAAACGATCAACGCAGTGAACCTGGCCAAGCGGAACAGCTACAAGAGCATCATGTCGCACCGCAGCGGTGAAACGGAAGACAGCACCATTGCGGATCTGGCCGTGGCACTCAATACGGGCCAGATCAAAACCGGCTCGGCTTCGCGAAGCGACCGCATGGCCAAGTACAATCAACTATTGCGCATCGAAGAGGAGTTGGGGGATGTCGCCTATTTCCCTGGCAAGAACTTCTGATTTGACAAGGAAGTGTTGGAAAAAGAAAAGCCGGTGATAAGCCGGCTTTTTTTATTTAGAAGCGATCTCAAAAATCAATTTTCAATTGTCAGCCTGAGCTTGTCGAAGGCTATTCGGTACTGAAACCCGGTTTCGACAGTCCGATCAAAGTCGGACTCAACCTGACATGGTGAAGTGTTTTTTGAGATGGCTTCTAGTAATTGTTTTCTCGACTCTTGCTACCCCAGCGCAAGGCCGAACCCTTGTTTGGGGACGATGGCCTGCGAGATGAAAACTGGGACTGGCGTTTGGGCTGAAAGCGTTTGCGTTCCGTGGGCGAAGTCCGCGGCTGGGCAGGCGGCTTGGGCATGCCATCCCGCACCAGTACGTGTGGATGATCCGTGACCACCGGCAGCACTTTGCCAATCAGCTTCTGAATATCGTGCAGATATTCCTTTTCCTCCTCATCGCAAAATGAAATGGAAATACCCGATGCGCCCGCCCGCCCCGTGCGCCCAATACGGTGCACATAGGTTTCCGGAACATTGGGCAACTCAAAGTTGAAGACGTGCGAAAGTTCGTCAATGTCAATGCCGCGGGCAGCAATGTCGGTGGCTACCAACACGCGGGTTTTGCGCCCCTTGAAGTTCGAAAGCGCCAACTGTCGGGACGACTGCGATTTGTTTCCGTGTATGGCTTCTGCCCGTATACCGGATCGGTTTAGATCCTTGGCAACTTTGTCTGCCCCGTGCTTGGTGCGAGTAAACACCAGGGCACTGTTGATGGAGCGATCCTCCAGCAGATGGTGAAGCAATTTCCGTTTGTCCGATTTGGCCACAAAATACACGGACTGTTGAATGGTATTGACCGTTGATGACACCGGAGTGACCTGAACGGTAACCGGGTTGGTCAAGATTGAAGCGGCCAGTTTCGCGATTTCCGGTGGCATGGTGGCCGAGAAAAACAAGGTTTGACGTTTCTGCGGCAACCGGGCGATCACCTTTTTCACATCGTGAATGAACCCCATATCGAGCATTCGATCGGCCTCATCCAGGACAAAGAACTTGATGTGCTGCAGGTGCACAAACCGTTGATCCATTAAGTCGAGCAGGCGGCCGGGCGTGGCCACCAGAATATCTACACCGCTGCGCAGCGCATCGGTCTGTGGCTTTTGGCCCACTCCGCCAAAGATGACGGTGTGGCGCAAGCGCAAATATTTTCCATAGGTGGCTATGCTCTCTCCAATCTGAATCGCCAACTCGCGGGTGGGCGTGAGGATGAGCGCTTTGATTCCATCCGGTCCTTTTTGGAAGAGTTCATCCTGATGGAGGAGTTGCAAAATAGGCAACGAGAAAGCAGCTGTTTTCCCCGTGCCGGTTTGGGCGCAGGCGAGCAGATCTTTTCGCTGCAACAAGGGAGGGATAGCCTGTTGCTGCACAGGTGTTGGCCGGGTGTAACCCTCGGCTTGAAGAGCGCGCAATAGCGGCTCAATGAGCTGTAATTGGTCGAATAACATGGTTAAAATGTGGTGGGGCGAGGAAGAATTCAAAAACCGGAGCCCCGGTAAAAATTAAAAAATTGCCCCTAAACAGGTGAATTCAGCAACTTGAACTGCAAAGGTAGGCAATCCTGGCACCGATAGCTAATAACCGGCCTGAATAGTGGGTTCTGGTTCTTGACTTACGCTGTCACTTCAAATGACTGTGCGGAAGCCCTTTTCATATATTCTTCATAATCAAACGGCACATCGCCACCCTCCAGCAGGCACCCTTCGGGGATGGTCGGGTAAATTTCTTCGTAGGTTTTTACCAGGTTCATAAATACTCTGCGGTAGACGTGGGTGCGGTTAATTTCATCCGGGTGACCAATGCCGCTGGCGCCCAGTAGTTCCACAAAACTCTCTACCGTGTTCTTGTGATAGTTGGCCACGCGCACTTTTTTGTCTTCCACCACCAGGCCTTTCATGAAGTAAGGGTCCTGGGTAGCCACGCCAGTCGGGCATGTGTTTTTGTTGCACTCCAACGCCTGAATACATCCCAGGGCCATCATCATCGCACGCGCACTATTACATGTATCTGCGCCCAGCGCCATGGCCCGCACCATGTGAAAGCCGGTGAGTATTTTTCCGGAGGCGATCAGTTTCATTTCCTGCCGGATGCCGAACCCGCGCAGCGCGTTGTCCACAAAAGCAAGAGCATCCAGTAATGGCATGCCCACAAAGTTGGTGAACTCGGGGGGTGCCGCACCCGTGCCGCCCTCGCCACCATCCACGGTGATGAAGTCCGGGTAGATGCCCAGTTGCACCATGGCCTTGCATATGGAGAGAAACTCGCTTTTGCGACCAACACAAAGTTTGAAACCCACGGGCTTGCCACCCGAAAGTTTTCGCAGCTTCTGTACAAACTGCAGCAACTCAATCGGGGTGCTGAAGGCGCTGTGAAAAGGAGGAGAGAACACCGTGGTTCCCGGCTTCACCAGGCGAATAGCCGCAATTTCAGGTGTATTCTTTTTGGCCGGCAGAATGCCCCCATGACCTGGCTTCGCGCCTTGCGACAGCTTGATTTCGATCATCTTCACACTGGCACGTGTTGCGTTTTTCTGAAAGGCATCATCGGAAAAGTTTCCGTCTTCCGTGCGCGCGCCAAAATAGCCGGTGCCAATCTGCCAGATCACATCGCCTCCGGGTTCGAGGTGGTAGGGGCTCAAGCCACCCTCACCGGTATTGTGGGCAAACCCACCAATCTTGGCGCCCGCGTTCAAAGCCAGCACGGCATTTTTGCTTAACGAGCCAAAGCTCATCGCAGACACATTCAGTACACTCATGTCATACGGTTGGGTGCATTCTCGGCCGCCAAAACGGATGCGCGGGTGATGGTCCATCTTGTGAAAGTCCTTCGGCACAATGCTATGGGTGATCCACTCATAGCCTTCGGCATAAACATCCAGCTGGGTGCCGAACGGTATGGTATCGATTTGTTTTTTGGCGCGCTGGTAGATGACATTACGCTCGTTCCGGTTGATGGGCGCACCATCGGTATCATTCTCAACAAAATATTGCTGAATCTTGGGTCGTAGGTCTTCAAACACGTAGCGTAAACGGCCGGCCACCGGGAAATTTCGCCTGATAGACTGACGCGTTTGTACCATGTCCTGAATGCCGATGATGATGACCGGAATGACGATGATGAACAGAAGCAGGACATCGGTCCAGAAATAGGACCAGATCAGCAAGAGAACGGTTACAGCAATACTGCCGATGACAAACATTTTACGCATAGGTAAGCAGGTTAGCTTTCAAATATAACAAAAGTAGGGACGCAACAAGGCGGGCAGGGGTTAGGCAACCCTCATCGCCACAATGCCCTTTTGCTTGTGCATTTTGACTTCAAACAAGTTGAGCATTATGGCGTTCATCCGGTTTTCGGCCAGGTGGGCCTGCCGGTTTTGCGGCAGGAATACGGTGAGGTCTAAGACGGCCTGAACGAATTGCGGGTGGTGACAAAGCCGGGTGCACCAATCGGCAAACGTGGTACTCCATTCCTGCCGGTAATGTTCCGCGTGGTCGGCACCGTTCCATAAGAAGCCCAATTGATTGTCGCCAAACTTGTAGCGGTAGATACCCGCCAGGTTATAATAGAAAGCCGATAGGGGCTTTAAATTATGTGCCTGGTAGAGGAGAATTTTTTCGCTGAACGCATCGTTCAACCCCAGCGGGTTTTGGGCTTGCACATAGGTTTTTCGGGCCGAGTCAACCAATTGAAGCAGCAGCGGGTCGTGCAAGGCAATTTGCGCCTGCTCGAGCAGGTAGTTCTTATCCAGCGGGAAGAATTTTCTTACCAAGCTGCCGGGGGTTTTACAAAGGTAAGCAAAGGCGGCCGTACTCAGCCGCCTTTGCGTTGTGTATCACCTACCCGCCTCTGCACTGATCAGGTGCCCGTAATAGATCGCATTCATCAACATCTTGTTGGAGCCAAACCAGAATGCCCGAAAAGCCATGTTCTCGGTAAAGCCAATGACTCGTCCGCGGCCCAGAGCGGTGATGCCCAGACCGGAGGAGTTTTTCAGTTTATCATAATTCGGGCGCGAGATGTATCCGCTGATCAAGGGGTTAGCGCCAAAAACCAGGGGGTTCGCGTACGCCCCGTTTGCTTTGGTCATGAACAGGTTGTTGGCTTTGAACATCGAAATTTTGGCCGAGGTGCAGCCATAAAATATCGGACGCGTCAGATCAACATCGGCTTCAAAAATTGCCCCGCTGGTTTCTTGCGCCCTCAGCGCTTCATCCAGATCTGCGTAGGGTCTGGGCTTGGCCGGTTCTTTCTTCTCGTCTTCTTTTTTCATATCAAATTTGGCGAGGCCGGCTGACGTAAGCCAGTTGAGCGCCCGTTCAAATCCGATTAACGTGCCACCGCTCTGAACCCACGCCTTCAGTTTTTCTTTTCCGCTTTCACTGATTTGTGAGTAGCTACCCTCCGGCATCAGCAGCGTATTGTATTTGGCCAGCGATGTGGTGTTGAAGACGGAAATGGGCATGAGCGTGACAGGAATCTGATACCGCACGTCCAGCAAGTGCCACAGTTCGCCTGCATCGGTGGGCGATACGCCACCTTCCACCAGAATAGCGATTTCCGGTTTCCGCAGGGTGGTGAATGAACTGCTACCCAAACTTACGCCAGTATAATCGAGGCCCGTGCCGAGCGCATAAACATCCAACCCATCTTTCTCGGTAATGTCTCTCATCCACACGGCAAGTTGATCGGGCAGGCGATCCTGATGGTCAATCGAAATCATAAAGCTGCCGCGCTCGAAGCGTTTGCCCGCGCCATGAAAGGGTTCATTGGCGACTTTCACGCGAATACCTTTTTCCAGCAGCCGGTAAATGGCACGGGGCGTGTAGTAGCCGTACGGTTCAATCACATACGCGTAGTCGCCCTGGCCGATCATTTTGCCGGTCGGCATTTTAAGGTCAGTGATTTTTTCACCGGCTGCCGCTGAGGTCTTCAATTCTTCATACTGCAGGCCAAACGCAAGCGGAAGGGTCCAACTGGAGATGTCATAAAAAATGCTATCCGTGAATTTGGTTTGCTTGAAGAATAGACTCTTCACCAGCTTGTATTGCGTTTGATTGCAGGGGATAACATAAGCGGATTCGGCATCAAAGGTTTGACCGTTGATGGTGACATTACCTATGGGCTTATGCACATCGATGTTCTGCCGGATGGCCATTTCCGCAAAATGGAAGGCCCGGGCTTTGTCTTTGGAGCCCACGATGAATGCCTTTGTCACGTCTTTGGCGGCCTCGGCTGCCGCATTGCGGAAAAACTCCCGTTGATAATTCAGCAGTTCTTCGCGCATTTCATTGGTGGCCTTCAGTGAGCTAAGCATGGTGACGAACTGGTTTCGCACGGTAAACGGAAAGCGCAACACGCCATTCGTGCTTTCCTGGGCATGGCCGCGCGAACTGGCTTGTTCAAATAAGATACCGATCGAACCCTGAATGTCGGGGAAGGTGGATCCTTTGCCATAATAAAAGTCGTCATAACCCTCTTGGGTAAAGTAGAGTGAGCCGATTTCATCAAGCGCTTTTGCATGGTATTCGCCCATCTTTTTGGTCAGTTCCTGGTTGCGGGGCGGGGTTAGCGGGTTAACCCGCGAAGGCACTCCGGGCATGAAAAAGAACGTGGCATTGGTGCCCTGTTCGTGGTGGTCGGTGAGCACGTTGGGGCGCCATTGTTGAAATTGCCGGGCCCGAGCTTGCGACTCAGGGTGCTGGGCTACCAGCCAATCGCGGTTAAGATCGAACCAATAATGGTTGAAGCGCCCGCCTGGCCACGCCTCATTATGTTCCGTGTCGTTAGGGTCGGCCGAGATCAATTTGCTCTTGCGCGAATTCACCCAGCCCGAGAACCGTTGAATACCGTCTGGATTAAAGGCGGGATCAAACAGGATGATGGTTTGGTCAAGATATTTTTCGATTTCAGGGCCCTGGGCAGCGGCCAGGTGGTAGACCATAAGCAAGCCGGCATTCACTCCGCTGGCTTCATTGCCGTGGATGGAGCATCCGAGGTAAAACACAGCCGGCATCGTCTTGGTGTCCAACTGCGCAGAACGGGCGGCATCGCCCAATTGTAAGTGTTGTTGGCGGATTACGTCAATATTTTGGTGGTTCTTGGGTGACGTAATAGTCAGAAGCAGTAGTGGCCTGGCTTCATGCGTAGTACCCATTTGCTCCAGGGAGATGCGATCCGACACTGCATCCATCGCTTTCATGTAGGCCACGACCTGATCGTGGCTGGCGTGCCATTCGCCCACTTCAAAGCCCAGCAATTTGGCCGGGGTAGGTATGGCCGGGTTGTATTGGACCCCGGGGGGAAGGTAATAGCCTAAATCGGGCTGTGCCTGGGCGGCTACAACCAGCAAAACAAAGCAAATCGCTGCAAGCGTCTTTTTCATGGTAAAGTCTAAATAGTTAATAATGATGGAATTAAGGGTATTCTGTGTGACCATCCAAGGTATTTTTGATAGCTGGCAAAGGTTTCCTGTTTGTTAACAAAATGTGCGAAATATTTAAAATCAGGATTAAAGGCGGGATGCCCAAAAGGGATATTTTTGCCGGTCATTTTAAAGAAACTAAACACCAAAACTTATGAGGAAACATTTACTAACCTTTTGCCTCGGGTTATTGGCCACTGCATGTGCGTTAGGGCAGGGCGTAACCAACTCTTCAATTACCGGTAAGGTGGTTGATGCCCAAGGGCAATCAATCCCTGGAGCAAACATTGTGGCAACCCACAATCCTTCCGGTACCACCTACGGAACCTCATCCCTGGCGGATGGCCGATTTACGATTCCTGGTATGCGAATTGGCGGCCCTTACACAGTGAAGGTTTCGTTTGTCGGCTACAAGGAATCGGTTTACAACGACATTTTCCTAAGCCTTGGAACTGCGGCAAATCTTAATGTCCAGATGGTTGAGGAGGCCACGCAGTTAACGGAGGTGGTTGTGTCAGGGGTCAAAAGTGATGTCTTCTCTTCTGACCGGACCGGTGCGGCAACGAACATCAACACCCAAACAATCAACACTCTCCCTACTATCAGTCGATCAATCAATGATTTTACCCGATTGACACCCCAGGCGAGCGGGCAGTCCTTCATCGGGGCTGATGCGCGTTTTAATAATATCACGATTGATGGTTCATCTTTCAACAATAGTTTTGGTTTGGCAGCTCAACCAGGCGGGCGAACGGGTTCAACCCCAATCTCGCTGGATGCGATTGATGAGATTCAGGTTGCGATAGCTCCTTTTGATGTGCGGCAAGCAGGCTTTGTGGGAGCTGGTGTAAATGCCGTTACGCGAAGCGGAACAAATGAAATCAGCGGATCAGTGTTTTATAACTTTCGCAACGAAAATTTTGTAGGTGACATTGCCAATGGTCGCGATGTGATCACTCAGAACTTTGATGTGAAACAGTACGGTTTTCGAGTTGGCGGTCCAATTGTCAAAAACAAGCTTTTCTTTTTCCTAAACGCGGAATCTGAGCGGAGGAGCGACCCGGCAACATCATTCCGTTCCAATCTTGGCGGGGAGCCGGTCACCGGCAATGTAACTCGTGTACTGAAGTCGGATCTTGACGCGCTTAGTTCCTTCTTAAGCAGCAACTATGGATACGAGACTGGACCTTATGAAGGCTACAAAAATGAGACGACCAGCGATAAGTTTCTGGTAAAACTTGATTACAATGTGAATCAAAATCACAAACTCAGTCTCCGGTACAATAGCCTGATTTCTGAGACGGATGTGCTGGCAAGCAATAGTAACTCGTTAGGATTTGGTAACAGAAGAACAAATAATAACGCGCTGAATTACCAGAATACAAACTACATCCAAAAAGAGAGCATTCACTCTTTGGTTGCGGAGCTGAATTCCCGACTCGGTGACAAAATGTCGAACCAGTTGATGGTTGGTTATACCATTCAGAATGAGGATCGTGGCTCGCGTGGCGATTTTTTCCCTTTAGTCGAAATTCAAAACGCCAGCACAACGTATATCAGCTTTGGTTTCGAACCCTTTACGCCCAACAACAAACTGAACTACAAGACATTCCAACTTCAGAACAATTTCACCTACTACATGGGCAAGCACACGCTGACGGCCGGTTTCAACCTTGAACGCCTTCAGTTCGAGAACGTTTTCTTTCCCGGTTCTCAGAGCGTGTATGTCTATAATAGCTTAACCGATTGGTATGCGGCAACCGATGCTAACCCTGCGAATGACCCCACCCTCCGCAGATTCCAGTTGCGTTACTCGGCTCTGCCGGGCGGTGCCGAGCCCGTACAGCCGACTAAAGTCACGTATATGGGTGTTTACCTTCAGGATGAATTCGAGCCAATCAAAAACCTGAATATCACAGCCGGGATCCGTGTGGATGTTCCCAAGTTTGCCGATACCGGGTTTGCGAACTCCACTGTAGAGACGCTTACATTCCGCGACCCTGATGGTAACCCGTATTCGATTAACACAAAGCAGCTTCCTAAGTCTACGGCTTTGATTTCGCCCCGTCTTGGATTTAACTACGATGTTTTTGGAAATCGTAGCACCCAGATTCGCGGAGGAACAGGATTGTTTACCGGTCGCCCGGTGTTCGTTTGGATTTCCAATCAAATCGGTAATAACGGTGTGTTGACTGGGTGCGAGGAATTGAACAATACCACACTCCGGCCATTCAATCCAAACCCAACGGCCTA
>DAIPHR010000006.1:0-24784 GCA_036771215.1 Cyclobacteriaceae bacterium
TCTATGACCCCACCCGGTTGAGGGGTAACCTAACGATTCGCGACTGCTCGGCCAGGGCCTGATGTAGCGACTGACGAATCCACCATACCGCTTTGGAGATAAACTTAAAGCCGCGGGTTTCGTCAAAGCGGCCAGCCGCCTTAATCAGGCCAACGTTTCCCTCATTGATCAGGTCGTTCAGTGAAAGCCCGTGGTTTTGGTATTGTTTGGCAACTGAAACAACAAAACGCAGATTCCCTTTCGCCAGACGCTCCAGCGCAACCGGGTCGCCATCCCGAATCCTGCGCGCCAGGGTAACTTCTTCATCAGCCGTTAACAGATCAACTTTGGCGATTTCACTCAGGTACTTATCCAGCGACTGGGTTTCGCGGTTGGTAATCTGTTTTACGATTCTGAGTTGCCTCATGCCGGAATTGGGGTAGTGCCCATTTTCTGAAGATACCGAAGGTGCGACCGGAGCGCATCAAACATGGACGAATATTCGTGGTAGGCAATGTTGAATTCCCGGCAGGTTTGCTTCACCAGCCGGTTGAGTTGAGGGTAATGAACATGGCTTACCTTCGGAAACAAATGATGCTCGACCTGAAAGTTTAACCCACCCAGCAACCAAAACAGCAGCCGGTTGTGGGTAGCAAAATTGGACGTGGTGTTGATTTGGTGAAGCGCCCACTCCCCTTTCACCGCGCCACCCAGAGGAAAATCAGTCGCCTCGACCACATGGGCCAGCTGGAAAACGATACTGATGAAAAGACCGCACGTAACGGTGGCCAGAAGAAATACCGCTATCGCATTTACCCAACCCAGCGCCCAAACGGGTATCGCCAGGTAAACCACGACATACAGAACCTTGGTCGTCCAGAAAATCACATGCTCACGAAACGCCAACCGCTTCACCGGCATATGCACGGCCACCCGCCCGGAAAAGTACTTGACAAAATCCTCATAGAATACCCAGGCGATGTACGAGATACCATAGAGCACCACCCAATACACATGCTGATACCGGTGGAGCTGGCGCAGCGGCTGGTTAGGGTGCAGGCGCATGAACGGCTCTACATTGATGTCTGAGTCAATACCCGCCACATTCGTGTGCGTGTGGTGGTTAATGTTATGCTTGATCTTCCAGTAGTGGGTATTACCGCCCAATACATTCAGCATGTACGCGGCCAGGCTGTTAAGCCACGCGTAGCGCGAAAAACTCTGGTGACCGCCCTCGTGCATCACATTGAAGCCCAGGACTGCCAACGTTACTCCGAAGAGCACAGCCCCCGTGAACAGCGCCCATGCCGGTAAACTCAAAAAAAGCAAACCGAGATACAAACCAACAGCCACGAGCACCTGCACCACGGCCTTGGTCAGCAAACGTCTGCCACCCGAGCGGGAAAGGTGCGACTGCTCGAAGTAGCGGTCGACTTTTGATTTAAGAACCGGGAAAAAAAAAGTAGACGTGCGATCCACTATTGAATTACCTCTACACGAACGGCATTCATGCCCTTTTTGCCCCGCTCCACTTCATACTGCACTCGGTCATTGTCTTTGATGGTGTCGATCAGACCCGTCTGATGCACAAAAATGTCTTCGCTTCCATCGGTGGGAGTAATAAATCCGAAACCCTTGGTAGCGTTAAAAAACTTTACTTTTCCTTCTTTCATGATTGAATTTGATAATTGTGATTACGATTTAATTTTAATTCTTCTTTTCGGCCGGTGTTGTTGCACGCTGAGCGGGGGGTACACTGGTCAGGTTGCCGAACTCGTCAACATAGGCAAGCATACTTTCAAGATCGCCTCCTGTAGCATTTTTTCTGCGTTCATTTTTCCGGGTTTCTTTCTCCTGCTTTTTCTTCTTGCGGATCATCTCCTTTTGCTTCTTGATAAACGAGTTGTTGGATTTTGTCATAGTGCCGGTGGCATTTGGGATTATAGGGTGATACAAATCGAAAAGCCGCCAAAGGGCCGGATTCTCGTGCGATTTCAGCTAAAAAACGTTGGGAGTAGGAGGGGCTCGACTTTTTTGCCCTGCTAGTACAGAATGATCTCTGCTAAAAACGTGCTCAAAGGTAACCCGATAAACCGGCATAACCTAATGGCGATGGTTTACACACGCGTGGGTCATTTTGTTACCTAACGTCAGTAAGTGATCCGATTTTTAACAAAAATTTAGTAGTCTACTTGCAAACTATACTAAAGGGCCCTACGTTTGTGCTATCAGATCGATGAAGCGCAAGCCAGTCGATTTATAAAGAAGCGCTGAGAGAACAGGCTCGATGAAGCGCTAGCAACCCCTCCCGGCAGCCGGGAACCAGGTGCTAAATCCTGCCAAGGCAAAGGTTGTCTTGGAACTATAAACCGATGAGCTGTATGAAAAACAACATTCTACCTTCATCTGCCGCTTTGCGGCTTCCTTCATCCCCTACGTATTATCGTCCGATGCGTCACACGCGAATGTGTTGCATTTGGTGTTGCTGCTAAACGCAGTTGTCGTTTTCGAAAGCCATTACCAAGCTTCGGGCAACAAGCGTAACGCACGGCTTGCCGCGTGACGGGCAAGGCTCAGGTTATGTCTCTTTCCATTCAAAAATCAAAAATTCAAAAAAACTAAACTCAAAAATTGAAACTTATGTCATTACGATTTGAAACCCTTCAGTTACATGCCGGCCAGGAAGTTGACCCCACCACTCAAAGCCGCGCGGTACCCTTGTACCAAACGACTTCCTATGTGTTCAAAAATTCCGAACACGGGGCAAACCTGTTCGCGCTGAAAGAATTTGGCAATATCTACACGCGAATCATGAACCCGACCACGGATGTATTTGAGAAGCGCATTGCCGCGCTGGAGGGTGGCGTTGCCGCCCTGGCCGTTGGCTCCGGCCATGCCGCGCAATTCATCGCACTCAATAACATCCTTACGGTAGGCGATAACTTTGTTACCTCACCCTTTCTGTATGGCGGCACCTACAATCAATTCAAAGTTTCGTTCAAGCGGCTGGGCATTGACGTGCGCTTTGCTGAAAGTGATAAAGCCGAGCACTTTGAAAAATTGATCGATTCGAAAACAAAAGCGATCTACCTCGAGACGATCGGTAATCCGGGATTTAACGTGCCCGATTTTGATGCCATCGCAGCGCTCGCCCGAAAGCATGACTTACCGGTAATCGTTGATAACACGTTTGGCGCTGGTGGTTATCTGTTCCGGCCAATCGAGCACGGTGCAGCCGTGGTGGTAGAATCAGCCACCAAGTGGATTGGTGGCCATGGCAACTCAATTGGCGGTGTTATTGTAGATGGGGGCAACTACAATTGGGGCAACGGCAAGTTTCCGCAGTTCACTGAACCTTCGGAGGGCTACCACGGATTGAAATTCTGGGACGTCTTTGGTGAAGGCAACCCGCTGGGCTTACCCAACATCGCCTTTATTATTCGCGCGCGCGTGGAAGGTTTGCGCGACTTTGGTCCCTCGCTGAGTCCATTCAACTCCTTCTTGTTCCTGCAGGGCCTCGAAACGTTGTCGTTGCGCGTTCAACGGTCGTGCGACAACGCTTTGGCGTTGGCTAAATGGTTGGAAGAACATCCTCAGGTGGAAAGTGTCAACTATCCCGGCCTCACCGGCAGCACGTACCACCAACTGGCCAAAAAGTATTTGAAGAATGGCTTTGGTGCGGTGTTATCCTTTACCGTGAAGGGCACAAAGGAGAACGCTACCAAGTTGGTTGACCAATTGAAGTTGGTTAGCCACCTGGCCAACGTGGGCGATGCCAAAACGCTGATCATTCAACCCTCCGCGACTACGCACTCCCAGTTGACGGACGAAGAGCAGATTTCGGCTGGGGTTTTACCGAACCTGCTGCGCGTTTCGCTGGGTATCGAGCACATTGAAGACATCAAGAGCGACTTTGAACAGGCCTTTGCCAACGTATTCAAGGGCGAACTTGTAGCCTGATCGCATTGACATGACCAAATCAGACCATTTGTTTCACTATCCCGGTGAGTTCGAGCTGGAGTCGGGCGGGAAACTGCCCGGCTTCCAGCTTAAGTACACCGTGCTGGGGCAGTTGAACGCACAGCGCAACAACGTGGTGTGGATTTGTCATGCGCTCACCGGCAACTCGGATGTCACCTCGTGGTGGAATGACTTCTTCACCGCGGGGAGCCCCTTCCCTCCTGACCGCTGGTGTATCGTATGCGCCAATATGTTGGGTGGCTGTTATGGCTCCACCGGTCCGCTGTCTGCAAATCCCGCCACGGGAAACGCCTACTTTCATGACTTCCCGCTCATCACCAACCGCGATGTGGTGCGTGCCTTTGATCTGTTGCGCCAACACCTGCGACTGGACAATATCCATACGGTACTGGGTGGTTCGTTGGGTGGCCAGCAGGCATTGGAATGGGCAATTATCCAGCCGGATGTATTTGAAAATCTGGTAGCCGTGGCGTGCAACGCCTTTCATTCTCCCTGGGGTATAGCGTTTAATGAGGCGCAGCGGCTTGCCATTGAAGCCGACAGCACCTGGAAAGAAAACGATGCCCGGGCTGGATCCGAAGGTCTGAAAGCTGCCCGCGCCATGGCCATGATTTCGTACCGTACCTACGAAGGTTTTCGCTTGACGCAATCGGAGAAGTCGAACGACCACCTGGATGATTACCGGGCCGCCTCCTACCAGCGCTACCAGGGTGAAAAACTGGCCAAGCGCTTCAATGCATTTACGTACTGGACCTTGACCAAAATGATGGATAGCCACCATGTGGGGCGCGGGCGCCCATCCACAGAATGGGCACTGCAACAAATCCGGGCTAAAACACTGGTGGTGGCGGTGGATAGCGATAATCTTTTTGTACCGGCCGAACAGGATGTACTGGCCCGTCATATACCGGGTGCCGTTTTGGAAACCATCTCGTCTGATTTTGGTCACGATGGTTTTCTGGTCGAGTTTAACCAATTGAAAAACGTAGTTCGAAAATTTTTACAGCAACAGCCAAAAGAATTGGCACTATGAAGAAGAAACTAAAACTGGGCGTATTTGGGTTTGGCTGTGTTGGCCAGGGGCTCTACCATGTACTTAGCGAAACGCACGGAGTGAAAGCCGAGATCAAAAAAATTGCCGTTAAAAATCGTGACAAGCAGCGAGCATTGTCGGCCGAACTTTTTACGTTCGATCACCAGGAAATTTTGCAAGACCCCGAGATTGACGTGGTGGTCGAGTTGATTGACGATGCACGTGTGGCGTTTGATATTCTCCGGCAGGCGCTTCAAAACGGCAAACATGTTGTTACCGCCAACAAGCGAATGCTGGCGGAAAACCTGGAAGATATTTTTCAGCTTCAGCAGCAATATGATCGGTCCGTTTTGTACGAAGGGGCGGTGTGCGGCAGCATTCCCATCATCCGCAACCTGGAGGAGTACTACGACAACGATTTGCTCAACAGCATCGAAGGCATTTTTAACGGTTCTACCAATTTTATCCTGACCAAGGTGTTCGAGGAGCAGAAAAGCTATGAGGAAGCATTGAAGGGGGCCCAGGATCTCGGCTTTGCCGAAAGCGATCCATCGCTGGATGTTCAGGGTTTTGACCCCAAGTTCAAACTGACTATTGCACTGGCCCACACCTTCGGCCTGTTCATTAAACCCGAGAACATTATCAATCTTGGTATCGATAAAATCTCATCGGTTGATCTGAAGTTTGCCCGTGAAAATGGCCTTACAATCAAACTGATCGCACGGGCCGTGCGCCAAGGTGAGCAGGTGTTTGCCTTTGTGGCACCTCAGTACGTGCCGGCCCAGCATTTTTTGGCCCCCATTCGAAATGAATTTAACGCAGTGGTCGTTAACGGTGCGTTTGCCGAGAACCAGATTTTTGTTGGCAAGGGTGCGGGCAGCTACCCCACGGGGTCGGCTGTCTTGTCCGATATCTCCGCCCTCACTTTTGACTATCGGTACGAGTACAAAAAACGACAACAGGGCGACCGAAATTCGTTCTCCAATAATGCCGTGATTGAGGTGATTGTAAGCTACCCGGAATCCTCCCCCCTTTTGCCGCAGGATTTCGAAGACTTCAAGGGCGGCTACCGTGGCTTTGGCTATCAATACATGCGCGGCACCATTACGCTGGCGCGGCTGGCTGAATGGGGTCAACGGCCCGGCCTCAGCGTGATTCTCGCCCCGGATGCCCGGCCGGTCGCCCAATCCGACCTACCCGTTAAGGATCTGCTCTACGCGTAGCCGAAGCCGCGGCATTCCAACCCTAGAAAGGCCTTAAACAAAGGCCTTTTTTATTTGGGGAAATGTTCGTTTTTGGGCCCTATGGCTATATTTGTGGTGCTTAAAAGACGAGTATGCTCATTCTTACCTCCATCGTTGCGTTTACAGCAGTTATTCTGCTGTTGGTGGCGCTCCTGATATTCGCTCAGAAAAAATTAGTGCAGTCTGGACCCGTTAAGATCTTGATCAACGGGGAAAAGACGATAACCGTGTCGGCTGGCAGTTCGCTTTTGTCCACCCTGGCCAATGAAAAGATCTTTTTACCCTCCGCTTGCGGTGGCGGTGGCACCTGTGCCATGTGCAAGTGTGTGGTGGAATCGGGCGGTGGCGATGTGTTGCCTACCGAAGTAGGTCACCTGAGCCGCAAGGAACAGAAGGCTCATGTTCGCCTGGGTTGCCAGGTTAAGGTTACGCAGGATCTCAACATCCGCATCCCCGAAGAAATCTTCGGAATCAAGAAGTGGGAATGCGAAGTGGTGTCAAATTACAATGTATCGACTTTCATTAAGGAGTTTGTGGTAAAACTGCCGCCCGGTGAAACATTGAAGTTTGAGGCGGGGGGTTACATCCAAATCGATGTACCGGCCACTACCGTTGATTTCAAAACGATGGACATTACGCCCCATCCGGAGTTAGGTCACAAGCAGGATGTGTTCAAGTCCGATTGGGATAAGTTCAAGCTGTGGGATCTGAAGATGAAAAATGATGAGCCCATTTTCAGGGCGTACTCCATGGCCAACCACCCGGCCGAGGGCAACATCATCATGCTGAACATACGTATAGCTACGCCTCCGTGGGATCGCGCCAATAACAAGTGGATGGATGTGAACCCCGGTATTTGTTCATCCTATGTGTTTTCACGCAAGCCTGGTGATAAGGTGACCATTTCTGGCCCCTACGGTGAGTTCCATATCAACAAGACGCAGCGCGAGATGATTTACATTGGTGGCGGAGCAGGCATGGCTCCCCTGCGTGCGCAGATCTTCCACCTCTTCCATACCGAGAAGACCAACCGGAAGGTTTCGTATTGGTACGGTGGTCGTTCAAAGAAGGAATTGTTTTATGTGGAACACTTCCGCGAAATCGAAAAGCAATTCCCGAATTTTCAATTCAACATTGGATTATCGGAGCCGCTGCCGGAAGACAACTGGAAGGTGAAAAAGAGCCTTGATGACAAAGATGCAGATGGTTACATCGGCTTTATCCACAAGTGCTTGTACGATAACTATCTGGGCAGTCATCCGGCACCGGAGGATGTAGAATTCTACCTCTGCGGTCCGCCTCTCATGAATGCGGCCGTTTTGAAAATGCTCGATGAAATGGGCATTCCCAAAGAAAATATTCGCTTTGACGATTTTGGAGGCTAAACGAAAGTCAAAAGATTAAAAAAGGGGTGCCGGTGTGTGGGCACCTTTTTTTATTTACTAACTTTAATTCGCAAATGGCGTTTCGATGACTTGAGGCGACCATTTATTACGCCATATCCATATGAAGACATCCCTTGACCCCTATCCCGAGTTTAAGACGGTGCTTGAACTTGTTAAGAGGCTGTCGAAGTACGTAATAATCAAGCTGTCTAAAGAATAGGAAAAGGAACTGCTCGACTTTCAGTTCACTCCGCTTCTTCGATAATTTAAAACCAACGAGCTGAGCGAGAAAGATATTACTACAGCAACTGAGTCGGTTCGCGCATCAATTTATGGCCGATCCAAATCCAATTAGAGTCATTATTGACACGAACCTTTGGATCAGTTTTTTGATCGGCAAGGAACTAGCACCGTTGAAAAACCTTATTGTTGAGGGGAAAATCAAGCTCATCATCACTCCGCAATTGATTGACGAAATAACCGATGTGACCAGTCGCGCCAAATTCCGGAAGTATTTCCCAAAGTCACGCGTGGCCGAGCTGATCGAACTCCTTCAGCATGTGAGCGAAAGTTTCAACGTTGACGATGTGCCGGCTGCAGGGCCGGACCCAAAAGATGACTTTTTGTTTGCACTGGCCAAGATATCTTATGCCGATTTCCTGGTCACGGGTGACAAGCCTTTGCTGGAGATGAAAACATTCAGCCAAACTCAAATTGTAACGTCAAGGCAGTTCATCGATAAATTCCGTTGATATGGACCTCACACTTTTCTTCTCCCCGGTTGACGAAGGGTTGTATTCCGGCATTACAAGTTCTTCCTCCCTGGCTAAAAACATTCGTGTTTTTGGCGAAAAAATGCCCGACTTTAAGGGTGCCCATATTGCCATTTTCGGCTTTAACGAAACCCGCGGGGCAGGCCACCACCCGGGGCACCTATCCGGCCCGGACGAGGTGCGTAAAAAATTGTACCAACTCAAACGAGGATCCGGAGCCTACCGCATTGTCGATCTCGGTAATCTAAATGCCGGCATTGATCTCGAAGAATCGTACGTGCGGCTGAGCGAGGTCTGCCGGATTTTGATGGAACAAAATGTATTGCCGCTCATCATCGGAGGCACCCAAGACCTGGACTATGGTCAATACTGGGCGTACGAACGCCTGGAGAAGATGGTGAGCATCCTCAACGTGGATGCCTTTCTGGATTTGGATGACAAGCACACCAGCACGGCCGACCGGAAGCACATTCACAAGATCCTGCTCCACGAACCCAACTATCTGCACAGTTACATTCACCTCGCCTATCAAAGTTACTTAATTGATCCGGCTTCCATCGCCATTCTGGAGAAACTCTACTTTGAGGCTTTTCGCATCGGGCAAATGCGCCACAACTTCACCGAAATGGAGCCCACCATCCGGCAGGCCGACATGCTGACCTTTGACCTGGCGTCAATTAAGTCGGCCGATGCGCCCGGCAGTGAGCATGCGCAGCCCTTTGGTCTTACCGGAGAAGAAGCGTGCCAGATCTGCTGGTATGCCGGTTTAAATGAAAAGTTAAGTTCGGCCGGATTCTACGGGTATAGCGCTGACTTCGATGACGAGCATCGAAAGACGGCTTCCGTAACTGCGACCATGATCTGGTACTTCATCGAAGGATTTTATCAGCGCAAGCATGAGCTTAACTTCCGCAGCAATGACTTCATCAAATACGTGGTAGCCATGCCGCAGGAACCCGAAACGCTTACGTTTTATAAAAGCAAGCTTACCGAAAAGTGGTGGATGGAAATTGTGCCTCCTCACGCCCAACAGTACGGGCGTAATAGCATGGTTCCCTGCAGCTACAACGACTACCAGCAGGCCACATCCGGTGAACTTCCTGAGCGCTACCTGACCGCCATTGCCAAATTATGATTTATAGAACCTCGTCTATTTTGGCGGAATTCCAAATACTTCCTTGACACGCCTCACTTTCTAACGCGTTACAACTGGGCAATCGTTACTTGCAATTAAGAACAATATGAGCTTGAAGAGTTTAGGTACGATATTTGTAATTCTTGGTTCGCTGTCTTCTGCATGGGCACAGCAAGGGATCACTCCGGACAATCTGCTTATCAGTTTAGGCAGTTATCAGATGACAAACAAAGAAACTAAAGTTGGAAACATAGCGACTAATTCGTTTGAAATCGGTGCAGAGTGGAGGTGGGAAACTTCCGACCGTTATGGGCTAAATTCCTCAATCATCGCGGGCCTTTACTTCCCAACATTTACATTTAGCCAGGGAGTTCGTCCATATATTCTGATACCGATCACATTTTACTACCAGGCCAATTCAAAACTTCGATTCAACGCAGGCCTGTTCTTTCGTGGCGACTTTTACAGTAACTTTAGGGAACCTTCGTTTGACTCCAGCGTAGAAAGTACATTTTATGATTGGGAGTTGCCCGTGACAAAGACGTTGTACTTTGGCGCATCCGGCTCCATTCGCTATTTTGTTTCGGATCGTCTGAGCTGTAGCGTTGATCTGTATTACATTCCAAGTATTGGAGTTAAGGAAGTTTCAAACAATCCTGACGAGCCACCGCAAAACCATTTTAGTCTGAGTCCGAAACTGTCAGTGTATTTCGGAATTTTACGCCGCAAGGAGTAGGGAATTATTGCTGCAATAACGCAAAAAAGCGATCCGTATAATTGATTTTCTGGATCGACAAATTCACTGCAAGAGGGGGCTTTTGTCAACGAGCTGAGCCGTATTGAATTAAAAAACATCAGGGTGAAGTAAGCCGCTTCCGGATGCTGAGCGCGGCCACTGCGGCCGTCACCAACCCGGTAACCAATCCATTGATCCACTCAACGGGGGCAACACCTGTCACGGCTTGCCATGATTTGAGTATGCCGGTTAACCCAATCCGCGTAACGGCCATCATCACGATCAGCAAAATGAGATTATACCCCCATGAGGGTTGTGCCGAACGCGAAACCAATCGGGGGTCATTGATCAGAAATATCAACAAGCCGGTGAGCAGGGGAAGAAGTAGCCCATTCAATGCCTGAACCACCACAATGATCGGGATGGGGGCACGCCCGCTGAGACCAAAGACAAGCCCTGTGGCGAGCACGAAAAGCCCCAGTGCTTTTACGGCATGCCGGTTACGCCATCCGAAAACAGTTTCAGCCACCACCTGCGCGGCAAACGGAGAGGTAATGGCAGATGAAAATCCCGCGGCAAACAACCCCAGTCCAAACAGAATAGCCCCCCAGGTGCCCACCCGCTCCCGAAAAACTTCGGCCACGAGTTGAAACGAATCGAACCCGGGCAGTAATGTGCCCGCCAGCAAAATCCAACCCGTAATGGCCCCGCCAATGACTACAGACACGGAAAGGCCGGCTCGCATCAGGGCTAGCGTTTGGCCTTTGCTGATGCCTGACCCCAGAAAGATATTGTAGGGGACAATGGTGGTGCCCACCAATCCGAGGGCCAGCAATTCGGCCCCGGGAGGAACCCGAACCTGCCCGACTGCGTGAACAATATCACCTACGGGATGCGGTGTTTTAGACGACAAGAACAAGAAGGCAATGCCCATCAGCGCAACCAGGCCTGTCATCAGCCAACCCATGAGGCTTCGCACACTTGACCAGAGAATGGCCCCCGCCAAAAAGACGACCACTATGGTGAGCAAAGCGCGAGATGCCGGTAAAATCAGTTCGAGCCCGCTGATGGCACCCAGGATGTTGCCCGCCTCATACGCGGCACACCCCAGCACTACCGAGCCACCGGTAATCCATTTAATGCCGGAGGCTGCCGGGCCCAATCGCTGTTGAATGGCTTCGCCTAACGTTAGACCTGTATCAATCACGAGCCGGGCCGACACTTCTTGTAAAACAATGCAGGCCAAGGTGGCGAAAACCACTGCCCAGAGTAAATCAAGTTGATGGTTGGCTCCGGCCGACAATGCCGTGGTAATGGTACCCGGGCCGATGAATGCAGCCGAGATCACCGACCACACAATAACGCTGCCCAGCGTAGTGGGCGCCTTGGCCTTCATCATTTTGAAAGGTACCAAATTGCCCCACGTAGTAAAATCGTAAATTGCCGCATGGCGAATATCGTGGCGCTGGTTGGCCGCCCTAATGTTGGAAAGTCCACTATGTTTAATCGTCTGGTAGAACAGCGCCAGGCTATTATTGATGATATGCCGGGGGTTACCCGCGACCGGCACTATGGCTATGCCGAATGGACCGGCAAGTTCTTCACCGTGATTGACACGGGTGGGTACATCACCGGATCGGATGATAAGTTCGAGAAAGAAATCCGCAGGCAGGTGGAAATGGCCCTGGATGAATGTACGGTGGTGGTATTCATGGTGGATGCCCGCGATGGTCTCACCGGCTACGATAAGGAGTTCGCCAACATAGTGCGTAGGAGTAAGAAGCCGGTTTTTGTAGCGGCCAACAAAGCCGATACTCCGGATAAAGCAACTCTTGCTGCCGAGTTTTATGAATTGGGGCTGGGCGATGTGTACCCGGTTTCAGCTGAAACCGGTTCTGGCACGGGTGAACTATTGGATGCGGTGATTGCCTGTTTTCCGTCCGAAGGCGTTGAAGATCCGAATGCCGGTATACCCCGAATCGCTATCCTGGGGAGGCCAAATGTGGGGAAGTCATCCCTGCTGAATGTCTTACTCGGCCAGGAGCGCAGCATCGTGACCGATGATGCCGGGACAACGCGCGATGCCATTCACAGCCGGTATAAGATGTATGGCAACGACTTTATCTTGATCGACACAGCCGGTATCCGGAAAAAGTCCAAAGTTCATGCAGATATTGAGTTTTACTCCGTTTTAAGGTCGCTGAAAGCACTTGAGGAGTGTGATGTGTGCATTTATGTAATTGATGCTACACGTGGTTTAGAATCCCAGGATGTGAGCCTGATTGCCCTGGCCCAAAAGCAGGGCAAAGGCCTGGTGCTGATGATGAACAAGTGGGACCTTGTGGCCAAGGATTCCAAAACGGCCGATAAGATCAAGAAAGAGATTGGTGAAAAGCTCGCTCCGATCGACTACCTGCCGGTGATTTTTGCTTCCGCGTTGGAAAAGCAGCGGATTTTTCAGGTGATTGAAAAGGCTGTTCAGGTGTACGAGTGCAAATCGAAGAGAATTGCTACATCCGCCTTGAATGATGCCCTGCTACCCGAGATTGCCCATTATCCACCGCCAGCGGTGAAAGGCAAGCTGATTCAAATCAAGTACATTACACAGCTGCCGGGCAAATCGCCAACGATTGCATTCTTTTGCAACCTGCCGCAATATGTTCAGGAATCCTACCAGCGATTTCTCGAAAACAAATTGCGCGACAAGTTCGATTTTGAAGGAGTTCCACTGCGTTTGGTGTTCCGGAAGAAATAAAATTGCGACCAGCTTGCCTAATGGCCACTCGGTAGGGTCGGAATTCACCCTGAAAACGAACAAAACATAAAAATTTGCGGGTTTTTGGCTAAAAACAACCTTTACCCGTATCTTTGCAGCCGAATTTTTAAAACCTGTAAACGACTATGAAAAAAGTACTTGCTTTTGTGATGGTATGTGGCCTGGCTGCTGCTTTCGTTGCCTGTGGTGGTAAGAAAGCTGAAGAAGCTGCCGCTGCTGCTGACTCTACTGTAAATGCAGTAGTTGATTCAGCTGCTGCTGTAGTAGACAGCGCTGCTGCTGTTGTTGATTCTGCTGCTTCCGTAGTGAAGTAATCAGAAATCACCAAACATTCCCGGGAAGGCTTTAGGTGACTAAAGCCTTTTTTATTTTTGCTCGCTTGAGTGCCTTCTCCATTCTTCAGCAGCATGTGCCGGCCCCGGCCCTGCCGTACTGTCTTCACTTGCATGAACGGTACCCCTTTCGGCTCAAGTTGCGGCAAAAGCGACAAACCAAGGTGGGCGACTTTTCCTTTAGGCCGGGCCACCCGTTGCAAATCACACTCAATCGCGATCTACATCCGTTGCTCTTCCTGATGACCTACGTTCACGAGGTTGCCCATGTGGCCGTTCACCTGCACTTCGGGCCGCGCACGGAACCACACGGGGTAAGGTGGAAGAAGATGTTCCAGGACCTGATGGCTCCTCTGCTGCGCGAGGAGGTGTTTCCGGCCGAAGTTTTGACGGCCTTGCAGAAGCACATGATCAACCCAAAGGCATCAACATTTGCCGATAGCAAACTCGTTAATGCCCTGAGGCAGGCCGACAGCCGCACCCATCACGATGTACAGGTCTCCGCCTTGCCGGAGGGCGCCTTGTTTCGGTTGAACGGCCGGTGGTTTCGAAAAGGGGTAAGTAAACGCACGCGTGCGGTGTGCCAGGAAGTAGGCAAGCGCAGCCGATACCTGGTGCCGCTGGATGCCGTGATTGAGGAGGTTCAGCTCTCGCTGCTGTAGGTCAGCCGCGATGAGCATCCAACACGTGACGAACGCTTCCGTGTAATGCCAGAAGGCGTTCTGCTTCCGCTTCATCAACCTGAAGTTCCTGCATCAGCATTCGTACACCGCGATTCACCAGTTTTTGATTCGTCAGCTGCATATCCACCATCCGGTTTCCTTTTACCCGGCCCAGTTGAATCATGGTGGCAGTCGAAATCATATTCAGCACCATCTTTTGGGCCGTGCCCGCTTTCATGCGTGTGCTGCCCGTAACAAACTCAGGGCCTACAACGACTTCAATTGGAAATTGAGCTACCTGGGCAAGTTCGCTGCCGGTATTGCAGGTGATGCAACCGGTGACCAAACCGTGTTCTCTGGCCATCCGAAGCCCGCCAATGACATAAGGTGTACGCCCGGAGGCGGCAATGCCAATGAGCACGTCAGCGCTTGAGATCTGGTGGGCTTCCAAATCAAGCCAGGCCTGGTGTGGGTCATCCTCTGCCTTTTCAACCGCTTTACGAATGGCAGCATCGCCACCGGCAATCAGGCCGATTACTCTGCCTTGGGGCAACCCATAAGTGGGCGGTATCTCTGAAGCATCGAGAATGCCCAGCCGGCCGCTGGTGCCCGCCCCGATATAAAACAAACGGCCACCCGCTTTCATCTTGATGACGATCTGCAAAACCAAAGCCTCCATGGCCGGAATTGCCTTCTGAACGGCATGCGCCACGTGTTGATCTTCGCGATTGATGTTCACCAGCAGGTCGCGCACGGTCATGCGCTCCAGATCATCATAGTGCGAGGCTGACTCCGTTACCGACATTAGGACTCCACATCTTTTTGGTGATACAATGCGAGGCCGGCTATAGGCCCCTCAGAAATTACTTTCACCTGAATGTGCTTATCCTGACCAACCTGCCTGACCAGATCGCTAAAGTAAAAAGCAACGGAGCCGGTAAAGTGTACGGGGTAATTCGAATAGTCGTTATACTTCATCACATTATTCTCGAAGAAATCAGAAAAGGCCCGATACACCAATTGATAGCAATACGGCTCTTTCAGGTGTTGGAAGATAAACTTCATGAAGCTGGCCAGGAATGCGCCTGGGCGTTCCTGCTGGTACACTTTTTCCAATACCTCCTCGCGGGTAAACGGATACCGGGCTTTGAATTGGGCCGCCAGATTGGCCGGCATGTTGCCGCGGAAGTAATCAAATATCAGTCGTTTACCGACATAGGTTCCTGAACCTTCATCGGCCAGAATCCAACCGAGATTGGCTACTTGTTCAACTATCTTTTCGCCATTGTACAAGCACGAGTTGGACCCCGTACCCAGTATGCAGGCGATACCCGGTGAACGCCCACACAGCGCACGGGCAGCCGCTAGCAAATCCCAGTGAACCTCCACTGTTGATCCCGGAAAGTAGTGCAGAAAAATATCCTGGATCAGTTGTTGATTTTTTTCTGACGAGACACCAGTGCCATAGTAAAAAACTTTGTGTACCGGCTCTTTGACCTTGGGCACAAGCTCACCGGTCAGTATATTGTGCAAATCTTCAGGTTGCTGATAATACGGATTGAATCCGGCCGTGTGCGCCTGTTCAATAGGCGCATTTTTCCTCAACAATCGCCATTCAATTTTAGAACCACCGCTGTCGGCAACCAGGACCATCTATTTCCGCGGTTGGAGCGATTGGTTCCACTCGTACACTTTGTCAGAAATCTCGATCAGCAGTTCCGGGTTTTTCTCCAACGCATTACCGACCACAATCATGTCGGCCCCGGCCTCAAGCGCCTTGGTTGCCTTGGCTGCGGTGTTAATGCCCCCGCCCACAATCAGTGGCACTTTAACTGCCTGACGCACGGCACTAATCATCTTGGCGCTGATCTCGCGTTCCGCACCGCTGCCGGCATCCAGATAAATGAGTTTTAGCCCGAGCATTTCACCCGCCATGGCGGTGCAGGCCGCCAGCGAATACTTATCCTCAGGTATAGGCATCGTGTTGCTGATATAAGCAGCCGAGGTAATCTTGCCTGAATTGATGAGCAGGTAACCTGTCGGCAGCACTTCCAGCCGGCTATTCCGAATGATGGGGGCAGCCGCCACATGCTGACCGATCAATAAATCGGGGTTGCGGCCGGAGATCAAAGACAAAAACAAAATTGCGTCAGCCTGCGCGTCAAGCTGGAGGGAATTACCAGGAAACAACACCACCGGAATACTGACCTGGCCCTTGATAAAACGTATAACCTCGCTGAGATTCGTGGTAGTCATGAGACTGCCCCCCACAAAAAGATAGTCAACGCAATTTTCGCTCGCGAGCCGTATGAGCGGTGTCAGCCGACTAGTATCCTCAACCTTATCCGGATCGATGAGCACAGCCAGGCTCTTGCGGCCTTGCTCCACGTGGGCATACCACTGATCAAGAATCTTCATGCTTTTCTTTTCTCGATTGTAAGTATTCGGCAAGTTTCTCCTTGGCCAGCGCCAACAGCATAACCGTGGCCTGACTCATCACTTGCGTGCCTACTCTTGAAAGGAAAGACGGGGGCTGATCGGCTTCCTCAAGTTCCACCTCCGCTGTTCCCCTATCCGCCTGCTGCTTTTTCAGTTTGGCCTTTTTCTTTTTCCCTGAAAATTGGGTGAAAAGGAAATACGACAGCGCAAGAGCTCCGCCAATGATCAGCGCGTTCTTCACCACGCGTTCGGTGCGATCAGAAAATTCGCCTACTTCACGATCAAGCTCGCGCTTATGCCGCTCGCTCTCCTCAATCAAGCGCTTCTTCTCCGGATCCTGTATTTCCAGTAGTTCCATACGACTTATCTTTTCCCTGACTCATGCGCTCTCTGACAGCGCGTTCAATGCGTGCATCAATCGGTTTTTTGAAAATGATGAACAACAAAAACAACAAAAAGTAAACGCCCCCCACGACAAAATAACCGGTGGCGGTCTGGCCGAGATAGGCATTCAGCCACTGTGCTACTCCTATGCTCAGGAATAGTAACAACATTAGCCCAAACAGAACCAGAAACACAAGCACAACGAGGTGCGCGATGGCCCGGGCTACTTCCTCCTTGATCTCCAGCTTAAAGAGCTCCAGGCGTGTTTCCACGTAGCCCGTCAAGTGGCGGATAAGGTTATCCAGCCTCAGGAACTTGAAAATCGACTCTTTTATGCCTTCCATGGGGAAGCAATATACATAAACTCGGTGTGGGTTTTCAGGGCCTTTTAATCTCTGTCAGCCATTCCCGCTCCGTCACCCGGCTATTGTGCAGGGTCTCGCGCTGGACAATGAGATTTTCCCGGCTTGCTATGAACACCCGCGAAACCAGAGAATCAGCCGGCTGGGGTACGTAACGCTTTTCAAAAACAAAAACCGAATCAAATTGAACGCCTGACGCCCCCTTCAATCCGGTATCAATAGCTGTGATACACATGCGGTAACGACCATGGGGATCCGCGCCCTCACGGCAAAATCCAACCGATTGAAACTCATATATCTCATTGTTCAGAATCAACAAATCATTCTTCCGGTAGGCCGTTACGGTTTGCCGGGGTTGCTGGCGGGCCGCTTCGTCATACATTGACCAGGTATTCAGTTGTTCGTTTTTATAGGCCCGGATGGTAATTCGGTAGTCACTCGTGCGTCCCGTAATCAGGTTCTCTTTTCGGTAAAGCAGCTCGGTTATCGTTGCGCGATCTTTGTTCAGATAAATGAGCGAAAAAGGAACGAAAAAAAATGTGACCAGCAGATACAGAAACCCGGCCAACCGATACCGAAGTGTTAACCGCCCCAGCCGAGTGGCCAGTCCGATTGGAATCTCCCGCAAGAACGGCATGGAAAAAAGTGTTACCCCAAAAAGGTTGAACAGGAAATGCGCTATGGCTATGCTTATGGCTGCATTGGAGTTAGAGACAGCCGCAATGAATGCAGTAATGGTAGTGCCCATATTGGCTCCCAGAATGAACGGCACCGCCTTTCTCAACTTCACAATCTTTTTGGCTACCAACGGAACGACCAGCGAAGTAGTCACGGTGCTGGACCTGATCAACGCGGTGATCATCAAGCCCCATAAAAATGAAACCAGGTTCCAGTTGAAAAAGAAACGTTCCACGTTACCATGCTGATCAAGACCTAAGATGTCAGTCAATACCCTCCGAAAAAAAACAATAGATCCAAAAAGCAAGGCGATGGAAAGTGTAACCAACACAAACCCGCTTGGGATTTTAGCCAAAAGAAAATCAATGATGGGATTAACACCTCCCCCAAGAAGCCGGAAGTCGCCCGTAACCGGCCCCAATGGTTCATCAAAAAGTTGCACAGCCAAAACCTGTGACAACTTCGACAGCAGGCCAAAGTAGTACTCCAGCGGAAAGAGAACAACAACGGTTAGAATGTTAAAAAAATCGTGGTAGGTGCCTGCGGCCACCGCTCTCCTGAATTCCTTTCGTTTGTTGATAAAGCCCAGGGAAACAATAGTACTCGTAATCGTAGTGCCAACATTGGCGCCCATGATAATCGGAATAGCGCTTTGCAATGGAAGCGACCCTGAGGCCACGAGAGCCACCACGCTGGTTGTCACCGCTGAGCTGCTTTGTAACAGTGCAGCCGTAAGCAATCCGATAAACAAGGCCGTAAAGGGATTGGAGGTCGCCAACAAAATGGTTTCAGCGGCTTCATTACCCAGATGCTGGAGAGAGGAGATGAGCAGGTCAAGCGCAAAGAAAAAAGCCAGCAGCGCCAATATGATGAAGGCCGTGTTCTTGGCAACCATCCGCCAATTCGGGCGGCTTGAAATCGGGGGTTGTATCCGGCCTTCCGTCATGTCAGTAAAGATAGTGAGGCCGGGCTCAGATCAAACAATTAAGCCGGTTGGCCAAGCTCCTGAATCGCCATCCAGGCCATCAGCCCCGGACCCAGGTGAAGGGCCGCCTCGTCAATATCGAAAGTAGGCGTATGTACATAGGACGTTATGCCCCGAGCCGCATTACCAGTGCCCAATCGGTAGAAACAAGCGGGCACCACGTGCGAGTAGTAAGCGAAATCCTCGGATCCTAACGTAACCTCCAGATCAACCACATTTGATTCACCCACATACTGAACCGCAGCCTGCCGCATTCGCCTGGTTAACGTGACATCGTTTTCCAGGTACGGATAGCCGCGCGAAATCCTGACTTCACAACGGCCGCCCATGCCCTCTGCCACACCCTGCGCCAGCTTTGAAATTCTTTCCAATGCAACTTCGCGCCAGACTTCGTTAAGCGCCCGGAACGTGCCAGCCATAGTTACTTCTTCCGGTACAATATTCGTGGCGCCCTGAGCCACCACCTTTCCAAAATTCAGCGTGGTCGGTTGGCGCGGGTCTGCCTGCCGGCTTACGACCTGCTGCAAGGCCACGATAATGTTGGCAGCTATCACTACCGGGTCAACCACCAGATGTGGTGCCCCGGCATGGCCACCCTTGCCGATTACGCGCAGGTAGATTTCATCGGAACTCGCCATGTACATACCCTCACGAAAACCCACCTGGCCGACCGGAATCAGCGGCATCACATGCTGGCCTAAAATGGAAACAGGTTGAGGGTTTGCCAGCACTCCCTCTTTGATCATGAGGGAAGCTCCGCCCGGATTCTTCTCCTCCCCCGGCTGAAAAATCAAACGCACGGTTCCGGCAAATTCATGTCGAATGCGTGCCAGAATACAGGCCGTAGCAAGCAGCGAGGATGTGTGGACATCATGACCACACGCATGCATGACACC
The DNA here is from genome assembly GCA_036771215.1 of Cyclobacteriaceae bacterium. Classification (GTDB taxonomy): domain Bacteria; phylum Bacteroidota; class Bacteroidia; order Cytophagales; family Cyclobacteriaceae; genus ELB16-189. Next base: position 19,781 of record DAIPHR010000006.1, read on the forward strand.
CGGTACTGTTGATCGATACGACACATCATTTTTCTCCTGTATGGGCAAGGCATCTAAATCTGCTCGAAGCGCTATGGTTTTGCCCGGCTTGTGTCCGGCAATTTCGCCAACCAGGCCCGTTGTAGCGAGTCGCCTGAACGGCAGGCCCAAGCGGGTCAGGTGCTGTTCAACGAGAGCGGCTGTGGCATGTTCCTGGTATGAAAGCTCTGGATGGGCATGCAGGTGTCTTCGCACCTGAATCGTATCAGGCGCAAGTTTATCGGATAGTCTCTTGATTTGATCAACGAGAGCCATTCGTTATCGCATGGGGATTTTCTCAGGCACCAGAATGGCTGTTGGCAGAAATCTCCGCAGCCGATATAAATCCTTTTCTGCTTCCAACCGGGTGAAATAGGCCCCGGCCGTAAGCCGAAACTTAGGTTGATTGTATTGTAACGTAGTCACGAAGTCAGGTAACTCGGTAGTTACCTTCTTCTTCGTTTCCATAGCCGACTCCCGGCTTGAGCCGGAATACAACAGAATCGTATATCCATCCAGAAATTTCCGTGTCAGGTTAAAGCGGTTAATGCTGTCCAGCACAAGGTTTACCTTTTCATTTACGGTAAACTTTGGCGCGCCCCACACTTCCGGCAGAGCCGGATCGACTGAGGCGCGGGGCGTATCGAGCGGGGGCCAGAAACGCGGCCGAAACACACTCAAATCCTCGTAATACCGCGAGCTGTTGCGTTGCGCCTGCACGCAGGAGGCAACCATAAGGGTTAAAAGGGTCAAGAAAACCAGCCGCATGGTACCAAGGTAACCAAATTCCAAGCCATTTTAGGAGATCACAATGCAGCGTCCCGCTCGAATATCCTCTTCAACCTTCTTGTACTTCACATCCTTTTCGACACGGCCATCGGAATACTGGACTGTGACGCGGTCATTTCGGCCGGCAATTTTCTCCGAATGGACCGGCATCACCTTCTCCCGCGGTGGTTGCTGCGTGGCGTGCGCCTCTCCGTTACTGCCCGAGAGCAGCGAGCGGGACTCTTCTTTTTGCTCGCTCAATTTTTGTCTGCGCTGGCTCCTGGCTTCCTGAACTTCATCGGCTTGCTGAGCCGGAATCTCAGCCTTCAACAGGAAGGAAGTTGTCTCTTCATTGACCCGGGCGATAAAGCGTTTGAACGCCTCAAAACCTTCAAACTTATAGATCAGCAAGGGGTCCTTCTGTTCGTACACAGCATTTTGCACCGATTGCTTAAGATCATCCATATCGCGCAGGTGCTCTTTCCACTGCTGATCGATTATGGCCAGCGTAATCATCTTCTCCATGGCCGTGATCAACTCGCGATTCCGGGTCTCCACGCATTTCTTCAGGTTAGCTGCAACACCAATCTGCTTATTTCCATCTGAGAACGGCACGAGAATATTCTCGATGGTAGCTCCCCGGCTTCGAAAAATATCCTGCACGACCGGTATCGACTTATCCGCTATTTGCTTGTTTTTACTATTGTAATGGTCAAGCGCCTGATGATAGAGTTTATCCGACAATACCGCCTGGTCAGTTTTGGCAAATTCTTCGGCCGAAACAGGAAAATCAAAGCCCAACGTACCCAGCACGGCAAATTTGAAATTCTCCACGCTTTCGGCTGCTTTGGCGTTCGCCACGATATCTTCGCAGGTATCGTTCAGCATCGTGAGGATATCCAGTTGCAGGCGCTCGCCAAACAACGCATTCTTCCTGCGCTTGTAAATCACCTCGCGCTGCGAATTCATCACATTGTCATACTCCAGCAGGCGCTTGCGGATACCGAAGTTGTTCTCCTCCACCTTCTTCTGGGCTCGTTCGATCGAAGCTGTCACCATCGAGTGCTGAATCACCTCTCCCTCCTTCAATCCGAGGCGGTCCATAATGCGGGCAATTCGCTCGGGCATGAACATTCGCATGAGGTTATCCTCCAGCGACACGTAGAATTGAGATGTACCCGGATCGCCCTGACGGCCGGAGCGGCCTCTCAACTGCCGGTCGACCCGCCTGGACTCGTGTCTTTCGGTACCAATAATGGCGAGGCCACCCGCTGCCCGCGACTCGGGGGTTAGTTTAATGTCCGTTCCGCGGCCGGCCATATTCGTGGCGATGGTTACCGTGCCCGGCTTACCCGCTTCAGCTACAATCTCGGCTTCGCGCTGGTGTTGCTTGGCATTGAGCACATTGTGCTTGATCTTCCGCAGTTGAAGCATGCGGCTGAGCAATTCCGAAATCTCGACCGAGGTGGTACCCACCAGCACCGGACGGCCCTGCTGGGTAAGTTTCACAATTTCTTCAACAACGGCATTGAATTTTTCCCGAATGGTCTTGTACACCATGTCGTCACCATCTTTGCGCGTTACCGGCCGGTTGGTGGGAATTACCACCACATCCAGTTTATAAATATCCCAGAATTCGCCTGCTTCCGTCTCCGCAGTTCCCGTCATGCCGGCCAGCTTGTGGTACATGCGGAAATAATTCTGGAGTGTGATCGTGGCATACGTTTGGGTAGCGTCCTCCACCTTCACGTTTTCTTTGGCTTCAATGGCCTGGTGCAGTCCATCGGAATAACGTCTGCCGTCCAGCACACGACCCGTTTGTTCATCCACAATTTTCACCTTGCCGTCTACGATGATGTACTCGGTGTCGCGTTCAAACAGGGTATACGCTTACAAGTGTTGATTCACACTGTGGATCCGCTGCGATTTAGTCGTGTACTCGCGGATGAGCTCTTCCTTTCGGGTCAGGCGGGCACCGGCATCCACCGACAGATCTTTTTCAATCTTATTCAGTTCCACGCCAATGTCCGGCAAAATGAAGAAACGGGGGTCTTCGCCTTCGCCCGTGATCAGATCAATACCTTTGTCGGTCAGCTCCACGCTGTTGTCTTTCTCATCAATCACAAACAACAGGGGCTCATCCGCCTTCGGCATTTCCTTCTTATTGTCGGCCAGGTAGAAATTCTCGGTCTTCTGCAGAATGGCCCGCATGCCGGTTTCGCTTAGAAACTTAATCAAAGGTTTGTGCTTCGGCATGGAGCGGTGGGCGCGAAACAGGGCAAGTCCGCCATCTTTTTCATTGCCTTCACCGATGAGCTTTTTGGCGTCATTCAGATATTGATTCACCAGTTTTTTCTGTGCCTCCACCACTTTGAAAATGCGGGGTTTGAGATCATAAAACTCATGCTCATCGCCCCGCGGAATCGGACCGGAAATAATCAACGGAGTTCGCGCCTCATCAATCAATACCGAGTCAACTTCATCAACCATGGCGTAGTGATGGCCGCGTTGCACGAGCTCACCGGTTTCCCGCGCCATGTTATCGCGGAGGTAGTCGAAGCCAAACTCGTTGTTGGTGCCGTAGGTGATATCCGCCTGATAGGCATTTCTGCGCGCCAGCGTGTTGGGTTCGTGTTTATCAATGCAATCGACTTCCAAACCGTGAAACTGGAAGAGCGGACCCATCCATTCGCTGTCGCGCCTGGCCAGGTAATCGTTTACCGTAACGATGTGAACGCCTCGCTTCGCCAAGGCATTAAGAAAAGCAGGAAACGTGGCGACCAGTGTTTTACCCTCACCCGTGGCCATCTCGGCAATTTTACCTTCGTGCAGGGCAATGCCACCGATGATTTGCACATCGTAGTGCAGCATATCCCATTTGATTTTGTTTCCGGCTGCCACCCACTCGTTATACCACCGGGCTTTGTCGCCATCAATCTTGACGTGCTCATGGCGGGCGGCCTGTAACCGGTCAAACTCCGTGGCGGTCACTTCGATGTAATCATTCTCCTTAAATCTCCGGGCCGTATCGCGCACAATGGCAAACGCCTGCGGGAGCACCTGTAAGAGAACTTTCTCAAGCTCTTTATTTCGATCACCCTCAAGCTTATCAATCTGACTAAAGAGGTCCTCTTTATCACTGAGTTCCGTTTCCGGGTTGGCCGCAATCTGTTGATGAAGGCCCGCCAACTGATCGTCAATCGACTTCAGACCATCGGCAATCGTCTGCTGCACCACGCGTGTTTTTTCCCGAAGCTGGTCGTGCGAGATATTGTTGAGTTTCGCATATTCGACTTTGGTTTCCTCCACCAACGGCATCATCCGCTTGATATCCCGATCGGACTTGGTACCGAAGATTTTGGCAATGAATTTTAGCATGGTTCTCGTCTGTTAATATCCCCCGGCAGCCGTTTGCCCGGCCACTGGGAATCCGGTTTCAAAAGGGCTGTAAAGTTAAAGATTTAGGGGGTGCAATTATAGCTCCAAAGAGCCCTGAAATACCATTTTGGCAGGACCTGTAACATAAATATCATAAAAGGTGCCGTCCTGTCGTTTTTTGAACTCAACCTCAAACTCACCACCCCGCGATCGGACCCTGATCGGTGAGTAATATCCGGACATGCTGGCCGCCAACGCACAGGCCGTTGCTCCTGTTCCGCTGGACAAGGTCTCTTCTTCAACGCCACGCTCGTAGATACGGAAGGCAATGGTATTGTCGGGCAACGGCTCAACAAAATTGGCGTTGGTGCCGGTGGGGTTATACAAGGGGCTATACCGAATCTTGCGCCCCTCTTCGAACACCGGGAAGTGGGGTAAGTCCGTAACAAACCGCACGTTATGAGGCGAGCCGGTGTTCACAAAGTAATCCTCACCCTTCCGCTCCACGTGCTGCACATCATGTATCTGCATACGTATGAGACCGGGTGAAATCAGCGTAGCTTCGTGCGGACCATCGTAAGCATTAAATACCGTGGTGGCTGCAACGATTTTGAGGTGGGCCGCCAAATCAACCGCAGCGCGCGATCCGTTGCCGCATAAACTTTGCGTGCCATCGGCATTGAAATACCGCACGTAGAAGTCGTAGCCGGGATCGCGTTCAAGATATATGATACCATCGGCACCAACACCAAACCTGCGGTCACAAATGCGCCCGATTTGCTCGGTGGTCAGTTTAACCTCGCCCTGCCGATTGTCAAAACAAACAAAATCGTTGCCGGC
>DAIPHR010000006.1:24884-29488 GCA_036771215.1 Cyclobacteriaceae bacterium
TGGTCAGTTTAACCTCGCCCTGCCGATTGTCAAAACAAACAAAATCGTTGCCGGCTCCCTGGTATTTGAAAAACGAGAGTTTCACGTTCACTTCACTTCCTCGTAGTCGACATACTCACCCCCTTTTACGCTCCCCGCAGCAGGCCGCTTTCCGGGGTTTGCCGGGCGCTGAGGATTACCCCCGGGCGGCTGCCGGTACTGCCGGGAAGACGCGCCCGCACGATAAAACAGGCTGGCGAACTTGTAGATCAGATATCCGATGAGCGTCAGGACGATTAGCGCTTTCATGTATTCAGAGATCCAAAAGTACGAAATTTAAGTTTTGGCGCTGGCGATCGAATCTGGCCAAAAGCTGTTTTTTGTTTGATTTGAATTGGGGTTTTCGTTCCCTACCCGCCACCTGGCAAATGATAAGGTATTCCGGATCAACCCTACGCTTTCCCTCGTGGAAGGGGCCGAAACCCGTTCATCGCCTCCAGCGGGGAGTGTTACGGCAGAAAAATCCGGGCCTCGCGTGAGGTGGATTCACCCACGGAATTTCCGTGTCCGGTTTTTCTGTGCACAATTCATCAGCGGCTCAGATATAAGTTTCGTTCCGCATAGATGTTCAGGAAATAATCATCCATGAGGTCATCAATAAAGTAGATGGCCTCACCCGTGGATTTCATTTCGGGTCCCAGTTCTTTATTGACTTCCGGAAACTTGTTAAACGAAAATACGGGAACCTTAATGGCATACCCCTTTTTGCGGGGGTTGAAACGAAAATCCTTCACCTTATTCTCGCCCAACATCAATTTGGTAGCGTAGTTAACATAGGGCTCATCATACGACTTACAAATGAAGGGCACCGTGCGGCTCGCACGGGGGTTAGCTTCAATCACGTAAACCTTGTCGTTTTTGATGGCAAACTGAATGTTGATCAGCCCCTTTACTTTCAACGCCTGGGCAATCTTTATCGTGTAGTGCTCCATTTGCTTCACCACAAAATCACCCAGATTGTACGGGGGCAACACGGCATAGGAGTCACCGGAGTGAATCCCGGCCGGCTCGATGTGCTGCATGATGCCGATGATGTATACATCTTCGCCATCACAGATAGCATCGGCTTCCGCTTCAATAGCGCCATCGAGAAAGTGATCGAGCAGTACCTTGTTGTCCGGCAGATGTTTCCAGATATCGATGATGTGGGACTCCAGCTCCTTCTCGTTGATCACAATTTTCATGCTTTGGCCGCCTAGTACATAGGATGGACGAACCAGCAACGGGAAACCAATTTGCTTGGATACCTCAAGCGCTTCATCCGGATCGGTGGCCACGCCAAACTCCGGATACGGGATGCCCAAATCTTTCAGCAGGCTAGAAAAGCGACCTCGATCTTCGGCCAGATCAAGCGAATCAAAGGAGGTACCAATAATTTTGATTCCGTATTTATGAAGTTTTTCCGCCAGTTTCAATGCGGTTTGCCCGCCCAACTGCACAATTACCCCTTCCGGCTTCTCATGCTGAATGATGTCATACAGATGCTCCCAAAATACCGGTTCAAAATAAAGCTTGTCCGAAATGTCAAAGTCGGTTGATACGGTTTCCGGGTTACAGTTCACCATAATGGTTTCGTACCCACACTCTTTTGCCGCCAGCACGCCATGAACGCAGGAGTAGTCGAACTCAATGCCCTGCCCGATGCGATTGGGCCCCGAACCCAGCACCACCACCTTTTTCTTATTGCTGACAATCGATTCGTTTTCCTTGTCGAATGTAGAATAATAGTAAGGTGTTTTAGCTGCAAATTCGGCCGCGCAGGTATCAACTAATTTATACACCCGCTTGATGCCCAATTCCGTACGCTTCTTGTAGACTTCGCTTTCGTAGCAGTGCAACAAGTGAGCAATCTGGCGATCAGCAAATCCTTTCTCCTTCGCTTTCCGGAGCAACTCGGTCGGCACATTGTTCAGGTCGTACTCTTCTATTTGTCTTTCCAACTCCACCAATTCTTCGATTTGCTCAAGGAACCACTTATCGATGCGCGTAAGTTTCTGAATGGTCTTCAGGGGTATGCCAATCTTGATGGCATCGTGAATGTGAAACAGCCGGTTCCAGGTAGGGTTGGCCAGGCTCTGCACCAGTTCGTCCTGGTTGCGCAGTTCTTTACCATCGGCACCCAATCCGTTTCGCCTGATTTCAAGCGATTGACACGCTTTCTGGAGCGCCTCCTGAAAGTTTCGCCCGATACCCATTGCTTCGCCCACCGATTTCATCTGTAAGCCCAGCCTGCGGTTAGCGCCCTGAAACTTGTCAAAATTCCACCGTGGGATTTTAACAATCACATAATCGAGAGCCGGCTCGAAATAAGCCGTAGTCGTTCCGGTAATCGCATTCTGTAGTTCATCGAGGTTGTAGCCGATGGCCAACTTGGCCGCAATTTTGGCTATGGGGTAGCCCGTGGCTTTGGAAGCCAGGGCGGAGGAACGCGACACCCGGGGGTTAATTTCAATTCCGATGATGTCATCTGTATCCGGATTCACAGCAAACTGTACGTTACACCCGCCTGCAAATTTTCCGATGCCATTCATCATCTTAATGGCCAGGTCGCGCATATGCTGATAGACGGTATCGGGCAGTGTCATGGCGGGCGCCACCGTGATGGAATCACCCGTGTGGATTCCCATGGGGTCAAAATTCTCAATGGAGCAGATGATAATTACGTTACCTGCGCCATCGCGCAGCAACTCCAATTCGTACTCCTTCCACCCCATGATCGACTGCTCCACCAGCACTTCGTGAATGGGGGAAGCGTGCAGACCCCGGTTAAGGGCTTCGTCAAACTCTTCGGGTTTATCAACAAATCCGCCACCGGTGCCGCCCAGCGTAAACGATGGGCGGATGACCAACGGGAATCCTATCGCCTGGGCAATCTCTTTACCTCCCAAAAACGAGGTGGCCGTGGCTCCTTTGCAAACACCCACACCCAACTCCAGCATCTTGAGCCGGAATTTCTCCCGGTCCTCGGTGGTTTCGATCGCCTTTATGTCAACCCCTATGATTTTTACGCCATAATGGTTCCAAATACCCGCTTTATCACACTCAATGCACAGGTTTAAAGCTGTTTGCCCGCCCATGGTGGGCAGCACGGCATCCACGTGGTGTAGTTCCAGTATCTCCCGTATCGATTTTTTCTCCAATGGCTTGAGGTAGACATGATCCGCGTTGATCTTGTCGGTCATGATGGTGGCCGGGTTGGAATTGATCAGGATCACTTCAATTCCTTCTTCCCGAAGGCTTCGGGCCGCTTGGGAACCGGCATAATCAAACTCGCACGCCTGACCTATGATGATGGGGCCGCTACCGATGATAAGAACGGAGCGGATGCTTCTGTCTCTGGGCATTTCCGGGTGGATAAATTGCGCCTGCCTGCGCGAAGCCGCCTCGGCAAAGGCAGGCAAAAATAAGAACCCTGCGAAGTAAATCGACACTCCGCAGGGATTAAATTCTGATAACGAGCTGGCTACCTGATTTTGACCACCTTGCGCACCACCTGCCCCTGGTCGGTCTGGAGCCGGACCAGGTACATGCCGTCCGCCCAGCCTGCGGTAGCATAGGATCGCTTAAAGGTGCCGTTCAGGCCGCGGGCGTCTTCCGAGAGCACCGCCTGCCCCTGTGCGTTTACGATCTGAATTTGTACGCTGGTGAGATCGGGCAACGAGAAATCGATGGACACACCCTCGTCACGCACAGGGTTGGGGTATACCATCAGCTGATCAGCCAAAACGGACTCGGGTAGCCCGGTAATGGGGCCTTGAATGCTCAGGTTGTCAATAGCCCAGCCCCAACTGTTGATGGCGGCATCGGAGAAAAGCCGGAAACGCACCACAATGACATCACCAGCGACTAACGCTGTATTATCGGTGATTTTGATCAGCCGCGACCGGTACAAGTTCTCGCCCGGTGTGGTATTATTGTCAAAGGCCTGTTTCCACAGACTTTGGGCTCCGGCAGCGTAATTGTTAACTAAAGGCAACCACGTCTGCCCATTGTCTTCCGATGCTTCCACCAGAACAAAATCCTTGGGCGCTATGCCGATTGTCTCAACTACCGCAATTTCATCGAAGACGATGTAGGGATTGCTAGCACTAACCGTTATTTTCTTTTTAAGCGTGTACGTGAAGTTCGAGGTAGATGAAATGCCAAAGCCTACCGGATACGGGTGAGCCGTATGAATCGCTCCATTGGTGAATCCTCCGGGCTGAGCAACTGAAAAAAAGTTGCCGGCAAAATCTGTGGTGGTGGTATTGAAGTTATTAATGTATTGCTCGGCAGCGGCAGCAAAATCAAAAACGGGAATACTGAGGAAGCCAGACGTGGGTAACCGCGTAACGTTGTTCGCACTATCGGTAGCGATGATTCGGTATTGAATTTCATTGCCACTCGCCACCCCTCCGACTATCTGGAGGTTGAACGTGTACTCTGTGGCAGGCGGATCAACATCAAAATGTTGCTCTGTTGGGGTTCCCCCGTTCAGGTTAAACTCAATTTTCAGTTCGCGAATTCCGCTGGCGTCTGACGCACGAATGACAACAGGCACCGAGAAGGTAGTCGCTTGGGGCTGG
>DAIPHR010000007.1:0-29390 GCA_036771215.1 Cyclobacteriaceae bacterium
GCCGGCCTTCACCGAAGAGGGCTGTTTGCCCGTCTTCGTCAACGACCGGTTCTTCTTCGTGGGCTGATTTTTTTTTTGGCGACTCAGCACCCTTTCCGGTTCCGGTCGCCAGCTCAGCCTCTTCGTCATCGCCTTCAAGGCCCGTGTCTTCCGGCTCTTCCACCGGACGCACCTTGGTGACCTTATGTTGACTCAGCCGGTTGCCCATAGCTTTCCATCCCTTCACATCAATTACATCCTCCAGGTTCACCACTTCGATCTCCTTCTCCTTGCCTTTGCCTTTCACCGCCTCCACCTCTACTTCCGGGTTATCGGACGTGGTAACAAACTCCAGCCGCGACCCAATGCCCTCGGAGATGAAATTAAACTCTTTGTCTGTCGAGTTGGTCTCTATCTGGAAGCGCTTAACAAAGTGCTGCTTGCTTTCGCCATCCCAATACACAGCCGAGATCACCTTTTTGGGATTGAATTTTTCAATCAAAATCGTCTTCTCGGGCTCATACCGGTTGGTCAGTTCATAGTTCGTGATCTTATAATTGCCACTGGTGGTGATCGCAATAATCTGATCGTCACCGTCAAACTTGCCCACGTGACGGCCGCGCTTGTCCTTATTAAGGCGGCCGCTGGCTTCATCAAACCAGAGCTCGAGCCCGCTTAGTGTTGAGCCTTTGCCTTCCTTGAAGTCAACCTTACGTACCGGGTATTTCGTGACTACATTACCTCGTGCGCCACGCCCTTTGATTTCCTGCTCTGAGAAATCAAAATCAAAAATCTTTTTGCGCGCGGTGCTGCTCTGGCTCAGCTTAACCTCCACGATTTCGGCCTCTCCATTGGGATTGGCGCTGAGGTACTGCACCTTACTGTTGGGGGTGTCCTGATCGAGCGCGTATTCCTTGTCGCGAATAACGGCCGGCATGGCAAACCGTTTGCCAAACGTTTTCCCGCTCTTGCCATCGCTGTACATCATATTGTACACCATTCGCTCATCGCCCTTTTTCCAAACGCCCACATGCAGGATGTCTTTTCCCATGAACTTCTTCTCCCCGATTCTGCTGACGAGCGCTTTGCCATCTCTGCGGATGACGATGATATCATCCAACTCTGAGCACTCGATAATAAACTCATCTTTGCGCAACCCCCAACCGACAAACCCATCAGCCCGGTTCACGTACAGCTTCTGGTTGTTGGCGATCACTTCAACAGCCGTTACCGACTGGAAGCTCTTGATTTCAGTTTTTCGCTCACGCCCTTTCCCGTATTTATCGAGCAGGTTTTGATAGTAGGCGATCGCGTAATCGGTCAGATGCTTGAGGTGATGAAGTGTTTCTTTCAGCTCTTTTTCAAGATCCCGCAGGGCTTCATCCGCTTTGAAGGAATCGTACTTTGAAATTCGCTTAATCCGGATTTCCATCAACCGCAGAATATCATCGCGGGTGATCTCGCGGTAGAACTGCTTCTTATAGGGCTGCAGGCCCTTATCGATCGTGGAAATCACTTTTTCGTACGTGTCCACTTCCTCAATGCTGCGGTAGATGCGCTTCTCAATGAATATCTTCTCCAGCGAGGAGAAAAGAATCTTCTCCATCAACTCGCCCTTCCGGATCTCCAGTTCACGCTTCAGCAACTCGCGGGTTTGCTCGGCATTGACTTTCAGGATCTCATTCACCTTCATGAACTGTGGCTTGTCATCCACAATCACGCAGGCATTGGGCGAAATGGACACCTCGCAATCGGTGAACGCATACAACGCATCCATGGCAATCTCGGGCGACAACCCGCTTTGCAAGTGGATTACGATCTCCACATCGCGCGCGGTGTTGTCAACCACCTGGCGAACCTTAATCTTCCCCTTCTCGCTCGCCTTCACAATCGACTCCATCAGCGAGGTGGTGGTGGTGCCGAACGGAATTTCGCGGATGGCGAGGGTTTTCTTATCCACGATGTCGATGCGGGCACGCACTTTGACGCGCCCCCCGCGGTAGCCCTGGTCGTACTCCGAAAAATCAGCAATGCCGCCCGTGGGGAAATCCGGATAGATTTTCGGGTTCTTCCCTTTCAAAACATCGATGGATGCCTTGACCAGTTCAACGAAGTTGTGCGGCAGAATTTTCGTGGAGAGCCCGACCGCAATACCATCGACACCCTGGGCCAGCAACAGCGGGAACTTTACCGGCAGCGTAACCGGCTCTTTCTTGCGACCATCGTAGGAAAGCTGCCACTCCGTAGTTTGTGGATTGTACACCACATCCAACGCAAATTTGGACAAGCGTACTTCGATATAGCGGGGCGCAGCTGCGCCATCGCCTGTGCGCACATCGCCCCAGTTCCCCTGCGTATCAAACAACAAATCCTTTTGCCCGATATTGACGATGGCCTCCCCGATGGCGGCATCGCCATGGGGATGATACTGCATGGCATGACCGATAATGTTCGCCACCTTGTTGAACCGACCATCATCCACTTCCTTCAGGGAATGCATGATTCGCCTTTGCACCGGCTTCAGCCCATCTTCAATGCGCGGCACCGCCCGCTCCAGAATCACATAGGAGGCATAATCCAGAAACCAGTCTTTGTACAAGCCATCCAACGGTATGGTATGCATTACCTCCTTAGGTTTGGATGAAGGTTCGGGCTTATTGTTCTTCTTACTCATGAATCAATCGCAATACATTGTTTCGGCTTACTCAGCCACTGCTTCTTCTGTTTCGGTTACTTCAATCTTATCCAGCTCCACCCGCAGGTTGTCGATAATGAACTCCTGCCGATTAGGCGTGTTCTTTCCCATGTAGAACTCCAGCGTTTTGGCCAGGTGCTTTTCTTTATCAATGGTAACGGGTTGCAACCGGATCTGCTCACCAATAAACGCACCAAACTCATCCGGTGAAATCTCGCCCAGGCCTTTGAATCGGGTGATCTCAGGTTTGGACCCTAACCGGTCTACCGCCTTGCGCTTTTCGTCTTCACTGTAGCAATAGATCGTTTCCTTCTTGTTGCGGACGCGAAACAGCGGAGTTTCCAAAATGTAAACGTGCCCTGCCTTTACTAACTCCGGGAAGAATTGCAGGAAAAACGTCATCAACAACAACCGTATATGCATGCCGTCCACATCCGCATCGGTGGCAATAATTACCTTGTTATACCGAAGCCCCTCCATGCCGTCTTCAATGTTAAGCGCATGCTGCAGAAGGTTAAACTCCTCATTCTCATAAACAACCTTCTTGGTAAGGCCAAACGAGTTTAACGGCTTGCCGCGCAAACTGAAAACCGCCTGCGTCTCTACATCGCGCGATTTGGTGATAGAGCCGCTGGCCGAGTCACCTTCCGTGATAAAGACCATCGTTTGCTGCCCCTTGATGGTTTTCTCATCATCAAAATGAATGCGGCAGTCGCGCAGCTTGCGGTTATGCAGGTTGGCTTTTTTGGCGCGTTCGTTGGCCAGTTTCTTAATGCCGGCTATTTCCTTTCGTTCCCGCTCCGATTGCTGAATGCGTTTGAGCATTTCCTCGGCCACCTTCGGATTTTTATGCAGGAAAATTTCGATTTCCTTAGCTACAAAATCGCCCACGAAATTCTTAACAGAAGGGCCATCGGGCGCCATGTTCACAGACCCCAACTTGGTTTTGGTCTGCGACTCGAATACCGGCTCCTGCACCCGGACAGCAATGGCGGCAATAACGGAAGCGCGTATATCAGCCGCATCAAAATCTTTCTTGTCTTTGGCAAAGTAATCGCGAACACCCCGCACCAGCCCCTCGCGGAAGGCCGCCAGGTGGGTTCCTCCCTGGGTGGTGTTTTGACCGTTGACGAACGAGTAGTACTCCTCGCCATACTGGTTACCATGGGTCAGCGCCACTTCGATGTCATCACCCTTCAGGTGGATGATCGGATATCGGATTTCTTCAGGATCGCTTTTCTGTTTGAGTAAATCGAGCAAGCCATCTTTGGAGTAGAACTTACGGCCGTTGTAATTGATGGTAAGGCCCGCATTCAGAAATGCGTAGTTCCACATCAAATCATCCAGGTACTCGGGAATAAACCGGTAGCCTTTGAACATGGAGTCGTCCGGCTCGAACTCCACCAGCGTGCCGTTCTTCTCCGCGGATTTACCCTGTTTGGGATCGCTGACGAGCACCCCCTTCTTAAACTCCGCGAGTTTGGTGGCACCCTCGCGAAACGCCTGCACCTTGAAGAAGTTGGAGAGGGCATTTACTGCTTTGGTACCCACACCATTAAGTCCTACGGATTTCTGAAAGGCATTTGAGTCGTACTTCGCCCCCGTGTTGATCTTGGACACCACGTCCACCACCTTACCGAGGGGAATACCCCGGCCGTAATCGCGCACCATCACGCGCGACTCGGTAATTTTCACATCGATCGCCTTGCCATACCCCATCATGTGTTCATCAATGGAGTTATCGATCACTTCCTTTACCAGCACATAAATGCCATCGTCTTTCGATGAGCCATCGCCCAACTTGCCGATGTACATGCCGGGGCGCAACCGGATGTGTTCGCGCCAATCGAGCGATTTAATACTCGACTCATTGTATTCGATTTCTTTCGCCATGAAGTAACTCCTCTTTTACAGGTGCGCAAAGTTGAAAAAATTCCGTTGCCGGAAGCAGCCCAAAAAATCAGGATTGCACACGAAAGAACGGCAATAATTAAGTGCTCCGAAAGATTCGTTGTTGAGCGGGTCTTACAATTTTTCAGGAATTGAGCACATCTAACATACTGATAATTAAATAGTTAAATATCAGCTTAACAAGACTAGCTTTTAGCAAAAAATCGCCTGCCGATGGCCAGAACCGGCCACGCCAACGCCCACACCAGCACCAGAATCAACACGCCATAGATGATGATGCCCAATCGGGTGTAGTCAAATCGTTCGCCACTGTTGTAGAGGCTGATGAAATTGAGGGCTATTACAAAGAATATGTTCAACACAATGATGAGCCCGTACAACCACGATTTAAAGCCGTCCGGCTGATGCCGAAGCAGGTTACTGTTCGCAAATGCCAGGAAGTTGGCCAGCGTAATGACCACCAACGCCCCGTAAAACAGGAGGTTGCGTGATGCCTGAATGGGCAAGTCGGCCTCGAAGATGACCACCGGGTCTGGCAACCCGGCATAGGCATACATGAAAAGGCCCAACACCGCGAATAACGAAAACACCCACACTACCTTGAAAATCTTCGAGATCATGTTTCTAATTTTGGCGCAAGTTAAACCACACCGGCTGTGAAATCCTACTCCTTGTTGCTGCTGCTCTTTTTGATTGCCTGCGGAAAACCTCTGCCTACACTTGACGGAGTTGACCTCCAGCGCTGGCGGGCCGACAAAAACGGGTGCGCGGGCGACCGGGCTGCATCCGCGGATGCACTCGCGCGGCAGACGGAATTGCTAAAAGCGCTAAGCGAGATGCAAATCGTTGAACTGCTGGGTAAACCGGATCAACACGAGCTATACAAGCGAAATCAAAAGTTCTACACCTACTACCTGGATGCGTCTCCGCGCTGCCCCTCACCTGCCGATACCGCTCGTCAGTTAACGATTCGATTTAATGCGATGGGACTGGCCAAGGAGGTGTTGGTCGAGTAAGGTTTGATTGCCAACCGGCAATTGGTTACCTTCATTCAACAAAACCCGGCCCCCATGCAATTCCATCCCAATGAGCTGTTGCTCCTGTATAATCCCGAAACATCCGTTGGCCGGCAGACCAAAGCGCTGGCACTGGACATCTGCAGCCATATCAACGAGGTGAATCTGGTGCGCGAAAAGCTCTCGCCAACCTATTGGAAAGAGATCATTTCGATGCTCCACCTGGAGCCGGATGCCTTGCTGGATCAATCGCACCCCGACTACCGGGAAAAGGTGAAAGGCCAGTCTTACACCATGAATGGCTGGCTGGACGTGCTGTCCCATTTCCCCCACCTGGTGAAAGCCCCGATCGTGATTTACCACGGCAAAGCTGCCTTTTGCCAAACCCCAACTGACATCATGAAAGTAGGCGGTGCCGAATCGTCAGATACGAAGGTGCTGCCGCACCTGCGAAAGTACCAGGGCTAACTGTGCAATGCATTTCGGGGGATAACCGTGCGCTTTTGTTTGGCCTGATTGATATATTTCCAAAGGATATCCACCACCGCCTCTTTCTTTTTATGATTGAGCGGATACAACAGTGAAGGCTTAAAGTAAAACTTGTCTCCAATGAGTTCCTTGTAATACAAATCCACCCGATACACTCCGCCCAGCGACACGAGGTTGACGTCTTTAATATTCTCGAGTGGTATGATGAGGTCGCTGGCCTTTAGCCGCACGTACAAGAACTCATCATCGAACTCGACATGGTAAACCGACCGGTTGGCTTTGTACCAGAGGTAGATGATAAAGATACCGATCCATACGGACGGCCGAAAGAACTCGAACCAATGCCCCTGCAACATTCGACTAAACGAGCCCCAGAAAATGGAGACCGCAAGACCAATTAACAACACCACCGTACCGTGCTTATAGAATGGCAGGAAGCGGGTTGACAAGTTTCGAACGCGGGATTTTGACTCCATTTAAGTCGTTCTATCTTTGCCGCAAGTTAATTGTATCCTTATGAAAAATGTTGCCGTAATCGGGTCGGGCACCATGGGCAATGGCATTGCACACGTATTTGCTCAACACGGCCTTGCCGTATCACTCATTGATATTTCCGAAGACGCATTGAAAAAGGCAGTGGCTACCATTGAAAAAAACCTGGACCGCCAGGTCGAAAAAGGCGTCATTACGCCTGAAATAAAGAAAGCAGCCATTCAACGCATCAGCACCACCACGTTCATGAAAGAGGGCGTGAAGAATGCCGAGCTGGTGGTCGAGGCCGCGACCGAGAATATCGATCTGAAGCTGAAAATTTTTCGGGAATTAGATGAAAATACCGCTCCGGGCACCATACTCGCCTCCAACACCTCTTCCATTTCCATTACCAAAATCGCCTCGGTTACCAAAAGCCCGGACCTGGTGATCGGCATGCACTTCATGAACCCGGTGCCGGTGATGAAACTGGTGGAAGTCATTCGCGGCTACAACACCTCCGATTCGGTTACCGAGAAAATAATGGAGCTATCGCGCACGCTGGGAAAGACTCCTGTGGAAGTGAACGACTACCCCGGTTTTGTGGCTAACCGGATTCTCATGCCGATGATCAATGAAGCCATCTACACACTTTACGAAGGCGTTGCCGGTGTTCAGGAAATTGACACGGTAATGAAACTCGGCATGGCTCATCCCATGGGTCCCCTGCAACTGGCCGATTTCATCGGGCTCGATATCTGCCTCTCCATTCTGAATGTCTTGCACAGTGGATTCGGCAATCCGAAATATGCGCCTTGTCCGCTGTTGATCAATATGGTCACGGCCGGGAACAAAGGGGTAAAAACAGGTGTGGGATTTTACCGGTACAAACCGGGAACAAAGGATCTGGTTGTTGCCGAACGATTTACGTCCGGGGCATCGTCATAACCCGGCTGATGTACGAAGCCGGGTTACTTTGTTCCATGACGCGCTGACCACCCAAAACCATTTTTGAAAAAATAACCCTTGTATGAAGTTTTCACTGGCCATTTCCCCCTACCGGACTCCCCTGATCAAAAATCCGTTTCTCCTTTCGTATGGCATCATCTTTTTTGTTTTCTGGCTCAGCACGTTGATAGGAACAACCGATACCAAAAACTGGCTGCTCGAAAATACGCTGGTCATTATTTTTCTCGCGGCCCTGACCATTTCTTACCGTAAAATGACATTCAGCGATCTGACGTATACCTTCATCTTTGTGTATCTGTGTCTGCACGTATACGGTTCCAAGTACACCTATTCCGAAAACCCCTTCGGGTTTTGGCTAATGGAAACATTTCATACATCGCGTAACCACTACGACCGGATTGTTCACTTATGCTTCGGGTTTCTGCTTGGTTATCCTATGCGCGAGTTATTCTATGTCGGTTTCCGCTTTCCTTCGTGGACTTCATGGCTTTTACCTATTGAAATTACTCTTTCGTTTAGCGCCTTGTACGAGTTGATCGAATGGGCTGTGGCGGATGTGTTCTTCCCCGCACAGGGTGCCGCCTACCTGGGCACACAAGGTGATATTTGGGACGCCCAAAAAGACATGTTTCTGGCCTTTCTCGGTGCGATCTGTATCACCATCATCGTGTTGTCGGTGAAAAGGGTCTTTGGCATTTACGAGACCAAGCCCTCAGGAAACTGAGCGAATACCCTTTACAAACGTGATGATATCAGCTTCGAGGTTTGTGGAGTTACTGAGCATCGAAAGAAAAGCGCTACCGACAATGGCACCCGCGCCATAACGACAAGCCGATTGGAAGGTGGCGGCATTTGAGATGCCAAAGCCAACCAGCACCGGATTTCGCAATCCCAGCCCCGCAAGGCGCCTGAAATAGTCTTCTTGTTCAGCGGTAAAACCCGCCCTAGCTCCCGTAGTACTGGAGGCCGATACCGCATACAGAAAGCCCGAAGAGGCCTGATCGATTAGTCGGATCCGCTCATCGGGAGTAGCCGGTGTCACCAACATAATTACCAACAGGTCGTAATCGCGGAACAATGTCGCATGCTCGTTAAAATCGCGCAACGGAAGATCCGGGAGAATGACGCCATCAACCCCGGCCGCCCCCGCATTGCGGCAGAAATTCCCAATACCGTATTGAAGGATGGGATTGATGTATCCCATCAGCACGACCGGCAGCGTTATCTCAGAGCGCAATTGTTTGACCTGCTCCAACAACAACTTCAGGTTCATACCCAGGTCAAGTGCCTGCTTGCTGCTTTGCTGAATAACGGGCCCGTTCCCCGGCTTGCCGGGCGTCTTCCTGATCGTTACCCGTGCGCCCGAACGTTCCGGCAATCGGGAAGATAGCAGCCTCCTCGTTTTTGATTTGGATCTGGGCCTCGGGCGATGAACCGAACAGCTTGAAATCCCCGTAGTCAAAAAAGAACAGGTACGGGGAGGGATTAACTGACCGCAGCGCTCGGTTTACCGAAAACTCATCGCCCTGAAACGCCTGCTGAACGCAGCACCAGTGCAAAGCTGCGCCCGGCCAGTAGGCGGGTAGATCGGTTGTGTAGTTTCTGTATTAACATTCGTTACCGGTTTTGCTAAAAACAAGAAGGCCCGCTGTGAACAGCAGGCCTTCTCTTTGGGATAAGTAAATAATGGGTGTTCACATCCGTTTATCACGCATGTGCCACCACCAATTGTTGCAGACCTGTTTTTTCATTTATTCTGCTTTTTTTCGTGCCGCACGTTTTGGCTTGGCCGGTTCGCCAGCCGCTTCCACTGACTTTTTGCGTGTTGCGCTGCGCTTTAAACGCGTCTTTATTTTGTTGCGATTCCGGGATACGCCAAACGATCCTCTCCATCGCTTCCCCTTTTTCGATTTTTTATCTCCTCTACCCATCGGATATTACGTTTTTACGACTTGCAAGTATAACAAAGGCTTGTATTTCCGCCAAATACTCTGGAAATCTTTAACCGGTTTCTAAAACAAACAGCCTGTTTCATCGGTTATTTTTGAACAAAAAAGAACCATGGCACAGGCAAACGAACAAATAATCGGGGCTTTAAGGTTAGCCATTGTCCAACTCCGGAAAAGCGATTCATATCAATGGGGCCATATGGGCTCATGCAATTGTGGGTATGTTGCTCAACACATTACCCGCCTGACACCAGCCGAAATACACCGAAGAGCGCTCCTGCGCTATGGGGACTGGACAGAGCAATTAAACGATTACTGCCCTACCAGCAGCTTGCCGTTTGATGACGTGATCTCCGAAATGCTGGCAGCCGGTTTTGAACGAACCGACCTGCAACACCTGGAACGCCTCTCCGACCCGCGTATTCTGAATCATTTGCCGGAAAGCAACCGACACCTTCGATTTAATGTTCGCGAAGATGTGGTGTTGTATCTTTCGACCTGGGCCGGCCTGCTGGAAGAGGAATTTTCAGGCCGGGTAACCCTGCCGGAACTTACGCCCGAAGCGGTAGTGGCGTAAAACAAGAATCCCAGGTGATTTTAAAAGAGTGTCTCCTCTGCCTAGGTTGGTCAACACGGTAAGGTTGAGAGGTGTGAGCCCCCATGAAACCCGAAAGGGTCTTACTAACATCGGACTACGGAATTTTAAACAAAAGACAATCTTTCGGCTGCCCACCCTGATTGACAAACCGGAACCATTTCTCCAGGCGGGCTTCCTGAACCAACCCAGCCTTTTGCAGCACCCTGACCGATGCCATGTTTTCCACATCAACAAAAGTGGAAATCCGGTAAATGCCAGGTAGCGTTCGAACCGCGGCCAATACCGTGCGGCACGCCTCGGTAGCATAGCCCATCCCCCACTGTTGGGGGCTCAGGATGTAGCCAAACTGAATTTTACCCTCCTCATGGATTAGGCCTATGCTCCCGATCAGCCTGTTGGTCGATTTTAGTCGCAGACTGAAGCTGTAGTCGCTACCCCGTTCCCACGCAGCCCCAGCATACGCCAAAAACGATCGGGTATCTTCAATGGATTCATGAGTTGGCCACGAGACATAACGCGTAGCTTCGGGTTTGCTGGCATAGGCGTAAAAGATTTCTTCGGCATCTTCGTACCTTAGGCGCGTTAACCACAAACGCTCAGACTCCAGCCGCTCGGGTATGGCTAATCGCATCAGCAAGTCAATTGTTCACCAATACTACAAGAAAGAAACGTACGAGGCTACAGTGTTACTTCGGGTTGACCCCATCCATTACACCGCTATTCAAATAACCATTCCGAAAAGAGGTGAACGGAAGGGGGAGGAACTTGAGATGAACGAACATTTTGTAAAAGAATTGGAAGCGCAGGGATACGTGGCAGCCGGGCCGCTCGAATTTCATCTTTATCTGAACGGAGTGGCCTGACACTCCGGCAGTATAAAAATAATACTACCTTTGCGGCCGGCAAGTCGGCACGACCAGCTCCTGCTGAACTCCCCCAGGGCCGGAAGGCAGCAAGGGTAGGCGGTTGTAGCGGTGCGATGTTCGGCTTGCCTCTTTTTTTGTCCCTCGCCCACCTCCCGCGGGCCGATCGTTTTCCGTATTTTTAGGCCTTCAAACCACAAATCCTTCATGAAGTTTTTCATTGACACCGCTAACCTGAACGAAATCCGCGAGGCTCATGATCTGGGCGTGCTGGATGGCGTAACCACCACCCCCTCGCTCATGGCGAAAGAGGGCATTAAAGGTCACGATAACATCCGGGCCCACTACAAAGCCATCTGCGCTATTGTCGACAATAATGTCAGCGCAGAGGTAATTGCCACCGACTATGACGGCATTGTAAAGGAGGGCCGTGAACTAGCCAAAATCGATGACAAGATTGTAGTTAAAGTGCCCATGATTAAAGATGGCGTGCGGGCGATCAAGCGCTTCTCCAGCGAAGGCATCCGCACGAACTGTACCTTGGTGTTTTCACCGGGTCAGGCCATTCTGGCGGCCAAGGCCGGAGCCTCGTATGTGTCGCCCTTCATTGGCCGCCTGGATGATATCTCTCAGGATGGGCTGGACTTCATTGCGCAGATACGCCTCATCTACAATAACTACGGCTTTGGTACCGAAATTCTGGCCGCTAGTATTCGCCACACGATTCACCTGGTTAAATGTGCGGAAATCGGAGCCGATGTGGCGACCTGCCCGCTGTCCGTAATCACCGCCCTGCTGAAGCATCCGCTGACCGACAGCGGGCTGGAGAAGTTTCTGGCCGATCACAAAAAAGTAAACGGATAAGCTGATGTTTTCAAACGATCCCGTTGTTCGCGTCCGGGATGTAAGCGTCTTTCAAGACAATAATACAATTCTCGACAGCGTAGCCTTTGATATTGAAAAAGGTGAATTTGTATACCTGGTTGGCCGCACAGGTTCGGGCAAATCATCCTTGTTAAAAACCTTGTATGCCGATCTGCCCCTGAAGCTCGGAGACATGATGGTCGCTGGTTTTTCAATGCGTGACATCAAACCCCAACAGGTTCCGCTACTGCGCAGAAAGGTGGGCATCATCTTTCAGGACTTTCAATTATTCCCCGATCGCACCGTTGGGGAAAACCTCACCTTTGTAATGAAAGCCACCGGCTGGCGCGAATCTGCCAAGATGAAAGCCCGGTTGGTGGAGGTGCTCATGCAGGTGGGCCTGGGTTCAGTGGAAAAGAAAATGCCTCATCAACTTTCAGGCGGTGAACAACAGCGCGTGGTTATTGCCCGGGCGCTCATCAATGAACCGTTGATCCTTTTCGCAGATGAACCTACCGGTAATCTTGACCCGGAGGTCTCGAGCGGCATCATGAAGTTGTTCCAGCAAATCAACAAAAGCGGAACCGCAATTTTGATGGCCACCCACAGTTATGGGCTTATTCGCAGGAACCCGATGCGCGTGCTCAAGTGTGAGGATGGAAAAGTGCTCGACTCGCAGAAGGATACGTTTGAACTTAAAAGCGAAGAAGATTTTTAACTGGCCTGTGGCTCGGGTTGCTTTTTTCGCTGCTCCAGTTGCTGAATCTGCTGGTTGAGCAAGTCGATTCGCACCAATAAGTTAAGTACTAACGCATCGCGCACTTTTTCGGTCGGCCGAAGTTTCATTTCATCACGAAGGACCTGGTACATAGCATCCAGTTTCTGAATATCCTGCGTGAATACTTCAGCATCCCAATCACCCTCCATGTTTTCGATGAGGGCAACTTTTTCACTGATCTGCATCGAATAAAATGATTCCAGGTCATAAAACTCCATCTGCAGATTACCCTTGGCCAGAGGCTTTGGCACCACCGGATGAGAAAAATACAGAAAAAACGACAGCGCAGCCAACAGCAGGGCGGCCGCCCGCCATATCACCACGGAGTGCCACCATCCGGTGGTGGGAAGCTGGCGCTGAATGGAAGCCCACACCCTGCCGGAAGGTATGCGATAATCAAACTCATCGCGGTGTTTGTTGATGAAGTCTTTTAACTGATTGTTCATAGCTTACCTCCTTCCAGTATTTCTTTCAATTTTTTCTTAGCGCGGTTAAACTGCGATTTGGATGTCGACTCGCTGATCCCCAGTATCTCGCCAATTTCAGCATGATCGTAACCCTCCAGCAGATACAAACTCAACACCAGCCGATATCCTTCCGGCAGTGCCTCAATCCCTTTCCTCACGTGTTGCACCGTGTACGGAAAAGAGTCAAACACGTCTGCCTCCGGTACTTCAGGTACATCAAATCGGTCATCTTCCGGCCATCGCTCAGTTCTCTTCCGCGACACGTGGGTGATCGCCTTGTTCACCACAATTCGCTTTAGCCAACTTCCGAACGAGGCATCACCCCGGTAATGCTTCAAGTTACGAAAAGCGCTGACGAAAGCCTCTTGCAATACATCCTCCGCCTCGGCCTCATCCAAAACGATGCGAAAGCCGGTATTGTACATGCTTCGATGATACAGGTTATAAAGCCGCTCGTACGCCCGGCTGTTCCCGGCCAGGCACTGCTCAATCAGCTCATGATGAATATGAGTCGACAGATCGTTCAATCTCGCAAGTTACCCTCTAAAGACCGGAAAAACGGCCGGAGGTTGCACGCCTATTTTAGTTTGGCCAGATTATCCTTAGCAGCCTCAAAATCAGGCGCTAACGCCAGGGCCTGATCGAAGAAACCCTTGGCTTTGACCTTGTCACCGGCTTCCTGTGCCAATATACCCTTCAGATTGATCACCGGCACCTTCATCGGGTATTCCTTCGTTTGATTCTTGGAGTCCGTGAATGAAACCTTTTGCGTATCGATGTCCTTTTTCGACAACAGAATATCGGCCGTTGCTTCACACTCCTTAAAACGCTTCAATTGATATTGAATAAACGCCATCTTGTACAAGGTTGCCGTGTTGTTGGAGGCCAGGTAAAGTGACTCATAATTCTGCAACGCGCGATCCAAAACGCCAAGACCCTCGAAACTGGCGGCTGACAGCTCCAGCGCGGCCTCGTTCTTGCTATTGCGTGCCAAAAGCTCCTGCGTTACCAGTGCCGAAGAGGCGTACTTCTGATTTTCGTAGTAATAGAAAGCCAGATTAAGAATAAGAGAGTCGTTTTGTGGATTCTCCACGATTAGATCATACAGCGCACTTTTGGCAACCTCGTAGTCATTCCATTGAATGGCCGCAGTGTACTTTTTGAAAAAATGCTGCGTAAGGTCACTTACGTGAGGAGCCGGTGCTGCGGCCGACTGCTCCGTCTTCGGGGGGGTGGAATCGACAGGTTTTGCAGGTGTCTTCTTGTTTTGAGCGAAGCCCAACGTGCCGATCGCGATAAACGTAGTAACCAGGCAGGCAAATGATAATTTATTCATGGGGATTAGACGATAGTATAAGACCTTTTTTTGCAGCAATATCGGCTAAAAAACGTAAAGCTTCCTTCCGGTCATTGCGAATAACCCCCTCGAGGATGGCTTCCTTGATTTCATCTTTCAGGTCGCCAATGATCCGACCCGGAGGAATATTGTACAGCCGGATGATCTCATCTCCGGTTACAGGTGGCTGAAAATTCCGTACCCGGTCCTTTTCCTCCACCTCCGTCATCTTATACTCAACCAGATCGAAATTGCGCAGGTATCGCCCAACCTTCTCATGGTTTTTGCTGGTGATATCCGCGCGGCACAAAACCATCAAAGCGTCCACCGCAGCACCGGCTTCAAACAAAAGCCTGCGCACAGCCGAATCCGTTACTTCTTTCTTTACCAGCGCAATCGGGCGGAGATGCAACCGGACCAGTTTTTGAACGAACTGCATGTGCTCGTTGAGCGGAAGTTTGAGCCTGCGGAAGATGCCCGGTACCATGCGCGCACCCCGATCCTCGTGACCGTGAAACGTCCAGCCATGTTGAGGTGAGAAGCGTTTGGTAGCCGGCTTGGCGATGTCGTGTAATATAGCAGCCCAACGCAACCAAAGGTCATCCGAAACCTTGGCCACATTATCCAATACCTGTAAGGTGTGGAAGAAATTGTCCTTGTGGGCATGGTTGTCGACATACTCAACACCGTGAAGTGCCACCAGCTCAGGAAAGAAATGGTGCAACAAGCCGCTGTGGAAAAGTAACTTAAAACCGTAGGATGGAACCGGGCAAAGAATGATTTTATTTAATTCATCGATGACTCGTTCGGCTGACACAATTCGGATTCGCTCCGCCTGACTGATTATAGCCGCAAAGGTTTCCGGTTCAATATCAAAATCCAGTTGATTGGCGAAGCGGATGGCCCTCATCATGCGCAACGGATCATCTGAAAATGTAATCACCGGATCCAAGGGAGTTTGAATCACCTTTTTGCTCAGGTGACCGATTCCGCCAAAGGGATCGATAAGATCACCGAAACCTTGTGCCTGCAGGCTGATGGCCATGGCGTTGATGGTAAAATCACGCCTTTGTTGATCCTCTTGGAGTGTGCCATCTTCAACCCATGGCTTTCGGGAATCGGCACGATAGGACTCTTTCCTTGCCCCTACAAACTCCAACTCAAACTCCCCCGTCTTCAACATAGCCGTACCAAAATTCCTGAAGACGACCGGGGGTGGAAGTTCCAGGACTGCCGCCACTTGAGTAGCCAATTCAATTCCACTGCCAACACAGACAAAATCAATATCCTTATTGGGCCGGTTCAGGATCAAATCGCGGACGAAACCTCCCACCAAAAAAGTGGGCATGCCAAGGCGCTGAGCTACTGCCGAAACCTGATTAATAGCCTGATAGTGAATGATTTGATTTGCGAAATTCACACCTGCCGGATCATGGCCTGCAAAGGTACAACTGAAATTCGGATCTGCTTAAAGTTTTCCCACCGCAGAATTGAAAGCTTCCGATCAGCATGAAGGGTTGTATTTGCCATCAAACCCGGTGTAATTTTTACCCGGTTTATCCTGACGAAAAGAACGCGGGCACGTATGCCTGCCATTTCAAAAAAAACGATTAACGCCCCGGATAATCCAACCATCCAGGGAACGAATGGGGATTAAAAAACCGTGATTACCCGAAGTTGAATTACTTCCAAAAATTCTCCTTCTTGTTAAAGGTAGGGCACGGAATGATCTTGTTCTTCTTTTTCACCGCGCGGTTCAACGGTTTGGCAACAAACTCATACACGAGTGTAATTTCATGAGCACCGCCCGAGGCGGCCGACAATTCGGAGATTGAGAAGTCATAACTATACCCGATCGTCAGGTTCTTCAGGTATAGGCCCATGGTAAACACGAGGGCATCTTGGGCAACTGAGCCAGACAATGACTGACCAAAGGGTTTGCCGCGGTACCACAACCCAACCGAAACCGGATCAATATGATAGTTCATACCCAGATCAAGTTGCGAAATAGGGCCTTGTTTGCGATAAATAAACGAGGGTGTCAAGTACGATGATCGTTCCGTTCTTTTTCGAAATGTATTTCGTGCCAGTGACAAGCGCGCGCCACCGTGCACGGTAATTTTCATCGGCAAGCGGCTTTCATCGTTCAGTATCGAAATATTGGGTTGATTCATATGAGCAAATGCCGCCCCCACCCACAGCGCCCGGCTATACAGCAAGAACCCAGAGCCAAAATCAAAGTACTGTTGATTATTCAACCGAAAGAGCGCATCATCCAATGAAATATTACCGTATTCTAGACCATCTCCCAGGCGAAGCCGCGAGCGATCCAGGCCATTAAATCCATATCCAAAACTCAAGCCCGGAGAAAAAACCAGGTTATCGTTAATCTTGACTTTGTAACTGTACAGCAAACTGAAATTTGTGGTGCGCCATCCGGCCGTTCCCATTTTATCCGTAGTGGCCAGTATACCGAAACCGCTTCGCAATTCGTCAACAAAGATGTCGTAGCTGGCCGCATAGGTGGCAAATGCCTGCGGCAGATTCGGCCACTGAACACGGTGAGCAATTGACACCCGCTGCTGAGACGTGATGCCGGCAAAGCCCGGATTGAGATACAACGGCACCTGGTAGTACTGGGAAAATTGAGGATCCTGAGCAATCGCATGACTACTCACCCACCCCAGCAGCACCAATATCAATAGACGTTTCATTTCTCCAATTTGCGGTTTTATCGAATTAAAGTAACATCTCCAATCTGAGTGGTTCGCTGATCATTCGACAATCGAACCGTAAGCTTATACACATACACTCCGCTCGGCATCAGGCGCCCGTTCTGATCGTAGCCGTCCCATCCGATGCTTGAATTGTTGCTTTCAAACGTGAGGTTACCCCATCGATCGAACACCTGGAGATTGAACTCCAAGGAACCTTTCACAATCGGCAGGAAAACATCATTGACTGCACCGGTTCCACCGCCCGGCTGGCTTCCACCCGTAGGACCATTTGGATTCGGAGTGAACGCATTCGGAATCTTGGTTACACCACCCTGCTTGGCAGTAATCGTTTGTGTTGCTACATCGCGGCATGTCACACCGGCCTGATCGCGCAAGGCGGTAAGGCTGAGCTCATACACACCCTCAACCTGATAGGTGTATTTAGGCTCTGCTAAGAAAGATGTACCCCCGTCACCAAAATTCCATTCATACCCGGTGGCTCCGGTGCTGAAGTTGAATGTTGTCAACTCATCATCGGGAACAAAAACGGTGGTCGGACGAGCCTGGAACGATGCAACCGGGTTTTCGATCACCCGGAACGGACCTCGTTGAACAGTTAAATCCTGATTGGTCAGTGTGTTTTCAACCTTTAAGATGATGGTATACTCCCCGGGATTTGAAACAACGAATGAAGGCGTATTGACATTGAATTGTCGCCCGGCCACATTACCGAGCTGATCAACAATTTCCCAGGTATTCTTGTTGCCGCCCAACGTACTCTGCGTAACGCTAATGGTTGCCGGGGAACATGCAGCCGGAGGTCCAGCCTCGAATTCAGCAGTAAGCGGAGGGATCAGAATATTGATGGTCTTCGTCTCGGTGTCGGCACACGTTAAACCTGCGGTCTCCGCCAGTGTATTGATTACGCGAAGCGTAATTGTTCGGAAACCAGGAGAGCTATACAATACAGCAGGAGGCGTTTGCCCTGTGAAATTCAAGGGGTTGGAATCCAATCCAAAATTCCATTCATACCGCACAGCCGGATTATTCGGATTCGAGTTATTGGTGAACAATACCGACACCGGGGCACCGGTGAATTGAGGCAGTGGTGCTGGCACGGTGAAATCGGCTACCACCGAACGGTGGACTGTTACGGGGGTTACAACATCAGGCGTAGGGCAGCTGCCATTGTTGGCTTGATACACGATTTCATACACCAACGGAGTCATTGACGTGGTGTTGGTAAGCGTATAGATAACCGTGGCCGTTGTTCGCACATCATTTTCTACAGAAGAACCCTGCAACCGCCAGAACCACCGGTGCGAGACAACACCTTGGCTCTGATTAAACAACTGAACCTGTTCATTTCCGCATATCTCCGTTCGATTAGGGAACACGTTGATAACCATTGACGGGAATATCGTAATTGGCCGTATCGTTGACTTGAAGCAACCGGGGAACGGGGCTGAGAGCTGCGTGCGCAAGGTAACGTTATAGGTAATGTTGCCTACGGGAGCGGGATTGGCAAACCGATGTCGCACAACCGTATTGGGTTGCGTAACCGTTGCCACGTAAACGGAGTCGGGACTTCCATCAAACCACTGCCAGGTATACTGAACCCCAGCTACTTGGTTATACTGAAACTCGAACGTTCGAGGCCCGCAGACAGGTGTTGGCGTGAGCACCGTGAAGTTCGAATTCGTGTCGCCCACATTTACGGTTGAAATCTGGTTGGGTGCCGGAGTCGATATAGTCAGCGGGCAGTTAAACGCATCGGTCACGGATTTTAACGTATACGTATACGTTCCCGTTGTTGGAGGGGTAACCTGAATTACTCTCACATTGCCAACATTCGTCAGCGTGATGTCCGTGCTCGTTGTTCCATCATTCTGACTGTAAACCAACGTGAAAGGCGCCTGGCCATCCAGCTGCACGATCAGAAACTCAGAGCTACCCAGGCAAATTGACGCATTCGAAGACAGAAAGCGAGCGCCCATTCGGGGTGCTACATTCACCAGGAGCACACTCAGATTTCCAACACAGCCGTTAGCCGAGGGCGTAATCGAGAATGTTAGAGGTGCCTGCGAACCGGTGGTGTTCAAAATCGGGTTAATGTTGATGGTATTTCCCGAGCCAGTAAGGGGCACTCCCAATACGCTCGGGTCAGTGACTGTCCACGCGTAGGTGGTTCCGGCCACATTGCCGTTGAGCGGCACATTGAGCGCAGCGCCCTCACAGACATTCAGCGTGGAGGGAAGGCCAACAATATCGGGCTTGGGGTTTACAACAACATTGATCGTGATGGTTGCACCATCACAGCCATTCAGCTTGGGGATTACCGTGTAGGTGGCCGTGGCGGGTGCAAACGTATTGTTGAATAATGTTTGTATGATCTTGTTTCCGGATCCGGCAGAGGCACCGGTAATGCCCGGAGCTGAGACAGTCCACGTACATATGGTGTTGTCGATATCCGGGTTCAGATCAATGTCAATGATGTCACCGCTACATATCGGGGCGGGTGATGCAGCCGTCACAGTCGGGCGCGGCTTCACGGTTACGGATACCACCAATGGGTCACCCACACAGCCGGGTCCTCCCACGATGCGCGGTAGCAAGGTGTAAGTCACGGTTTGATCGGTGACGGTCGGGTTGTTCAAAACATCGGCCAACGTGCTTCCTGGGGTAATCAATGTCGCTACGGGAGTAAACCCGGTTACGCCACCGGTGGCAACCACATTCGTAACCTCAAACCGAACATCACCGGCCGAGGGCGCAGTGGCTGAATTCAGTACCAGGCTGGTGGCCACGCCTTCGCAGACAGCTTGGGAAGCCGGAGTGACAGACATTTTTGGCTTCGGCTCAACGGTTACAGTAACAACAGTTGGAGCTGTGGCCGAACAACCGGCTCCTCCTTTTGCGCCCAGTGCTTTTGGCGTAATGGTATATGTAACCGTGGCAACCGCATTGGCATTATTAACCAGTTTATCGGCAATGACAAAACCAGAGGGCAGGTTAGACTGAACAGGCAGAAATCCGGATACAGAGCCCGCTGGAACTGCCACAGCGGTATAATCGAATGTGACGTTACCGGCAGAAGGAACAACGGTGGAATTCAACGCAATGTTCGTTTGTGCAGGCGTTGCCGGTGTATCGCTGCAAAGTGAGGCCGGTGAGGGCGTAAGCATTGTCACGGCAGGTTCAACCGTAAGGGTAATATCCACCTGAGGTCCCCTGCAGGCAGAGGACGAAACCGGTTCAATTCGATACACCACCGTGCGCACCCCGGTGGTCAGGTTTTGGAACCTATCGTTCACAATTTCGTTTTGCCCCACACCCGTGCGCGCACCTGTGTTGCCGGCTGTCTGGGTCAGGCCAGCCCCCAGGGTCGCACTGATAATGTTGTAGGAAGCAGCCGTAACAGTACCCTGGGTAGCCAGCGTGACTCCACTGGCCTCAGAAGAACATACAGTCCGGTCAAGGCCCGAGGCGAGCGCTGGCGAAGGATTGATGGTTAGGGTTACCGTGCCTTCAGCACCAATGCAACCCGCAGCCGAAACCGGAGCTATCTTGTAAACAGCAGGCAGAGGCGTTCCCGAAGGATTAACCGCGGGCGTATTGACGTACTTGTCATTAAAAATTGCATTCGCGGCCTGGCCGGTTCCCGAGACTGAATTTGCTGGGTCACGAACCAGTGGCGCAAAGGTCAGGCTGTTGATATTATAAGTGGCGGCAGCAACCGAACCCGGAGCCACAGCCAGCGTAACATTGGCAGCCACTCCACTGCACACGGGAGTAGGATTTAATGTCGGATCAAGCGTTGGTTGCGGATTTACCGGAAGATCGAAATTCACAGGGGCCCCATTACACAATCCAACCGAAATGGGCCGGATTTGATATCGAACGATTACCTGACCGGAGCGGGTGTTCACGAATTTGTCGGTTCTGACTAACACATTTGAACCGGTGGTATTGAGCGCAACGTTCCCGACATCACTGAAGTTAGATGGAGCAACTGCCGTAAAGGTGGTTCCCCCGTCTGTACTGTATAACTTATTTACCAGTTGATAGTTAGCTGCCCCTACCGAGGTGCCATTTGTGGCCAGGGTAATGTCCGAATTGGCACCACTGCAAACGGCCGGCACGCCCGGATTGATGAGAACGGGTTCAGGATTAACAGTTAAAGTAACCACGCGCGGATCACCAATACAGCCGTTAGTTCCATTAGGGGTGATGGTATAGAGCACCGTCAGGGGTACAGCCGTAGTGTTGATGAACGTGTCGCCATTGAGCGCATTGGCCGGCAGATTGTTTCCCGTTACAGGGGTACCTACCAGACCCGGATCTTTGACAGCGGTTACATTGTAGGTAGAAGCCGCTATCGAGACACCGTCTGTATTCAGTGTTTGAGCAAAAGGTGTATTGCTGCAAACTGTCTTGTTCAGTGTGGTGGATACTTCCGGGCGAGGTCTGACAGTGATGGTAAATGTTACCGCGGGCGCGCTGCTGCATCCGTTTTTGGTTGCAGTGAGACTGATGGTGCCTACATAGTTTGCGTTTGTCGTATTTGCAGGCGAAGTGTAGGCAGCAATATTTCCGGTTCCCGAAAGGGGCAATCCAATAAGGGTATTGGTGTTTGTCCAGGCAAACGTCTCACCGCCACCGGTGTTGGCCGAAAAATTGATCGGCCCGATGGTTATCGGAGCTGCCGTAGGACCTGAGCATGCGGCCACATTGGCAACAGCCGCTACTACCGGCTGCGCGCGCACTGAAATGGTAAACACGCGCGGAGCACTTACACATCCATTTCGGGTAGCCGTCACGCTAATAGTACCGACAAAATCCGATCCGGTGAGGTTGGCCGGAGCCGTAAACGCTGGAATGTTGCCCGTGCCACTGGCTGCCAGGCCAATGGACGTATTGCTGTTGGTCCAGGCAAACGTTTCACCCCCGCCCGTGTTGGCGGTAAACGGAATGGCCGCCACAGACTGACCGGCACACACCGACACATCGGCAACACTATTCACAACCGGCTGAGGTCGTATGGTAATGGTAAAGGTCGTAGCAGCTCCCGTGCATCCATTTTTAGATCCGGTCACACTAACGGTACCCACGATATCCGCTCCGGTTGCATTGGCAGCCGCGGTAAACGAGGCAATAGTGCCGCTACCCGATGCTGCCAATCCAATGGCCGTGTTACTGTTCGTCCAGGCAAACGTTTCGCTTCCACCGGAATTGGCGGAAAAGTTAATGGCCGCAATGGACTGCCCCGGACATACAACAACATTCGGTACGGCAGCCACCACCGGATTGGGCCTAACGGTGACCGTAAAATTCATCGGTGCACTGGTGCAACCGTTTTTGGTAGCGGTTACGCTAATGGTGCCGACACGGTCAGCACCGGTAACGTTACTGCCTGCAACAAAAGTTGGAATATTTCCGGTGCCTGAGCTAACCAGACCAATCGCTGTGTTGCTATTGGTCCAGTTAATGGTCTCGCTTCCCCCGGTATTGGCAACAAAGTTAAGCGGGCCAATAGTTGCCCCCGGACACGCCACCAAATCGGTTTGGGTGGCTACCACCGGCTGCGGGTTCACTGTTACCTGGAAGTTCATCGGTCCGCTTGCGCAACCATTTCGTGTAGCGATAACACTAATCGTCCCGACAAAGGCAACGCCCGAGGTGTTGGCGGGTGCAGTCCACGAGGGTATATTACCTGTTCCACTTCCGGCAAGTCCAATGGCCGTGTTGGAGTTGGTCCAGGTGAACGTTTCACCACCACCGGCATTGGATGAAAAATTCAATGGCCCAATGGTTTGGCCGGGACACACCAACACATTGGTCATCGTGGTTACGATAGGCTGAGGATTTACCGATATGGTGAAATTCTGAACTGAACTTACGCAACCGTTTCGGGTGGCCGTTACCGTTACCGTTCCGACAAATGCAGAGCCGGTGGTGTTAGCAGGCGCAATATACGTGGCAATGCTGCCCGTTCCGGAACCCGCCAGGCCAATAGCCGTGTTAGAGTTGGTCCAGGTGAATGTTTCGCCACCTCCCGTGTTGGCGGTGAAGTTAATCGGCCCGATGGATTGACCGGGGCATACCGCAACATTGGCAATCGGGTTTATGACGGGTTGCGGATCAATCCGGATTTGGAAAGTGGCAGCCGAACTGGTGCAACCACCTTTGGTGGCCGTCACACTTATCGTTCCTATAAAAGCAACACCCGTTAAGTTCGGGGGTGCCAAGAAAGTGGCTATGTTTCCGGTACCATTAGCCGGCAGGCCGATATTGGTATTACTGTTGGTCCAATTGAATACTTCTCCTCCACCCGAGTTAGCGGAAAAATTAACGGCCGGTATAGAAGCACCCGGGCAACGAACAATGTCAGCTAAGGGTGTGACAACCGGTGTGGGATTCACTGCAATGTTGAAGGTAACCGGTGAACTAACACAGGAATTCAGGGTGCCGGTGACCGATACGTTACCTACGATCGGTGAGCCTGAGCCATTGAGCGGAGCCAGATAGGAACCAATATTCCCGGATCCGCTGGCGGCCAAACCAATGGCTATGTTGGAATTCGTCCAGTTAAATGTTTCACCCCCTCCGGTGTTGGCCGAAAAATTAACGGGGCCTACGGTTTGACCGGGACACAACGTAATATTGGCGACCGGGCTAATGACCGGCTGTGGCTTAATCGTTACAGTAAAGGTGCGAACAGCACTGGTGCAACCATTCTTGGTAGCCGTAACACTGATGTTGCCGACAAAAGGCGCACCCGAGAGGTTGGTCGGTGCTGTATAACTGGCAATACTTCCGGAACCTGACAAGGGTATCCCAACTGCAGCATTGTCGTTCGTCCAGGTTATGGTCTCGCCACCCCCCGTGTTGGCTGTAAAGTTGAAGGGACCCACCAACTCCGTTGGACATTTCGCCATACTCGCGACAGCGGTAAGCACAGGTTGAGGCTTGATGGTAATGCGGAACAGCATCGCATTACTTACACATCCATTAAGCGTTGCTGTAACACTCAGATTACCTATAATATCAGAGCCCGTGAGGTTCTCAGGGGCTGCATAGGATGAAATGGCTCCTGTGCCTGCTCCCGCAAGACCGATGGTCGTATTGTCATTGGTCCAAGCAAATGTCTCACCTCCGCCCGTGTTGGCAGTGAAATTAATGGCGTTAATGGTTTGTCCCGGGCAAACTGTAATATCGGCAACGGGTGTAATCACCGGTTGCGGCCTGACAACGATCTGGAAAACAAGTGGTGTGGAGGATGTGCAGCCACCCTTTGCCGCGTTAACGGTTACACTGGCTACCTGATTGGACCCTGTCAAATTTGCACTGACGGCAAAGGCCGGTATGTTTCCGGTGCCGGTGGTTCCCAGTCCAATAGCAGGATTATCATTTGTCCAAGTAAAATTCTCACCTCCACCCGAATTAGCAGTAAAGTTAAAAGGCCCTACGGATTGACCGGAACACACTGTGACGCTTGTCACCGAATTGATAACCGGTGAGGGTAAAATTGTGACATTGATTGTCTTGGGAGGACTGCCCGGACAGCCCGCGCCCAGCGTTCCCACTGGTTCCACCTGGTAGGAAACGGTGAGGGCACCTCCGGTTACATTCGTAAACCGGTCGTTCTGGAGGTAATTCCCCGGCTGGGGCAGAACGGTAGGCACAACGGCATTGGTACCACCAGGGGTCAGGCCCGCAGGAATGGTTACACCGATCACATTAAATGACGTTGCACTTGCTGAACTGGGGGCGGTAGTGAGCAACACCCCAATGTTGGCTCCACTGCATACGGTAGCGTCCAGTGACGTGGACATCAAAGGTTCAGGGTTAATACTGATCACAATATCAAGGGGTGTGCTCTTACAGGATCCAATTGAACCCACCGCCTCGACCCGGTACGTTACAGTTAGCACGGAATTGCCATTGCCGACATTTTTGTAGGTGTCATTAATCAGGTAGTTGGCCGCTACCGCGCCTGCACTGGGGATCACCGCGTTGGTTGGCCCGGGGGTTAGTCCGGAACTTACCGAACGCGATAAGAAATTGTAGCCGCTTGCGCTTACCGAGCCGGGTTGAAGTTCCAAATTCAAACCGATGGGTTCTGTGCTGCATTTGGTTGCATTCAACAGCGTTGAAATCCGAGGGGAAGGGTTAACCGTGATCACCACCGTTCGTGGTGCACCAGCGGTGCAACCGGATACGGAAGGTGTAATGGTGTAGGTCGCACTGATTGGATTAGCCGTGGTGTTCGTGAGCACATCCAACAGGTGAAGAGGATTCGTTGCCGGTACATTGGTGCCGCTGGAACCCTGCGCGGAGGCATCCGACATCACGGGTACCGGCCAACTGAACGTAGTTCCGGCTGGCAGGTTTAAGGGCGACAAAAGCACCTGGTAATTGACAGCCTCACCACTGCAAATCGTCTTCACCTGATCGGGCAGCAGCACAGGCTCAGGACTTACTGTAACCGTAACATTTTGAACAACACCCACACAGCCGGGCGCAGCAGTCGCTGTGGGTGTTACTTCATACGTCACAGAACCAATAGCACCAGTGGTATTAGTAAGAACTTCCGTCAGGTTGCCGGTACCGGTATTATTGACGGCCGTTCCTCCAATGGCTCCCGTGATACTGACTACCCTCCAGGCAAACGAAGAGGGCTGACTGGCGGTAAAATTAAGGCTCGGGGCATTTCCGCTACACGCAGTTACCGAGGTTGCAGAGGTCATAATCGGACGTGTGCTCAGGTTAACAATGGTCTGGGCGGGTGGTGCGGCACAGCCCGAGCTGCTTGTTTCGGTAACCCGCACGGTTACGGGGGTCACCAAACCGTAGTCAACCGTTATGGTATTCAAATTCGGACCGCTGGACGGCCCAACAATGGTGGCGCCAGTCACCGTCCAGGTAAATACCGAAGTTACATTGGACGGAACGGAATAGGTAATGCCGGTCTCATTGGTACATACCGCAGTAGGGCCGGTAATTGCAGGGGATGAGGGGGCAGTTGAAACGTTGATGGCGAAGTTTTGAACGTTTCCGGTGCAGCCGTTAAGCGTTTCCTGCATCGTGAGGTTAACCGTTCCGGTGGCAGGAAATTTGAGGAGTACAAAGAAGTTGGGCGAGTTTGTTCCACCACCACCAAACAATTGCACTGCTCCGGGCGGGGTGCCCGTGACAGTCCAGGTAAAGCTCGACCCTGCATTAAGCGTTGGATTTACCTGATAGAGTACAATGTTGCTGGGATCGGTACAGGCTACCGAATTTCCGGTTATCGGATTGTCCTGAGGCCTGAGTCGCAAATTCAAGATCACATCCGCGGGCCTTGTGCACGAGGTAAGGGTATTCGTAACCCGGGCGTAAATGGTTTTAGTTGTTGCAGTCGAATACGTGGTCTCAGATGCGGGAGGGATCGGCACGGTAAGCGCAGCATCTTCAAACCAATCCACTTCGCGATTCGCTGCTCCACCGGTTATGGCATTCTCAAAACTCTGTAGGTTGATGGGGCTGGCCTGATTAGCTCCAACAAAGTTTTCGCAAAAGTTGAATGTTTGATTATTGGCGACCGGAAGCGGATTAACCGTAAACGTAACGGTGCCGTTGCTCTGGCAACCTGTGACTGTATTGGTCAATCGATAGTGATAAACCTTGCCGTTGGTGATGGTCTGGGGCGTATTAGCGGGAGTTATCGCTCCGGCCGGAGGAGGCCCGGGGAAGAACCATTCGACTGTCAGGAGCGGATCGCCACCCGTTGCAGCCGAGTTTAACGTTGTCAGGTCAAAATTACTCTGAGACCCGCCACCAAAAACCTCTTCACAAAGCGTTCGTGTTAGTGGTGTAGGGGTCGGCAGACTGAACCGTTCGAGCAAAACATTGCTGCTCGAACTGGGACACACACCAAAGCGACTTGAAATGGTCCAGGTTAGTGTATTTACCCCCACAGGAAGATTGGTGACAGTCGCGGTATTGGAATTCGGATTAGGAATAGTTGGCGCCCCCGCGTTGGCCATAACAATGTCATCAAACCGGTAGGTTTCACCCGCAGCGTTGTTGTTTACCCGGAACACCAACTGGATGCTGCTTGTCACGTTCAGTCCGGTTGCCGTGGCCGCCACGGTCCCGGTAATTGTACCGTTCTGATTGCCGTTTGTTAGTGCTACTTCCGCGCCACCGTTCAGCCGATAAAACACCCTCAAATAATCGCTCGCGCCACCCATTGCCGTGCTGGAGAGATTCACAGAAATATTCAAGCTTGGGAATGTACCCGTGATCACCGGGCTTCGCCAAACCACCTCAGCACCGCCTGTACCGCTCCCGTCCAGGTTGGTTGCCTCAAACCGGTTTGATTGCACATTAAAGCTCCCCTGGCCCCCAGCGAAAGTTCCGGGTGCCGAAGTATCTATGGTCCAGCCGTTCAGGGCGGCAGAGGTTGCTGTGCCGTTAGCATAAGCTGAGAAATTTTGGAGGTAGGCAATCCCGGGAATGCTCCACGTACCGATTTCACCCCCTGCGGTATTGGGGGTATTTCCTGCCAGCGTGAAGGTACCGGTACAATTCTGCTGAGCCGGACCGGCCGCAGCCACCGTGGGCGTTACATCCTGCGTATGCTGAACCGGCAGGGAGGTAGCGCTGCGGCAGAGCGTAACATCATTTTGCGTAAAGGCATGGTAGGTCACCGTAGCATTGCTGGTGGGGGTAAACTGGTTGCCACGCGTGCCCCCGGTAACACCAGCGGCAGCCGTGAAAGTAGGTGCAGCCGTAGTGGACCAGGCAATAGTGAAGCCTCCCAACGGAGGATCAACGCTTACCGTTGCGCCCGAAAGTGCAGAGCTGCAGGCGATGGCGCCAACGGCTCCCGTAGGCACGGCAGGCCGCGGGTTGACAATGAGAA
This sequence comes from Cyclobacteriaceae bacterium, assembly GCA_036771215.1. Lineage (GTDB taxonomy): Bacteria > Bacteroidota > Bacteroidia > Cytophagales > Cyclobacteriaceae > ELB16-189. The sequence continues at coordinate 28,012 of DAIPHR010000007.1, forward strand.
TCGGACCATCAATGGGAACAGAACCCGAACAGCCCGTAGCCGTGTTGACGATCGAAGTAATAATTACCTGGTAGCCTTGTGTATCAGGAGCATTTCCCATCTGGGCATAAGTCGGTGCTATGGTGATAACTCCACTGGCATCTGAATTAAAGGTAGCAGGTCCGATAATGGCTCCTGTTACGCCCGTGCTGATACGCAGCAAACGATAGGAAACGGAGTAAGGTTGAACCGAGTTAGGAGCGAGATCAAGGACAGCGTCTGGCGGATTGGTGCCGCCACCGTCATCGCAAACAGCCGCGGTGGCAGTAAATGCGTCAACGGTGGGGGGTGGGGTTGCGGTAACGGTAACCGTAGATAAGCCACCCAATGACGTCCCAAAACACGAATTGGCATCTGTCAAAGAGGTGATTTGATAGGTTTGGGTAGCCGGAGGCAAGGGGGCCGAAAGAGTGAAGGTATTACTGGGGTGCCCATTCACGACCAAAGGGCCTTCCACCGAGCGGGTTACCGTGATGTTGAAAGGGGGCGTGCCGGTTAGAGTCCATGTGATATCTGGAGCTGGTGAACCCAAACAAACCGAGCCACTTGCAGGCGAAGGATTTGAAGCCGTGGGCAATGGGTTGACTGTAATTTGGATGACGTTTGACGTGGTAGCAGAACAAACACCCGAGGATGCCTGCCGCCTGTAAACGGTAGTAGAGGTGAGTACCGGTGGATCGAACGTCAAGCCCGTTTGCCCTGCAATGTTACTGTAGGGACCAGCCAACACACTGGCCTGTTGCCACTGGTAGGCGTAGGTGGTGCCATCGCCCCCGGAGGCAGGCGTTACGCTGGTCAAAATAGCAGGATCTTGCCCCGAACAAATAGTCTGAGCAGCTGAAATGGTACCTGCGTCAACCACTTGATTGACGGTTACGGTTATTACGTTAGAGTATGCAATATTGTCCGGGTCTGAATCAGCGTCCGGACCATCGGTAGTACACACTCCGGAAGTCACCCGCCTCCGGTAAAAAGTTGTGGTAACGACTCCAGCAGGAGGATCGTAAGTGGAAGCTGTAGCACCCGAGATGGTATTGAACGGCCCTGTGGGCAAAACTGTGGCCTCATAACAATGAAACGCAAAAAAACCATTGACAACGCCAGGACCGCCCGTTTGCTACAAGATAGCGGGGTTACCGGGGGAAGCGCAAATAGTTTGAGTCCCTGAAATGGTTCCCGGAGTAACCGGAGTGTTGAGTCTAAACTCGATCACGTTGGAAAACACGTCAGCGCAGTTCCCTGACCGCAGGCGCCTTCTGAAAAAACGGCCTGCATTGACTTGCGCGGTAGTGGGATCGAATGTATCTGAGGTTGCTCCGGTGATATCGGTATAGGGCCCT
>DAIPHR010000008.1:0-28619 GCA_036771215.1 Cyclobacteriaceae bacterium
CACGTCCATCAGCCATTAAAAATAGTTAATGGATAGCCTGAAACAATCGCTGCTGAAAAATCAAGGCATCAAACCATCTTTCGATCCGGCCGGTGTCTTCTATCAGTCCGTTATCCTGGAGCGCCAACGCCATCAGTATGAAATTAAACGGCACCGGTTGGATGACTGGAGCCCGGTGGTGAGTCTGGTTAATAACGTAGAATCCGATCAACCCTCCTGGCTCTCAGTGCTGGCCAAGGGATTTTTTGGCGGTGTCGTGAGTATGCTCGCCTTCTTACAGCTCAGATCATTACTCAACCATCCGTCTTCCTCCAAATCATGATGCTTTGGCTGCTCAAAAAAGAATTCCAGTTCGAGTGGCGTTCGAAAAATGCTTTGCAGGGACTTCTCCTGTATACGCTTTCTATTGGGTTTATTCTCTACTCTAGCTTTCTGTTTCAGGAGCACCTGATTAATGCTGCGGTATGGTCGGCCTTGTTTTGGATCAGTTTGCTGTTTAGCGCGATGAGTGCGGTGGTGAAAAGTTTTTTGGGTGACCGGGGTAACACGGACTCGTACTACTACCAGATTACGTCTGCACATCACCTGCTATTCGCGAAAACCTTCTACAATATTTTACTGCTGGTGGTGTTGTTCCTGCTCTCGATGGTCATCTTCACCGTGCTGTTCGGGTCGGTTATTGCCGACACCGGGCTTTTCGCCACACTGGGCATCTTAACGTGTGCCGCGCTGGGTGGCGCCCTTACCTTGCTGGCATCCATAGCGGCCAAGGTGCGCAACAGCCACCTGATTATGGCCGTGCTCGGCTTTCCGGTAACCGTCTCCATTATTCTAATGGCCGTGTCGGGCACACGCAATTGTATCGATGGGCTTGGCTTGGACGCCCTTTGGCGCGAGCTGTTGGTTCTGGGTGCAATTAATGCCATCAGCCTGGCCGTTTCCTTTCTCCTGTTCCCCTATATTTGGCGCAGCTAATTCGATGTCGTCCTTTTTTAAGAAATTCTGGTGGAAGTATCTGTGTGTGGCGTTACTGACGTACACCACCGTGGCGGGTTTGTTGGTATCCGTGCCGCGTCTGGCCATCGTCAACGAAACCATTCGCGCCCTTTACTTTCATGTGCCGATGTGGTTTGGCATGGTGGCCATGTTTGGGTTTTCCATTTATTATTCCATCCAATACCTGGGCAAGCAAGATAGCTTGAGCGATTTCATGGCTGTCGAATTTGCCAACACCGGTTTGCTCCTGGGTATCCTGGGCATCTTAACCGGTATGCTGTGGGCCAACTACACCTGGGGCTCCCCTTGGCACGGTGACCCTAAACAGAATGGCGCGGCCATCGCCCTGCTGGTTTATCTGGCGTACTTCGTGCTGCGTGGGTCACTTGACAACATCGAGCAACGGGCCCGCCTCAGTGCCGTGTATAACATCTTTGCCTTTGCCGCGATGATTCCCCTGATTTTTGTTATCCCGCGCCTGCAGGATTCTATGCATCCCGGCAGCGGAGGCAACCCCGGCTTTAATGTGTATGATCTCGACAGCCGCATGCGCCTTGTTTTTTATCCAGCCGTCATCGGTTGGATTTTGTTGGGCGTTTGGGTGGCTGGCCTGCAGGTAAGGACGCGCCAGATTAAACAACACCTCGAAGACGTATGAAAAAGTTACTTGCCTTATTGTTATGCTTGAACTCCTTGACGGCAGCGGCCCAGTCAGAGGTAGAAATGGCCGATGTCATGCGGGCAGAAGGCAAGATTTATGTTGTGGTGGGCATTATACTCATTATCCTGTTTGGGTTATTTCTTTACCTGTTCCGGCTCGATCGCAAAATCACCCGCCTGGAGAGCCAAACCGGAAGCAACAAATCCTGACGGCAGCAGCTGTTTTTCGCTTCTCTTAGGAGTTTTTGGCGTAATTTTGCCGCCCGGAGGGAAGGATTATGAAGAAATCGCACATCTACATTATTCTGGTGATCGGCATCGCGATTGCCATTATTATTTCTACGGCCGGTGATGCCAGCACCTATGTTAATTTTGACCAGGCTTACCAGATGGCTGAGGCTGGAAACAAAGCAAGTATTCATGTGGTAGGTGAGCTAAAGAAAGATGAACACGGTCGGGTAACCGGTTTGGAGGAAACGCCTGACCACGTCTCGTGCACCTTTATCCTGGTGGACGACCAGCAAAAAGAACAAAAAGTTTTTTACAACCAGCCCATCCCGCCCGACATGACCAAATCAGAAAAAGTGGTGGTGATCGGCAAATATCAAAATGACTTGTTCATTGCCGACAAAATTTTGTTGAAGTGCCCGTCCAAATACCAGGAACAAAAACTGAAGGCAAGTCTGTAATTTTCATCCGACACTGTTCATGATTCACTACTTCATCGGCAACCTGGGTCATGCCTGTGTCATTGCCTCATTCGTATCGGCCCTGGCGGCTGCATTGTCCTACTGGAAATCGAATCAAGCGACTGACAATCTGCTTGCCGATGAGTGGCGAAAAACGGCACGTGTCTCCTTTTGGATTCATGCGGCAGCTGTGCTCGGGATAGGGATTGCTCTGTTTGTAATCATTGGTAACCATTATTTTGAGTATCACTATGCCTACAGCTACTCGGATACCAAGCTTCAAACCTATTACCTGATTTCAACTTTTTGGAACGGGCAGGAAGGCAGCTTCCTGCTGTGGATGTTCTGGCATGCCGTGCTCGGATTGGTGCTGATGTACACGCAGCGGAACTGGGAAGCACCTGTGATGATTGTGTTCACGCTGGTTCAGGCTTTTCTCGCCTCGATGATACTGGGTGTCGTGCTTCCCGGCATTGATCTGAAATTGGGAAGCTCGCCATTTATTTTACTACGCGAGGCAATGGCGGATCCCATTTTTCAGGCCAATCCGAATTTTATCCCAAGCGAAGGCCAGGGGCTCAATCCGCTCCTCCAAAACTATTGGATGGTGATTCATCCGCCCACTTTGTTTCTGGGCTTTGCCGCCACTTTAGTGCCCTTTGCGTTTGTGGTAGCCGGGCTGTGGCAGCGCCAGTACCGCGAATGGATCAAGCCCGCCTTACCCTGGTCGTTGTTTGCCGGTGCCGTGTTGGGCCTGGGCATACTCATGGGCGGCTATTGGGCCTACGAAACACTGAACTTCGGGGGCTATTGGAACTGGGATCCGGTTGAAAATGCGGTATATGTGCCCTGGCTCGTGCTGGTGGCCAGTATCCACACCATGATCACCTACAAAAACAGTGAAACAGCACTGAAGGCTTCGATGATTTTGGTGGTCAGTGTTTTCATCCTCATTTTGTATTCTACGTTTCTTGTCCGTAGCGGCATTTTGGGCGATGCCTCGGTTCATTCCTTTACCGATCTGGGGCTATCCGGGCAACTGTTTGTTTACATGATGTTCTTCCTGCTCGCTGCTGTGGCGTTGCTGGTTATCCGTTGGAAGGAAATCCCCACCAGCGAGAAGGAAGTATCCGTGTATTCCCGTGAGTTCTGGATTTTTGCCGGAGCCACAACATTATGCCTGATGGGCTTTCAAGTATTGCTGCCCACCAGTTTTCCGGTAATCAACAAGGTGCTGGGGCTCATCGGTATTGACTCTAAAATGGCTACCCCCGGCAATCAGGTCGCGTATTATTCCAACATCCAGATTTGGTTTGCTATTGCCGTTGCCCTGCTGTCGGGTACCGGCCAGTTTTTCTGGTGGAAGCGCATGGATAAGTCAAAACTCAAGGCCGAGATGCTGGCGCCCGTTTTGATCACGCTCATTTTATGGGCCATCGTTATTGCTGGTGCCCGAATCTATCAGCCTTCCTACCTGCTGTTGAGCCTGGCCGGGCTCTACATCATCGTGTCAAGTGCCAACGTGCTTCGCTCGGTCATCAAAGTAAACCGTTCGCTGGCGGGTGGCGCACTGGCCCACATCGGTGTGGGTCTGATGCTGGTCGGCATTTTGTTTTCAGCTGGTTACTCGCGAATCGTATCACTCAACAATTCGGGCATCGCCATCAGCAACGATTTGCCCGATGACTTCAACCGGGAGAATCTTCTGCTCTTTTTGAATGAACCCCGCGGCATGGCCGGCTACGACATCGAATACAAAGGCGAGCGAATTGAGCCACGCTCGGGCTCCGGTTATATCAAAAAGAATGATGTGTACTGGACGGACGATGTTTTCCGGGTGGTTGCCAAAAAGGATATCCTAATCAATGGAAATCTTCGCTACCGTCAGGGCGATACGATTGAGGTGCGGCCCGAGAACACCTACTACGAAATCCAAATGAAGAGAGCGGGCAAATTGGCGGCCACATTGTATCCCCGCACTCAAATCAATCCCGACATGGGTGGCTTTCTGGCCTCGCCAGATATCAAACGCAACCCGGACCGCGATATTTACACCCACGTATCAAACATGATGAACCCGCAGGCGGAACCGGATTGGCGAAAGCAGGATGACCAACGGGTGAAACTCGGTCAGGAATTTTTTGCCAATGATTATGTGGCGGTAATGGAGAGCATTTCGCGCCTTGAAGAACTGGAGGGGGTTGAACTGGGTGCCGAGGATGTTGCTGTCAAAGCCCGTATTCGGGTAGAGGGCGAATATGAACCCTTCTATGCCGAACCGATATTCGTCATTAAAGACCGCACCCCGGGGGTAATCTCCTCCGAAATCCCTGACCTGGGTATCCGGCTAACGCTGGTCAACATTCATCCCGAGACCAGCGAATTCACTGTTGGCCTAAGCCAGCGGCAAAAGAACTGGGTTGTGATCAAGGCGGTTGAAAAGCCCTTTATCAACGTGTTGTGGCTGGGTACCGGGGTATTAATGATGGGCTTTTTCATGGCTATGATCAGGCGCTTCCGGGAATTCCGGCAGATTTCCAAGGCCTGACCATTTTGGCAAGGCGCTGAAATTCACGAACTTTGCAGCCTTTGTTTAAAAATCCAATGGAAAAGAAGATTGTTTGGGTAGGCGCAATAGAATGTGGTGCCGATCAACTCTTCCTCATTTCGGGCCCTTGCGTGATTGAGGAAGAAAAAATCATGATGGAGACAGCCGAGCGCTTGAAAGAAATTTCTGAGCGCCTGCGCATACCGGTTATTTACAAGTCGTCCTTTCAAAAAGATAATCGCAGCAGCCTCGGTAACTACGTTGGCCCTGGCCTTGACAAGGGTGTTAAAGTACTGGCCCGCATCAAGGAACAGTTCGGCTTTCCGCTGCTCACCGATATACATTATCCTGACCAGGCCGCTGCCGCTGCCGGTGTCATTGACGTGCTGCAGATTCCAGCCTATTTGTGTATGCAAACCACGCTGGTTGTGGCAGCCGCAAAAACCGGCCGCGTGATTAACATCAAGCACGGGCAATTCCTGGCGCCCGACAATATGAAGCACCCGGTAAAGAAATGCGAGGAAAGCGGGAACAATCAATTGATCCTCACCGAGCGCGGCTACACGTTCGGCTATAACGATCTGATCGTGGATCCGCGCAGCTTTTACCACATGAACAAACTCGGATACCCGGTAGTGTTTGACGTTACCCATGCCATCCGGAAGTACGGCATTCCGAGTGCCGACAAAAAAGGCGGTGCCCGCGAGTTCTTGCCTGTGCTCGCCCGGGCGGGAGCTGCATCCGGTGTCGATGGATTTTTTATTGAAACGCACCCGAACCCGGATGCCGCCCTTTGCGATGCCGCCAGCCAGCTGAACATTGCTGACCTGGAAGAATTCCTGAAACCCATCATTGACCTTCACAACGTAGAAGTGAAGTATCGCCAGAAACAATCTGTAACTTCGAAATAAAACCGCATTATTTTTTATGGAGCTTTACCTCGACTCAGCCGACATTAAAGAAATTGAAGATGCATTCAAGCTCGGCTTCTTAAACGGACTCACCACCACACCCACCTTCATGCACCGCGGGGGCGTAACCGACATCGACAGCCTGATCGTCAAGTTGTCGAAAATGGTGCCGGTGCTGCAGATTGAAGCGCTGGGCGATAAGGCGGAAGATATTGTGAAGGAAGCCAAGCGCCAGTTGGATCTGGGCCTTGATCCGAAAAAGACGGTATTCAAGATTCCCGTGTCGCTGGAGGGTGTAAAAGGCTGCTACCTGTTGCGCAAAGAAGGTTTGTTGGTGAACGTTCACCTGGTGTATACACTGCAGCAAGCCTACATGGCTATGCAAGCCGGAGCAACTTATGTTTGCCCGCTGGTTGGTCGTTTGCAAGACCAAGGCCACGATGCGCTGGAACTGGTGAAGCAGTGCGTGACTGCGGTGGACCACTACAAGTATGACACCAAGATCATGTTCAGCTCCGTTCGCCATGCCGAGCACGTGCGCAATGCCATCAATTTGGGTGTGCATACCATTACGGTGCCGTGGAAGGTAATGAAGGCACTGACCGAAAATAACTTTACGTCACTGGGTACGCAGCAATTTGTGGAGCACACCCGGTTGATTACCACCAAGGTGAAAGACGTCATCCGGAATGTGAACCCGGTTGTAAAGGCCGACACCGCTTTGGCGGACGCGATCGTTAAGATGACCGAGTATGGGTATGGCTGCGTTACCGTGGTGAATGCCAGCGGTCAGTTGGTGGGCGTGTTCACCGATGGCGATTTGCGCAGACGCATTCAGGCCGAAGGGCGCGATGTGCTCAACCACAAAATTGGAGACTTTCAGTACAAGCAGCCCATTTCAGTGGACGCCAACTCACTGCTCAATGAAGCCGCTGATGTGTTCAAAAAAACCAACGTAGATACCCTTTTGGTAACCGATGGCGGCAAGCCCGTGGGCATGCTGGACATCCAGGATATCTGATCCGTGCAGGATATTCAGAACATATTCGAGAAACTGGGAGGCTCCTTTCAACAGGAGCCTTCTGTTATCCGGCAAAAGCTGTTACAGGCAAAAGCTTTTCTGTTTGATTGGGATGGCGTGTTCAATGACGGTTACAAAATCGGAGCATCCGGTAGCCCGTTCAGCGAATCCGATGCCATGGGTACCAACCTTCTTCGCTTCAGTTATTGGTTGCGGCATGGCAAACTTCCTGTCGTGGGCATCATTACAGGTGAAGAAAACCCGGCTGCTCGCGAACTGGCCCTGCGGGAACATTTTGACGTGATCTATTTCAAGTCCTCACGCAAAGCCATCGCCTTTGATCATTTCTGCAACCAGTTTGGCGTTAAGCCAACCGAAACGGTTTACACCTTTGATGATGTACTGGATATTCCCGTAGCCCAACAGGCCGGTCTGCGCATGGTGGTTTCGCGGAGTGCAAGCCCCTTGTTCACCCGCTACCTGGCCGAGCAGCAGCTGGCTGATTACATTTCGGGGAATCCAGGCGGGCAGGCAGCCGTGCGTGAAGTGGCCGAGATCATCATAGCGCTGCAGGATAATTTTTCGGACGTGATCCAACACCGGGCAGCCTATTCGAACAAGTATCAACAGTATTTTGCCGCGCGGCAGGCATTAGCCACTCAGGTTTTTCGAACCGTTGATGGAGTGGTGCAGGCTGTTTGATCAGCGGAGAAGTTCGCGCGAGATGACCATTTTCTGAATCTCGGTGGTGCCCTCGTATATCTGCGTTATTTTGGCATCACGCATCAGGCGCTCAACGTGAAACTCCTTTACGTAGCCATACCCCCCATGAATCTGGACGGCTTCGGTCGTTACATCTTGCGCAATTTGCGATGCATATAGCTTCGCCATGGCCGCGGCTTTAACGAAATCCTTCTTTTGATCCTTCAGGTAGGCCGCGTGGAGCACCATCCAGCGCGCGGCTTCAATTTCGGTTGCCATCTCAGCCAGCTTAAACTGAATGGCCTGATGTTCGGCCAGCTTTTTCCCGAAAGCCTTACGCTCCTTGGCGTACTTCACGGCCAGTTCATAGGCGCCCGAAGCTATGCCCAGGGCCTGTGCGGCAATTCCAATTCTGCCTCCGTTTAACGTGGACATGGCAAAGGAGAAGCCAAATCCATCTTCGCCAATGCGGTTGGCCTTTGGCACTTTCACATCCTGAAACATCAGCGAGTGCGTGTCTGATCCACGGATCCCCATTTTATCTTCCTTTTTGCCCACGACAAAACCAGGCATTCCTTTTTCCACGATCAGGGCATTGATGCCCTTGTGCTTTTTTGAAGCATCGGTCTGGGCGATCACCAGGTAAACACTGGCGCTGTTGCCGTTGGTGATCCAGTTCTTGGTGCCGTTCAACAGGTAATAATCCCCTTTGTCTTCAGCCGTGGTGCGCTGGCTGGTAGCATCGCTGCCTGCCTCGGGTTCGCTCAGGCAAAAAGCGCCAATACCCCTGGCCGCTAGAGGCTTCAGGTATTTCTCTTTCTGCTCCTCAGTACCAAACTTTTCCAGTCCCCAGCAAACCAGCGAATTGTTTACACTCATGCACACCGAGGCGGACGCATCTACTTTGGAAATCTCTTCCATGGCGAGCACATAGCTTACCGTGTCCATACCTCCTCCGTTAAACTGCGGATCAACCATCATGCCCATGAAGCCCATCTCCCCCATTTTCTTCACTTGCTCGGCCGGAAATTTCTGATGGGTGTCGCGCTCGATTACCTCGGGTAAAAGTTCGGTTTGGGCAAAGTCACGAGCAGCTTGTTGAACCGCCTGTTGCTCTTCGGATAATTGAAAATTCATACTGTGGGAATTGACGGCTCAAAGTAAACAAAAAAAGAGGCCCGGAGTTTTGCTCCGGGCCTTTGAACTTGAAAATTTGAAATGCTTACTCGCGCCTGCCGAGGTACAGCATAACATAATACAACAGCATGGTGATGGCACCAATGGCTGCTACCAGGTAGGTGGTAGCGGCTGTGTTTAGCGCATCCTTGGCCATGTCGTGCTCCTGGCGATTGACAATGCCACGGTTTTCGATCCACGCCAGCGCGCGATTGCTGGCATCGTACTCGACCGGCAGCGTAATGACGGCAAACAGGGCAAACACGCCATAACAGGCGATGATAATCAGCAGGGCGGTATCAAAAGAAAACAGTCCTTTGACAAAAAAGGCACCGAACATCATGGCCAAAAAGACCATGTTAATGACTTTGGCGCTAATGTTCTGAACGGGCACCATGGCCGAACGAAACTCCAGCCAACGGTAAGCAGTGGCATGTTGCACGGCATGACCACACTCGTGGGCGGCCACCGCAGTTGCGGCTGCATTTCTACCGTGGTATACATCCTGGCTGAGGTTTACCGTACGGTTGGCTGGATTATAATGGTCCGTCAGCTGGCCCTCCACTGAAATCACCTGCACCTCCTGCAGCCCGTGATCCGCCAGCATGAGGCGGGCAATCTCGGCACCGGTAAGATCGCGTGTCAGGTGTGTTTCTGAATACTTCTTAAACTTCGATTTAAGTCGTGAACTCACAATCATGCCAATGACCATGAACACACCCGTGATGATAATTGCTCCAAATCCCATGTTATTTGTATTTACGTTGTTTTGATTTTCTCTACAATTCGCGAAGTTGAATACCCCGGCACAAAGTCTATGGTTTTCACTTCGCCTCCGCTCTCTTTTACAACATCTGCGCCAACAATGTTTTCTGCCAAATAGTCACTGCCCTTTACTAACGTATTGGGTCTCAGTTCGGTTATCAAATGTAGCGGGGTATCTTCGTTGAACAAAACGACCAGATCTACAAACTGCAATGCGGCCAATACCCGCGCCCGGGATTGCTCGTCCTGTATCGGCCGCGAAGGTCCCTTAAACCGGCTTACACAATCATCGGTGTTCAGGCCAATCACCAGGCGGTCGCCCAGCGCTTTGGCTTTTTCCAGATAATCCACATGGCCCAGATGCAACAGATCGAAGCATCCGTTGGTAAAAACCACGTTGAGGCCCTGCTGTTGCCAGCGACCTACCTGCTCGCGGGCGCCTTGCCAGTCTCTGATTTTGAATGACGTTCTCTCCATTGAAGGACAAAATAAGCAATGACGAGTGCAATAACTCCACTGGCGATGACGGTCAACGTTTGCCAGGCATGAAAGATAAAAACAAATGCGATAGCATCCGGCTTGGGCAGGTTGTACAACATCACCAGGCCGAGCGGCACCAGTGTGTGGTAAGAGCCCGTGCCACCCGGCAGCGGTGCCGACATGGCGATAGCGCCAATAGCGAAAAGCGAGATGACCGCCCGGAAACCAAGGTGAGATGTTTCGGGAAAGGCCAGAATAACACAATAGGACATGGCGAAATACAGCAGCCAGATCACGAGCGACTGACCCACAAACAGAACTTTGTTTTTCAATTGAAAAACGGATAGCAGCCCCGCCCGGAAACCGACCCAAAGTTTTTGAAATCGGGTGCTTTTACGAATGAAGTAAAACACGATTCCAAGTGCTAAGAGACCGGCAACACCGAGCCAAGCCCACCAGGGCACAGAAAACGAGGAGGATTGTTGAAACAAGCCGAGCGACTCGATGAACGCCTTGAGGTGATTCCATTCCAGCCAAAAGGCGATCATCATCACCAACAATAGGCAAACCACATCTACAATCCGTTCCAGTACCACCGTGCCAAACGAAACTTCGGCCGGGGCACGATCAAGTTTGTACAGGTAATAACAGCGTGAGAGTTCACCACCACGCGGTATGGCCAGATTCACCAGGTAGCCAATCAACACGGCTAACAAGCTTCCGCCAACAGTGACCGGGTTGCCGGTTGTATCTACGAGCATTTTCCATCGCCAGGCACGCAAGATGTGGCTCACCACACCAATCACCGCCATCAGCACGAGGTAAAACTTGTCGGAACGCAACCACGTTTCCCAGATGAATTCCGCTTTGTTTTCCCCTCCGTCCGTTTGAAGCGTTCGAAGAGACAGCCAGACCAAAGCGACAGCCAATGCCAGCCAGAAAAGGTATTGAAGAATAGCCTTGCCCCGAGTAATCATTGGGTCAATTTGTTGTCCGGATCAGGAAAAACCAACCCGAAATCAAAAATTATTGTACCCCCACGAGGCATTGAAGCGCAGTAAATTTTGTCGGAAACCTATCGGGTACGGGATTTAAAGGCAACCGGGCTGTTGCGTCCAACACAACCGATATGTTTTGGGCACCCGTGATCACGAATGTCTTTAGTCGCTCGCCACTATTTACAGGTAACACCATGGTTTTTACTCAAGAAATGGAATTGCCTTGTTACACAAAAAGATTGTCGATCAATCGGACTTCGCCCATATACCCCGCAATGAGCAGGATGGCAGGCGTTTGGGCTTCAACGCGATCGATCAATGTTAAGTTCTCGCGATCGGCTAACTCGAGATATTCGAGCGATGTGCCGCGCGCGGCTGAAAAATTACCGGCAATTGATTTTCGGATATCCTGGATTGATTTTCTTCCCTGGAGTATCTCTTGACGCGCCTGCTGCAAGGTGCGGAAAAACACAACCGCCTCTTGACGCTGGATAGGGTTTAGCCGCAGGTTCCGCGATGACATGGCCAAGCCGTCAGGCTCACGCACCGTTTCAACACAGCGCAGTTGGATGTCGAACATCAACTCATCCGTCAAACGCGAAATGATCTTGAACTGCTGAAAGTCCTTCTGTCCGAAATACGCGATATCGGGGCGAACCAGGTTGAAAAGCTTGGCTACCACCAGGGAAACTCCGCTGAAGTGCCCCGGCCGAAACTGCCCTTCCAAAATATCATCCAGCCCGTTCCACCGGATGTTAACCCTGCTGGGGGTGGGATACATGGCGTTCACGGAAGGGGCAATAACCGCATCGCAACCGGCATCGGCCAGCATGGCCAGGTCTTGTTCGAGTGTACGGGGGTACTTGGCCAGGTCTTCCGGATTGTTGAACTGCGTGGGGTTTACAAAGACGGAGGCCACCACGGTGGCGCAATCCGTTCGGGCCGCCTGGATGAGCGCCAGGTGACCTGCATGCAGGGCACCCATGGTGGGGACGAGCCCAACGGGCCCGGCCGACCTGGTTGCGGCTAATAACGCACGAAAAGCCCCAATTTGGTCGAAAAAATGCATTTTGATAGCCGCGTAAAAGGGGCGCAAAGATAGGGGGATTATTGAATGGCCGGTTTGGGAAGGGGCCATTTTTGCGTACCTTTGTGATCCCATTTCCCAACCTTGGGCTTACGAATAACCCATTGCTATGTCGAAGATTAGAATACTATATGTAGCCAGCGAAATTAACCCGTTTCTGCAAACCACGGAGGTAGCGGAGTTTGTGCGCAAACTCCCCCAGGCGATGCAGGAAAAGGGCATGGAGATTCGAATTCTGGTGCCCCGGTTCGGCTTGATCAATGAGCGAAAAAACCGCCTGCATGAGGTGGTACGGCTATCCGGTATTAACATTTCGGTGGGTGACGAAGAGAAGCCCCTCATCATTAAGGTGGCCTCGATACCGAACGCGAAACTTCAGGTTTATTTTATCGATAACGAAGACTACTTCCACCGCAAGTCCGTGTTCCACGACAAGGAGAACCGTTTCTACGAGGATAACGATGAGCGCGCCATCTTCTTTTGCAAAGGCGTAATTGAAACCGTGCGTAAACTGGGTTGGGCGCCCGACATCGTACATTGCAATGATTGGATTACCAGCTTCATTCCTTTGTACCTGAAAACTACTTACAAGAACGATCCGCTATTCAAGAACACGAAGACCGTGTTCACGATATACAATAACAGCTTCAGCCACAAATTCAAGGGCGACCTGATGGGCAAGGTGAAAATGATGGACATTGAAGATACGATGCTGGGTCATCTTAAGACGGCCGACTACGAGGGATTCATTAAATTGGGTGCCCAGTTTTCGGATGTAGTTTCCGTTGCCGGGGACAATAAGAAGCTGGAAGGTTTAGTTAAGAAGATTAAAGAGAAGAAAGTTGAAACCATCGAAAAGAACGATAACTACACCGAGTCGTTTTACAACCTCTACACGGACCTGGTCGGTTAAGTTTTTCTTTTTTCTGATAGCCATCGTAATCATCTCCTCTTGCGAGGAGGATACGAGTTTCATTGGCGTTCGGAGGGGGAACCCCCCCACCATTGTCCAATATGCGGAAATCCCGTTGGAGAGCAGCGTCTTGCTGATCGATTCCATCGGTACGTTCAATACGGCAACACAAATTCAGAGGTTGCTGGTGGGCAATTTCGTTGATCCGCAAATGGGCAATGTAGTGGCCGAATCCTACACTCAGTTTCGCCCGTTTTTTACTTCTACAACCGTTCCGGCCAACGCTATCTTTGACTCTTTAGTGCTCACATTGTCACTGGATTATTACCATTATGGAAATCCAGATGCGACAAGTGAAAAAATTTCAGTTCACCGATTAACCGAAACACTGGTCGGTGCCCGGCCCTATTTTGCCAGCTCCTCAGCAACCTATGAACCAGCGCCTCTGGCCACACGCGAAATTGTCGTATCAACGGAATCGCTTACAGCAGCCCTGGAAGACAACAGCGACAATGACCCCAACAATGACAAAACCGATACCTTACAGTTTTTTCTGAAAGCATCTTTTGGACAAGAACTGCTCGACCTGGCTAAAACCAACTCATCCAACTTTACTGACTTTCTCAAGTTTCGCGAAATTTTTAAGGGTTTTGCGTTTGTAAAGGGCTCCACCAATGAAAAGGTGCTTGGCTTCACTACAGTGAATGATAACATAAAGAAATTTTCCCGCCTGATCCTGTATTATCACTTCTTCAACTCTACCACCAACGCGGATGAAAAAGGAACGATACCTTTTTCTTTGGCTTCCACCAATGGCGTGATGGGATTTTACGGCCTGAGAGTAAATCGAGCAGGAACTGAATTGAATTCCCTTACCGTGTCCCATCAGGATTTTTATCCCGCCAGCGACAAGCGCTACGTGCAGGGCGGGTTTCCAATTGTCACCAAAATTGATTTTTCGCGGTTTACCGAATACATGGATACGGTTCAAAATGCTATTTTGAATTCGGCCGAAATTGTAATGGGGCCGGCAAATGAGGTGGATGAATTGGCTTTACCCTCGGCTTTACGACTGCAGTTACTCAAGACGAACAATCGCTTTCAGCCCGTTGGCCTTCGTGTTGATACTACGGGCTTCCGATTCGCGTTGCTGCCAACTACCGATGGGATTGTGATGGCAAACGACCTCAACCAACCACTTGCCCTCACGTTCAAAGATCAAAATGGCGAAAAGTATATGTCTGATTTCGTAACGGAATATTGTCAGGCACTATTTGATAACAAAGCGCAAGCATCCAAGTATCACACTTTTGCACTCGTTGCCACAAACCCCCTGTACACGAAGTCCGTTCACCGGCTAATTCTGGAAACCAGTGACATTTCACTTCGGGTCTATTATACCAAGCCCATTTTGAGAAAAAACAATAATTAAGCGCTATGTGCGGTATTGTAGCCTATGTTGGTCCACGTCAGGCACACGAAATCATCATCAAAGGTCTCAAGCGCCTGGAATATCGCGGGTATGACAGCGCGGGCATAGCACTGGTGAATGGCTCGCTCAATGTGTACAAGAAAAAAGGCAAGGTTACGGAACTGGAGGACTCTCTGAAGGGGCAAAACCTGAACAGCCACATCGGCATGGGGCACACCCGATGGGCCACCCATGGCGAACCAAACGATGTCAACGCGCACCCGCACTACTCAGCTACTAAGAAGATAGCCATTATTCACAACGGCATCATTGAAAACTACAGTGCATTAAAGCAGGATCTGTTAAAAAAAGGTCATCGCTTTCTCAGCGACACCGACACCGAGGTTTTTATTCACTTCATTGAGGATATCAAAGAAAAAGAAGGTTGCTCACTCGATGAAGCGGTTCGCCTCGCGCTGACCAAAGTAGTGGGCGCCTATGCCATTGTGGTGATGTCGCTCGAAGATCCCGATCTGCTTATTGCCGCGCGCAAGGGCAGCCCGCTGGTGGTGGGGGTAGGTAAGGGCGAATTTTTCATGGCCTCCGATGCAACGCCCATTATTGAGTACACTAACGAAGTGGTTTATCTCAACGACCAGGAAATTGCCATCGTGAATGACGGAAAACTCACGGTTAAAAATGTAGCCAACCTGCCGTTGACACCATATATCCAAACCATTGACCTGGAACTGGAAGCCATTGAGCGTGGAGGGTATGAACACTTCATGCTTAAAGAAATTTTTGAGCAGCCACGCTCCATCAAAGACTGCATGCGCGGTCGTCTCGATGCGAGTTCGGGCCGTTTGATTCTGGGTGGCCTGCGCGAATACCTGAACAAACTGGTACAGGCCGATCGAATCCTGATTGTGGCTTGCGGCACTTCGTGGCATGCCGGATTAGTGGCCGAATATTTCTTTGAAGAAGTTTGCCGTATACCGGTTGAGGTGGAGTATGCGTCTGAGTTTCGTTACCGAAACCCGGTGATCCGCGAAGGTGATGTGGTTATTGCTATCTCGCAGTCGGGTGAAACAGCCGATACCCTGGCCGCTATTGAGCTCGCCAAATCGAAGGGGGCTATCATTTTTGGCGTGTGCAACGTAGTGGGGTCATCGATTCCTCGTGCCACACACGCAGGCGCCTACACGCACGCGGGGCCTGAAATTGGCGTAGCCAGCACTAAAGCGTTTACGGCCCAGCTCACGGTGCTCTACATGATTGCCCTCACCGTGGCCCAGAAAAAAGGCACGATAACCGAACAAAAGTACCGCGAACTTTTAGTGGAAATGGAAAACCTTCCGACCAAGGTCGAGAAGGCTCTTGCGCTGAACGCCCAGATACAAACCATTGCTGATGAGTTCAAAGACGCGCGCAACTTTCTTTACCTGGGGCGCGGCTATAACTTCCCGGTAGCGCTGGAAGGTGCGCTGAAACTGAAGGAAATCTCCTATATCCATGCGGAAGGATACCCGGCCGCTGAAATGAAGCACGGGCCCATCGCCCTCATTGACGAACAGATGCCGGTGGTCTTCATCGCCACGAAGGATGCCTCCTACGAAAAAGTAGTCTCCAATATTCAGGAAGTGAAAGCCCGCAAAGGCCGGGTGATTTCCGTGGTCACCGAGGGGGACCAACTGATCCCTAAAATGTCGGAGTTTGTCATTGAGGTGCCGGCCACCCTGGATCCGCTTATGCCGCTGATTTCGGTTATCCCATTGCAACTGCTGTCCTATCATATAGCCGTGATGCGCGGATGTAACGTGGACCAGCCCAGAAACCTTGCAAAAAGCGTAACTGTTGAATGACAAAAGTCAGTGATAATTGTTCCGCTGACCTGTATTTTCGCAGCCGATCTTTGAACTGAATTAACGACAAATTTGTAGACAACACCGTAAACACCGGACGCTATGTTCTTTCAACACGTGTACGATAAATCTTTGGCCCAAGCCAGCTATGTGGTTGGTTGCCAAAAAACAGGCGAAGCTATCGTTATTGATGCTAAGCGCGATGTCGATACCTATCTGGATATTGCCAAGGCCAACAACCTGCGCATCACGCATTTGACCGAAACCCACATTCATGCCGATTTCCTATCGGGCACACGTGAACTGGCCAAAATCACCGGGGCCAAAATGTACTTGTCCGATGAGGGTGGCGAAGGTTGGTTGTATGAATTTCCCCATGAAGGCTTACGTG
This sequence comes from Cyclobacteriaceae bacterium, assembly GCA_036771215.1. Classification (GTDB taxonomy): domain Bacteria; phylum Bacteroidota; class Bacteroidia; order Cytophagales; family Cyclobacteriaceae; genus ELB16-189. The sequence goes on from DAIPHR010000008.1 coordinate 16,611, forward strand.
ATGGCAGCGTGATCAAAGTAGGCAACCTCTCGCTCAACGTAATGCATACGCCTGGACACACGCCTGAGAGCATCAGCTTTTTGTTGACCGATCACCCGGCCAGCGAAGAACCGGTGATGTTATTCACCGGTGACTTCGTGTTTGTAGGCGACATTGGTCGGCCCGATTTGTTGGAAAAAGCAGCCGGCATCAAGGGCACCATGGCTGCCGGGGCGCACGAGATGTACAAATCCATCAATAAGTTTAATGCGCTGCCCGATTATGTGCAGGTGTGGCCCGGTCACGGTGCCGGCTCAGCCTGTGGCAAAGCACTTGGCGCGGTGCCCAGCACTACGGTGGGGTATGAAAAGAAACGGAACTGGGCTTTTCAGTACGCCAATAACGAAGATGGATTTGTCAAGTACCTGTTGGAGGATCAGCCCGAGCCACCCAAGTACTTCGCCATGATGAAGAAGTTGAACAAAGTGGAACGACCACTACTCACCGAGGTGCCAAAGCTCAAAAAGTTATCCGCAGAAGAATTCAAAACGGCTTTGACGAAAGGGATTAAGCTGATTGACACGCGCCATAAGACTGAATTTGCGAAGGGCTTTATACCGGGTAGTCTGAACATTCAAGGTAACAACGCCTTCGCCACCTGGGCAGGATGGTTTCTGAAGTACGATGAACCGTTTATCCTGCTGGCGAAGGAAAGCCAGCTCGATGATCTCACGCGAAAACTCATGCGCATTGGGCTCGACAATATCTACGGTTACATTGATGACGTAAGCGTGTGGACCGGCCTGGGTCATGCGCTGGAGAAAGCGCACGTGCTTTCGATTGACGAGTTTGAGCAGTTGCACAAGAACAATGGCATTCAACTGGTGGATTTGCGTGGTGCTTCTGAGTATAAGGCGGGTCACATTGCCGGGGCCGAAAATGTGTTTGTGGGTACCCTTCCGGATAATCTCAATAAGATCAATAAAGACAAGCCCTCGGTGATCTATTGCCAAAGTGGTGACCGCACAACCATTGGCTATTCACTTTTGGCGAAGCATGGATTCACCAAAATCATGAACTACTCAGGGGGCATGAGTGAGTGGGTAAATAAGGGAAGGCCAATCGAAAGTATTTGATCGATAAATGAGTGGACCAAGCTTTTTTAAACCAGGCCGGGGAGCAATCACCGGCCTTTTCCTTTTACTGGCGGGGCTAGTCGGCATCGGCTGGTCATTGCTCGAATACATCGCATTCGAAAAGCAGAACTTGCAGACCACTTACGCCTATTTCAACGGTTTATTTGTTGTCGATAAAAAAATCGATACATCCTGGGTTAAGGTTGTCAATATTGAGTTTGCGATTCAGATAAACCAAGATACCGTAACCTTATTAGAGGAAGAGCCCTACATTTCGGAGTCAGACTTACAGACAACACTTGAGGCCTACACTCATCCTTTGGCAAAGCGATTGATTTACTTCGATCCAAAAAATCCTAAACGTGCTTATTTTGAGTATTCCGAAATTGTGGGGGCGGGATCCCATGCCCAATTATTCTGGACCTGGTTCATGTATAGTATTATGGGCGCAACCGGAATTTGGCTTTTGATTCGCAGGCTATGATGTTGTTCTACTTTCTCCGCTCATGAAAGGCGCCCTTAAACTCGGGGTCCGCCAACCGCTTTTGCCGGTCCAGTTCGCGCGCTAATTGTTGTGCTTCTTCACGACTGGTTTCCTCCACGGCCACGCCCGCGGGCAACGCCTGATGACGAATCTTATGGCGCGTCAATTCTTCGATCTTCCTCACATGAAAACGATCGGCCTCCGTGGCAAAGCTAATGGCCACCCCGGTTTTAAAAGCCCGCCCCGTACGCCCGATGCGATGCACGTAATCTTCGTACTGCAGGGGCATGTCAAAGTTGATTACATGCGAAACATTAGCCACATCAATGCCGCGCGCAGAAACATCCGTGCTGACCAACACGCGGAGTTTACCTTCCTTGAATTCATTCATGGCGTTGATGCGTGTATTCTGTGCTTTGTTCGAATGAATCACACGTACCGGCCCGAACTTTTTGCGTTCCAGAAACTGCATCACGTTGTTGGCCACTTCTTTCGTGCGGGTAAACACCATTACCCGGTTAAACTCCGGGTTAGCCATCAGGTATTCAAGTAAATTAATTTTGGTTCTCAGGTTGGGCACGGGGTACACCCATTGTTCCACCTGGTCGGGGGTGCTGGCCGCGGGGGTTACTTCCACCTTTACGGGGAAGGTGATAAAATCGTTAGCCAGTTCTTCCACCTTTGCCGGCAACGTAGCCGAGAACAACAGATTCTGACGCTTGGGTGGCAGCACTTCAAAAACCTTTCGCAACTGCGGACGAAAACCCATATCCATCATACGGTCCGCTTCGTCAATCACCAACTGCCGTATGGCTTTTGTGGTAATTGCCTGACGGGTGTACAACTCAAGAAAACGACCGGGCGTACTCACCAACAGATCTACGCCTTGAGCCAATTGTTCAAGCTGACTCTTGGGCCCAACACCTCCATACAGCGCCACGATTTTTAAATCCGTGTACGTTGCCAGTGCTTTGGCATGGGCTTCAATTTGCACCGCCAGTTCTTTGGTAGGGCACAGTACTAAGGCCCGTGGGCCCGGCAGTTGATGATAATTTAGCTTCAACAAAATGGGAATCAGGTAGGCCGCTGTTTTACCGGTGCCGGTTTGCGCAATGCCAATTACTTCCTGGCCGCCTGAAACAGGGGGTATACATCTCTGTTGTACCTCGGTTGGACGTTGAAATCCAGCCTCTTCAATAGCCGTCCGTAGCTGTTTGTTTAAGTTAAAGCCCTCCCACGAGGTTATTGAAGACGATGACACGGCATTTGTTTTATATCTTGCTGCATAGACTAACGAGCATGAAGAAGACACTCATCGTCAATGCAAATATAGTGAACGAGGGGCAGGTGATGCCCGGAGACGTGCTGATTGCCGGAGAGCGGATTGAAAAGATCGGACAGCACCTTTCCGATCCAGGTGCGCAGGTGGTGGATGCCGGAGGGCGATTATTGATGCCTGGGGTGATTGATGATCAGGTGCATTTCCGTGAACCGGGGCTCACCCACAAAGGTACCATCCGCACGGAGTCGCGGGCGGCCGTGGCGGGGGGCATTACCACGTACATGGAAATGCCGAATACTGTGCCTAACACGTTTACCCAGCAACTGCTTGAGGAGAAGTATCAAATCGCCTCGCGCGATTCTTTGGCCAACTATAGCTTCTACATCGGGGGCTCAAACGATAACCTGGAAGAAGTTTTAAAGACTGACCTCACGCGTGTGTGTGGTATGAAAATCTTTATGGGTTCCTCCACGGGAAATTTACTGGTGGATAACCCCCAGGTATTAGACGGCTTTTTCTCACGTTTCGAAGGATTGATTACCACACATTGCGAACATGAGCCTTCGCTGAAAAAAAATGAAGCCGACTTTCGGGCCAGGCTGGGCGAAGACATCCCGATTCACTTGCATCCACAGATCCGAAACGAGGAGGTTTGCTACCGGTCCAGCTCCTTTGCCGTAGATCTGGCAAAAAAACATGGCACCCGATTGCACATTTTGCATATTTCGACTGCGCGTGAGACCGAACTTTTCAGCAATCAATTGCCGCTGGAAAAAAAGAAAATCACCGCTGAGGCGTGCATTCATCACCTGTGGTTTTGCGATCAGGATTATGAACGGCTGGGCACGCGCATCAAATGGAACCCCGCCATTAAGAGCGCTGATGATCGTGCCGACATTTGGAAAGCCCTGCTGGACGGGCGTATTGATGTAATTGCCACTGATCATGCACCACACACGTGGGAAGAAAAAAACAACACGTATTTCAAGGCGCCTTCGGGAGGGCCACTCGTGCAACACACTCTGGTAGCTATGCTGGAATTCCACCACCAGGGTAAAATCACCTTGCCGCAAATTGCCACCAAAATGGCGCACAACGTGGCCACGCTGTACCGCATTCAGGATCGTGGCTTCATTCGTGAAGGGTATTTTGCTGATCTTGTACTGGCTGATCTCAACAAACCGTGGACGGTTTCCAAAGAGAATATTCTGGCCAAGTGTGGCTGGTCGCCTTTTGAGGGTACCACGTTCAAGTCATCTGTTGAACGCGTGTGGGTTTCCGGGCACGAAGCATATGCCCAAGGTCAGCTTGATGATGGCAAGGCTGGGCAGCGGCTGAGTTTTCGTCACAATTAGTTACCTGAAATATACCTGGGCGCTTTGCGATGGCGTGTGGCCTGCTCATAGGAATACGCTATTTCAATCAACTTCGGCTCCTGCCAGGCTGAGGCCATGAATGAGACGCCTACTGGCAATTCTTCGACAAAGCCCATCGGCACGGTAATAGAGGGATAGCCGGCAATGGCGGCCAACGATGAACTGCTCCCCAGGAAGTGATCACCATTAATAAGATCCGTCTTCCACGCGGGCGAACCTGTGGGCGCCATCAAGGCATCGAGTTTAAAGTCCGCCAGCAATTTGTCAATTCCATCGGCACGCGTGGCCTTCAGCATTTTCGCCAGTGCTTCCTGATAGTCTTTGTCAGTCAATGGGCCCTTTTCATGGGCCATCTTCAGCAGTTGCTGATCAAACCAACGCAACTCAATGGAATCCTTCTTATTGAACTCCATTAACTCGCCCAAATTGCGGACGGGCGCCTTTTCACCGAGACTGGCAAAGTACTTCATCAAGCCATCTTTGAACTCATACAATAGAACCGTGAACGAAGCATTGCCCACCTCGCGATCCATGCGGAAATCCAACTCCACTACTTCCGCTCCTTGCGCTTTAATGCCCGCTATGGCCTTCTTCATCAAACTGTCGACCCGTGCGTGGTAGCCCATGTTATTCTTCAACAACCCGATGCGTTTGCCCTTCAAGCCATCCTTTTTCAAATGAGGGGTATAATCGCTCAATGCCTGGCCATAAGAAGCGAGTGTCTTGCTATCGGTGCTATCTACCCCAACCAAGGCGCCCAGACACACGGCTACATCGGTAACGGTGCGCCCCATGGGCCCGGCCGTGTCCTGTGTAAACGAAATCGGGATGATACCCGAACGACTGACCAAACCTACCGTTGGCTTTAGCCCCACCAAACCATTGTTGTTTGACGGGCACACAATCGATCCATTAGTTTCTGTACCGATGGCGATGGTGCATAGGTTGGCCGAAGCGGCCACGCCCGAACCGGAACTGGAGCCACATGGATTGCGGTCCAGTACATACGGATTTTTGGTTTGGCCCAGCACACCACTCCACCCGCTGCTCGACATGTCGGCCCGAAAGTTGGCCCACTCGCTCAGGTTCGCCTTACCAAGGATGACGGCACCGGCATCGCGTAATTTTTTCGTGATGAAGCTGTCATCCGGAGGAAACGAGTTACGAAGCACCGTAGCCCCGGCTGTGGTGGGCATGTCCGAGGTGTTGATGTTGTCTTTCAAAATAACGGGTATGCCGTGTAGCGGCCCGCGATACTTTCCCTCCTTCCATTCCTGATCCAACTCGCGCGCTGTTTCCCGTGCTTTCGGATTTATAAAAATGATGGAGTTGAGTTTCGGACCCTTTTTGTCAAGATCTTCAATTCGCTGCAGATAATCCGCCACCACTTGTTCAATGGTGAATGTACCCTCGCGGTAGCCGGCCTGCAAATCGCTCATCGTGATCTCTTCGAGATACTGGTAATTCGGTGAGGCGTTGTCTGTTGATTCGCAAGCGTGCAAAAACAGAATAACAAAAATGGATACGTAGCGTATAAGATGCTTCATAACAAACGATTATTTCTCTTCAATAGCCGCGCTCAGTTGCTCCAACGATTTGCCCTTCGTCTCGGGCATCCACTTCCAGACAAACAAAAGCTGCAGCACCATCATGACGGCAAAGATGGTGAACGAAGGCCCACCGCCCAGTTCGGTGGCAATGAACGGAAAGATGAACGAGATCACGGAAGCCATGAACCAGTGCGTAAACGAGCCCAGCGCAGTGCCCCCTGCCCGAACCGAGTTCGGGAATATCTCGGAGATAAACACCCAGATGACAGCGCCTTGCGAAAACGCAAAAAAGGCGATGTAGGCAAAGAGGTACACAGGAACACCCTCAAACTGATTGGTGAAGAAGGCGCGGGCCGTGAGCGCCAGTGTAATGATTAATCCGACCGAGCCCACCAACATCAGCGAGCGTCTGCCGAGGCGATCGATGAAAAACATAGCCGCCATGGTGAAAATAAAATTGACGATGCCGATACCTAGTGTCGTCAGCAGCGCAGTGCTGGTGCCGGCACCCGTCATTTCAAAAATCCGCGGAGCATAATATATGATCGCATTGATGCCGCTTACCTGGTTGAAAAAGGCAAACAGAAACGCGAGTATGACCGGCCATCGGTGCTTGCGGTGAAACAGGTTCTCACCTTTGATTTTGGCATGGGCCGATTGATCGGCCAGTATGGAGTTTACTTCGGCACGGGCAGTGGACGGGTTAATCATAGCAAAAACGCGCTCTGCTTCGGCCACCGCCCTGCGTTTTAGAATCAACCAGCGCGGACTCTCCGGAATAAAAAATACCGCCACCAGAAAAAACAGCGCAGGGAAAGCCTCCATGCCCAACATCCAGCGCCAGGCGTGCTCCCCGGCATCTTGTAAGAGATAGTTAGAGAGGTAGGCCATCAGGATGCCAAACACTACGTTGGCCTGAAACAAGGCTACCAACCGCCCGCGGTGTGTAGCGGGCGAGACTTCGGCAATGTACATGGGAGCCGTGATGGACGAAGCGCCAACACCAAAGCCTCCGATCAGGCGAAAGAATAAAAACGAATACCAGTCGAACGCCAGGGCAGAACCAACAGCCGAAATGAAATACAAAATCGCAATCCAAATCAATGTCTTCTTCCGGCCGAGGCGATCGGTGGGAATACCTCCAAACAATGCGCCTACCACCGTGCCCCAAAGGGCTATCGAAACCGTAAGGCCATGTTCAAACACATTGAGGTTCCAGAGCTTTTGGATGGATTGCTCAGCCCCGGAAATCACCGCGGTGTCAATACCAAACAACAGGCCGCCCAGTGCAACGGTTACGGACCAGAAATAGACTTTGGAATTCTGCATAGGTTCAGGTATTCCAAAGATAAGGAAACGGGGTACGCAAAAAAGAGTGTTCGGATGAGCGGCAATCAGCCCCGGAGCTTATCCAGCAGGCGGTTAAGCTCTTTGGCCTCCGCTTGGGTAACTTTGCGGAGCGAATCCAGCCAAGCCTCAGTCTCCAGATCGACTTTTTTCAACAAAGCCAGGCCCTTATCGGTGATGTTAATATCTACTTGCCTGCGGTTGTTTTCACAAATCTCACGCCTCACCAACCCCTTCACCCGCAATTTCTCCACCAGGCGTGTCGCATTGCTGTTTCTGTCGATCATGCGGCTGGCAATATCGGCCAGCATAAGCTTTTTGGGGTGGCTGCCCCGCAATATGCGGAGCACATTAAATTGTTCGGGCGTTATATCGTGCGGCCTGAGCCGGGCCGCATTGTTGTTGTAGAGCCAGCCACTGGTGTACATCAGATTGACGGCCATCTTCTGAAACTCGTTCGCGAATTTCTCCTGTTTGATGTCTTGCTCCAGCGACATAGCGCAAAAGTAATGACAATTATTGTAACAACACCTATTCAGGGGCAACCCGGTCGGCCCTGTTTCCGTTAGTAGGTTTTTAGATACCAATCGGTATCTTTGTTCGATGCGACAACCGGAGGCCACCAAAGCGCGGATACTGAAACAATCGGGGCAGTTGTTTAACACCCAGGGTTACAAGGCCACATCCATCAGCGACATTACCGAGGCCACGGGCCTCACCAAAGGCGCCATCTACCGGCATTTCAAAAACAAAAGCCACCTCGAAAAAGAGGCGCTGGGCTTTCTGGCCGACTCGTTATTCACCAATCTGCGCAACCGCATTAAGGCCGAACCCACCGCCCCGCGTAAACTGAAGTCCATCTTCCGTTTTTTTGAAACCTACATCTCGCAGCCACCAATTAAAGGCGGTTGCCCGCTGTTGAATGTGGCACCCGAGGTAGACGATGGGCAGCCGGTTCTGCGCAAGCAAGCTGTAAAGGTGCTGGACATCTTCCGCGAATCCATTAAACACGTGCTGACCAAAGGCATGGAGCACGGGCAACTTAAACCAAACCTCGATACCGATTACTACGCCTCCATTTTTATCGCTACGCTGGAAGGCGCCATTATGATGAGCAAACTGCATGGCCATAACCGCGACATACGAACGGCAATCCGTCACCTGGAAAAAATGACCGATGAATTAACCCTCTGAAAATTTTTTACTTAATAAGATACCGAACGGTATCTAAACGAAATGAAAAAGATCGTTACCCTCAGTCTTGGCTTTTATCTGAATGCACTCAGTTGGCTGGCACCCCGCCAGGCGGCCCAGCGCGGCTTCCGTTGGTTTTGTACACCGCTCCGCATCTCCTTACTGGAGGCGCACCGGCAGTTCCTGAACACGGCCCACTCCACCAACCTGGTGGTGAATGGAGAATCCATTCGGGTGTACCGCTGGGGCCGCGGACCGCGACAGGTGCTGTTCCTCCACGGCTGGCAAAGCCACAGCGCGCGCTGGAAGAACTACATCGAAGCCCTGCCGCAGGAGCAGTACACGATTTTTGCGTTAGATGCTCCCGCGCACGGCCAATCGGATGGCGCATGGTTGCATTTGCCGAAGTACACTTCGGTTGTGCATGCCTTTTTCGAGCGTTATGGCGAAGTGGATACACTGATCGGTCACTCGTTCGGTAGTTTTGCCGCGCTGTATGCGTTTCATCAAAACCCTGCGCTACCCGTACACAAGTTGGCGCTCACTGGCACCCCGGGCGAAGTGGAAGAGTTCATGCAGTTTTACAAAAAAACATTAGGACTCACCGCCCGCACATTGCGGCTGATCTATGAAGAGTTCGTCCGCGAGGCGGATCACTACCCTACCTTCTTCTCGGCCGCACGGTTTGCCGAGAGTCTCCGTCTGCCGGGCATTATCATTCATGACCTTCACGACACAGATACGCCTTACCCGCACGCGCAGCGCATTCACCAGGCGTGGGAGGGGTCACAGCTCATCACCACCACGGGCCTCGGCCACAATCTGCGCTCGCCAGAAGTCGTGCGCCACGTTGTGGAACTGGTTCAACAACCCGTGACCACGTACAATCACCTCCACATCAAACGTCCTGATCGTGAAGTGAGCCTCTATCCCTGACAAAGTCGTACTTTCGTGGGGATGACCGGTCCCCAACTCGAAGATCTGCGCCAACGCGAGCTGATCACGCAGGAACAATACGAACACATCAAGCCGATTCTCACCGGCAAGATCGTTTCTGTATTCTACGAACTGCGCACCTTGTTGTACCTCGGCATCTTACTGTTCTCTTCGGGTGCCGGTATTCTGATTTATCAAAACATCGGCCAAATCGGCCACGTGCTGGCCCTTAGCGGGCTCACCCTTCTCATGCTCGCCTGCTTTGCCTACGTCACGCTGAAACGGCAACCCTATTCTCATCATTCCGTTAAGCCCCCTTCCCCGTACTACGACTATGTAGTCCTGCTCGGATGTTTGCTGCTGGTATCGGTGCTGGGCTATGCACAATTCCAGTTCAACCTGCTGGAAGGGAATCTGGAATGGGCTACGCTCACCACGGCCGTCATTTTTTTTGCTGTAGCTTATCGGTTCGATCATGTGGGGATCCTTTCCATGGGCGTAACCGCTTTTGTCTCTTTTTGGGGCATTCGTCTGTCGATTGTCAATTGGGCAGCCGGAGATTTTTTTACCAGCCGCCAACTGTACGTCACCGCCCTGGTTTTGGGGCTGTCGCTAACCGCTATCGGGTCGTGGTTGGATAGACGCAAAATCAAAACGCACTTCTCGTTCACGTATCAAAACTTTGGTTTCCTGCTCTACTTTGCCGGTTGCCTGGTGGGCATGGCTGCGGAAGATATTCCTTATGGTTGGTTTGTGCTACTGATTTATGCGGGATGTGCAGCGGCTTATCGCATCGCGCAATGGAAAAAGTCTTTTCTGTTTTTGCTCTACGCCTTTCTGGCTGCTTACATCGCCACCACCGTATGGCTGGGCGATCTGATTTTCGATCAGCATGAAGTCTTGTGGTTCCTGTATTCCATCATCTCCTGCGGGGCGCTGATCTTTTTCGTGGTGAAGTACCGCCATTATTTTAAGCAATGAGATTTTCGTTCGCCTACGATCGCCAGCAGTTGGCCAACCTCAAGGTGGTGAAGGAATGCCGCCTGTGGTTGAAAGACGGATGGATTACAGCTGAATCATTCGAACGAATGCAGCAAACCTTCCCCAGCGCCTGCTACCACCCCAACATCATGATCCGGTTGTTGCTCTCCATCGCCACGCTGTTGGCACTGGCGGGTGTATTGGGTATTCTCGGGCTCATGTTTCATAGCCTTTCGGAGGATTTGATTTTTGCCGGACTACTCGTTTATGGCGGGCTCGGCTGGTGGGCCGCTGAAAAAATCTTCATCGGCCGGCATCATTACAAATCGGGGGTAAACGAAGCCTTGATTTATCACGGCTGTGGATTTATCATTGGCGGTGTGGCCGGGCTTGCCGATGGCAATGAACATGTACTTGCCATCACCGCGACCGTGGTGTTTGCATTTGCGGCCTTCCGCTACCTGGATTTGCTGAGTACCGCGTGCGCCATGGGGTCGTTTGCGCTCACCTTGTTTTACGAGCTGTACCAGGTGGAAGCGCTGCGCACATTCATTCCGCCCGTGTTCATCATCGTGTTTTTGATGGTATACCTGTGGACACAAAAAGCAAAATCGAAAGACCCCGAACAATGGTGGCACCACAACCTGGTGGTGGTGGAGGCTTTGAGTCTGCTTTTCGTTTATGCGGCCGGCAACTATCTGGTGGTGCGTATGCTCAGTGAAGAACTGCTGGACCTCTACCTCGCCCCGGGTGACGATATACCGCTGGCCTGGTTCTTTTATGGTACCACGGTAATCATTCCATTAGTGTACCTCTACCGCGGCATTCGCAACAAAGATGTGGTAATGCTGCGCGTGAGCCTGCTGGCCCTGGCCTTTTCGGTATTCACGTTCAAATATTATTTCAGCCTCAACCGGCCGGAACTTACCCTCACTTCGGCCGGAGTGGTGTTAATTGCGCTGGCCATGTGGCTGATGCACTACCTGAAAAAAGTGCGAAACGGCTACACCCGCGAAAGCATACGGTCGTCCCGATGGGCAGCCGTGCAAGCCGAAGCGCTCGTGATTTCGCAAACGTTGGGTGGCACACAGGCGCAGCCCGGCAAACCGTTTGGTGGTGGCACCTCGGGTGGTGGCGGTGCGGGCACGGGATTTTGATCTAAAGGAATACTTGAAACGGCCCGGAAAAAACTCTTTAAACCCTGAATGGCATGACCATTACCGAACTGAAAGAAGGCTTTCGCACCTGGCGGTTAACGCGGGAGCGAGTCATTCATCTGGCTATTGGCGTTGCGGCCATTCTGGTTTACGAGTTCATCGCCAGGCGACTTTACCGGCCCTATATCTATCGCCACAACATCAACGACTTTCACCTGGCCGATACCATCGGCAATACGCTGGGTACCGTGGCCACCATCTTTACCTTGATCGGGTTAATCGGGCAAGGCCGGAGTCAGCACCTATTTCTGATCAAGGTAGTCACGCTTAGTGTGGCCTTGTATGAACTGGCCCACCCACTACTGGGCAAACCGATTGACCCGTGGGATTTACTCGCCACCATTATCACCGGTGGGCTTTGCTTGGTGTTGTATAAGTGGATTCACCCTAGCGGTGAACCAGGCAAGGCCTAGGCCGCGCAAAACAGCTTTCCACGTCAGTACGCTACTAGTACTCAGGCTGCACGCTGTCGGTAAAGATGTTCTTGAAATTCGATAAACAGCCGGCTGATGTTGGCCACGTCTCCT
>DAIPHR010000009.1:0-21203 GCA_036771215.1 Cyclobacteriaceae bacterium
TCCTCAACTAACCTCCCAGCCAGTCTCAGACCCCCGGTGGCACTTCCTACCAGAACTCAGAACTCAGAATATAGAATTCAGAATATAGAATCCAGAATTAAGCCCACCGCTATGTTGTTTCCCTAGTCTCATCTTAATCTTGTCCTCCAGTCTGACCTCTCAGCCAAACCAGAATTTAAAAGAATCGACTCGCCAAGTACCCTCTATCGAGTACCTAGCGGGTCCGCTATCAACCATCATCTCAATGAACGTTTTCGAAACCGTGGTTTCGACCAGAAGTCTTTCGACTTAGAGAGGCCAATTCCGTGTGAATCAGACCCCTACTTCAAAAACGGACTGCAAAGGTATGGGCCGGACTGAGAAAAAACAAGTCCAGGGTAAAATTTCAGCCTTTTTTTACCGGGCGATGGATGGTTTGAAGGCGATCCGGGCCTGTGGAAACAAGCGTAATAGGCACGTTTAGTTCCCTTTCCAGGAACTCAATATAGGACAGAAGTGCCTGTGGCATAGCCTGTTCAGCGCCACCTGATAAAGTCGTCTGCCAGCCGGGCAGTTCGGTGTAAACGGGCGTAATTTTTTCGTTCACGATTTCATAGGGCACCGTTTGGGTTACTGTTCCATCCCCCATTTGATAATGGGTGCAAACCTTGATCGTAGGAAAAATGCTAAGAACATCGGCCTTCATCATGAGTAATTGGGTGACCCCGTTGATCATGATCGAGTACTTCAAAGAGGGTAAATCTATCCAGCCGCATCTGCGTGGCCTACCCGTGGTTGAACCGTATTCATTGCCCTGTTTGCGAAGCAACTCTCCCTCTTCATTCAATAGTTCAGTCGGGAAAGGACCACTGCCAACCCGGGTACTGTAGGCTTTGAAAATGCCATACACCTCACCAATGTTACGGGGAGCCACGCCCAAACCCGTGCAAGCCCCAGCAGTTACCGTATTGGAACTGGTAACAAACGGATAGCTGCCGAAATCAATGTCCAACAGCGAGCCTTGTGCACCCTCGGCCAAAATGGAAGATCCTTTGGACAACTCCTGATTAATCAGGTACTCGCTATCGATGAGTTTAAATGTTTTCAAAAACGTGACCGCCTCCAGGAACTGACTCTCTAAAGCCACCCAATCGTACTCTATGTCATGACCTTTGAGTATTTCGAAATGGGTGTTGACCAGCTTTTTGAACTTATCGAAAAATGTGGTTGCCAGGATATCACCGACACGAAGTCCCTGGCGCCCGATTTTATCCTGATAGGATGGCCCTATTCCCTTCAATGTAGACCCGATCTTATCTTCGCCCTTGGCCTTTTCATAAGCCTGGTCTAACAACCGGTGGGTGGGCACGATGAGTGTAGCCTTCTTTGAAATGAACAAGTTGGCCCTCACGTCCATCTTGAATTTATCCAACTTTTCTATCTCGGCTTTAAATACGATGGGATCGAGAACCACACCATTTCCAATTACGTTTTTTGCCGATGGCCGAAAAATTCCGGAAGGAATCTGATGGAGCACGTGTTTAATACCATCGAACTCGAGCGTGTGCCCGGCATTTGGGCCGCCCTGAAAACGGGCCACGATATCGTAGCGCGGGGCCAGCACATCCACGATTTTTCCTTTGCCTTCATCACCCCATTGAAGGCCCAATAAAACATCTACCTTCATGAGTTTAGTGCGCAGTTTTGATAATCTCTTCTTCGGATTGTATCACCTGGAAAATAGCATTGAGCTTGGTAATTACGAGTAACTTCTTTACACTTTCGGAAGGTCGCATCAAGTAGACTTCACCCCCTTTGTTGCGGAACTTGGTCAGCAAGGTTATTAAAACACCAATGCCACTGCTGTTGATGTAGCGCAACTCCGAGATGTCAATAATGCATGTCATCACCTTGTGGCTGATGGCTTCATTCACGGCCTCCACCAGTTGTACCCCATTATCTTCACCAATCAGATCGCCCGAAATGTGAAGAATAAGCGTGTTCGATTTAATTTCCTGATTAAAATTCATGATTTCTTGTTTTCGCAATTGTGCTTCTTGCATGACGCATATAAAATGAGCGAGTGGTGCATCACATTAAACTGCAATAACTCTTCCACTGTATTCTGAATGTTTTGGATACGCGGGTCGCAGAACTCGATTACCTTGTTACAATCCGTGCAAATCAGGTGATCATGCTGCTTGAACCCATATGATTTTTCGTACTGGGCCTGGTTTTTCCCGAACTGATGCTTGGCCACCAAGTCACAGTCGACCAGCAAGTCAAGTGTGTTGTAGACGGTGGCGCGGCTCACGTGGTAGTTCTTGTTCTTCATGCCCAGGTAAAGTGACTCAACATCGAAGTGGCCACGTGTGCCATAAATTTCTTCCAATATGGCGTAGCGCTCGGGTGTTTTCCGAAGCTCTTTATTTTCCAGATAGGCGGTGAAAATGGTCCGCACTTCGTCAAATTGCTGAATATTGCTGCCCATGCCGAAATAACCCGTAAATATAGTATCAATTGGACTACTTGTTGGCAGAGTCGGCCACGCGGGAATCAAACCGGCTTACATTGACCACCCCCTCAACTTTTTCCAACTTACTGATCAGTAAGTCCAGGTGGCGGGTGTCATTTACATACAGCATGATTTCACCATCAAAAATGCCATGGTCGGTGCGAAAGGCCAGCGAACTCATGTTTACTTTCAGTTCTTCGGAAATGATTCTCGACACATCGTTGATTAAACCCACCCGATCCGTGCCCACTACTTTCAAGCCAGTTAAAAAGGCGACCTCGTGTTGGGAAGTCCATTTGGCTTTGATTACGCGATTGCCGTGGTTAGCAAGCAATTCCGGGGCATTCGTGCAATTGGTCCGGTGGATTTTGATGCCCTCGTTGACCGTGACAAAACCAAATACTTCATCGCCCGGAATAGGCGTGCAGCATTTTGCCAACTTATACTCCACCACATCCATGTCTTCCCCAATCAGCAGGGTATCATCCGATGTTGGCTTGATCTTCTCCTTTTCACGCTCCCGCTCGGGGGCCTCTCGTTCCACCCGTGAGGTTGGTTGGTTCCGATTCTCGGCAAACCGCTTGACGTCCGCTGGCGCGATCAGGCCTCTGCCTACACGAAAGTTCAACTCAAACTGCGTGTTGACATTAAAGTAAGCCCGCAATTGTTCCATCACATGCGGGTTGGGCTCCAGTTTGAGGTGCCGAAGCTTTCGTAGCAAGATTTCCTTCCCCTCTTCGGCCACCAATTTCTTGTCTTCCTTAAGAACTTCTTTGATTTTTGATTTTGCCTTGGGGCTCACCACAAAACGAAGCCAATCTTCATTCGGTTTTTGCTTGGCCGAGGTTAAAATCTCAATCTGATCTCCGTTCTTAAGCACGTGGTTGATGGGTACCAGTCGCTGGTTGACTTTGGCTCCAATACACTTGGCGCCAACATCGGTGTGAATATCAAAGGCGAAATCAAGTGCAGTCGCTCCCTTGGGCAATGTTTTCAAATCACCCTTGGGGGTGAATACAAAAACCTCTTCGTTGAACAAGTTGCCGCGAAAGTCATCGACAAACTCGAGGGCTGTCAGATCCTGCCGCTCCAATGTTTCGCGTACGCGGATGAGCCACTTTTCCAGATTTGACTCGTGTGTAGCGGCTGAGTCTTTGTACTTCCAGTGTGCGGCATACCCTTTCTCGGCAATTTCATCCATCCGCTTGGTCCGAATCTGCACCTCCACCCACTGGCCGTTTTTGGCCATCACCGTGGTGTGCAGGGATTCATATCCATTGGCCTTCGGTGTACTGATCCAATCCCGAAGGCGATCCGGATTAGGTGTGTAAAAATCAGTCACGATGGAGTACACCTGCCAGCAGTACGATTTCTCGGGTTCAAGTGGTGTATCGACAATGATACGAATGGCAAACAGATCGAATACCTCCTCAAACGGAATATTCTGCTTACGCATCTTATTATAAATCGAAAAAATCGATTTCGGGCGACCTTTTATCTCATAATCGACCTTCAGTTTATCCAACTCGTCTTTGATGGGCTGAATGAACTGCTTAATAAACTTGTTGCGCGATGTACGCGACTCATCGATTTTTTGGGTAATATCGTGGTATACAGGGCCATCGGTAAACCGCAGATACAAATCTTCCAATTCGGTTTTAATGGCGTTTAGCCCCAGGCGGTGAGCCAGCGGGGCATACAAGTAAATGGTCTCCGAGGCTACCTTCAGCTGTTTCTGCCGGGGCATGCTCTCCAGGGTGCGCATGTTGTGCAGGCGGTCGGCTAACTTGATGAGGATAACCCGAACATCCTCCGAAAGGGTGAAGAGCATTTTGCGAAAATTCTCCGCCTGAGCGGAGGTTCCGTATTCGAACACACCGCGAATTTTCGTTAAGCCGTCAACAATGCGGGCAATTTTTCGCCCAAACATCCGCTCGATATCGGCTAACTCAATATCGGTGTCTTCCACCACATCGTGGATTAGTGCCGCGACTATTGATGTGGTGCCGAGACCGATCTCTTCGACACATATTTCGGCCACGGAAAGCGGGTGAAAAATAAATGGTTCACCCGACTTCCTGCGCATATTCTTATGCGCGTCCAGAGCCAACGTGAACGCCTTTTTGATTAGCCGGGCATCACCATCTTTGAGTACCGGCTTCGCTTTACGCAAGAGCCTGCGATACCGACCAATGATCTCTCGTTTTTCTTCAACAGCGTCTACTACCACTTTCCTTTATAGGGCGATTTCAGCCTCTACCGTTAAACCTATCAAATATTCTCTAAATTTGCGCTCCGTTTTTCAAAAAACTGTCTTTTTTAATCCAAAAAGGCATTTTTTGGCGAATCGGGATTGAAAAGCGCATGTGGCGTAATTGGCAGCCGCGCCAGACTTAGGATCTGGTGCCGAAAGGCGTGGGGGTTCGAGTCCCTCCATGCGCACAAACACCCGAAAGGGGTTTACAACAAAACGAGCGGATTACCGACCGGCCTATCGGCTCTGCCGGTTTTCCGCTCAACAATTTGACGAACAAAACTTTTTCAGCCTTGAATATCACGTTAAACAAAAAGAGCACAACCAACGCATCCCTAACCATTCAGTTGCAGGAGAACGATTACCTCCCAGCCGTTGAAGGCAAGGTGCGGGAATACTCACGCAAAGCAACGATCAAAGGATTCCGGCAGGGCAAAATTCCCGCAGGCGTAATCAAGAAGATGTTCGGTCGCACGATACTGGTGGAGGAAGTGAACCAACTGGTCTCTACTTCGATCTCCAATTATATCAAGGACAACAAGCTGAAAGTGTTGGGCGACCCCATGCCGGATATCGACAAGGCCAGGTCAATTGACTGGGAAACGCAGAAGGATTTTGAATTCGAGTTCCAGATTGGTCTTGTCGAAGATTTCAAACTTGAGCTGGGCCCATCTGTTAAAGTAAAGCGTTGGGTAATTAACGTTGACCAAAAGGTGATTGACGATACGGTGGCTGATTTGAAAAAGAGATTCGGCAACGTGAGCTACCCGGAGACCAGCACAGCCGACTGCAATCTGTTTGGCGATTTGCAGGCGGCCGGCAGCGAGGAGAAAAAGTCAACCTACTTACCACTTGATAAGATAGCCCGGAAGGAACAAAAGAAATTCACCGGTGTGCGCAAAGGCGATGTAATTGCCTTTGATATCCAAAATCTTTTTGATGATGTCAGCGTGCTGGCTCAAACGCTAAACGTTTCATCGGATGAGGCCTCACAACTCCGTGGCGCTTACACATTCTCTGTGACCAATATTTCGCAAGTGGCCCCGGCCGAATTGAACCAGGAGCTTTTTGACAAGGTGTTCGGGAAAGACGTAGTGAGTTCGGAAGGTGACTTTATGGCCAAGGTGAAGGAGACGATTTCGGGCAACTACAAGCGCGAAAGTGAGCATTTGCTCGATCACGAGATCCAACATCACTTTGAGGATCACACCAACATCAACCTACCCGATGAGTTTTTGAAGCAATGGTTGAAAAACACCAGCAACGGGCAGGTGACAGATGACATTCTGGAAAAAGAATTCAAGCTCTACCGCAACAGCCTGAAGTGGGATTTGGTGAAGAATCAGGTCGCTGAAGTGGAAAACGTAAAAGTCGAAGCCGAAGACGTAAGACAGCGGGCGAAGGAAATGATTACCGAGCAGTTTGGCGGGCCCTCCGTTGTGGCGGCACTAGGTGATAAGCTGGACTCCATTGCAGACAACTACCTTAGCGGTCAGGACGGGCAGAACTTCATGCGCATATTCAACCAAGTGCGTCATGAGCGTATTCTGGCTGCCATAAAATCAAAAATTACGATCTCGGACAAGGAAGTAACGCTGGAGGAATTCCGGAAGCATGCCGAGGAGCATCGGCATTGAGGCCGGGGCGGAATAACAGACAGAAAGGGCCGGGTAACCGGCCTTTTTTCGTTACCACGAAGCAAGGAAGATTTGCAATAAAAAACTACCTTTCTGCGTCCATTTTGTATAACCGAAAAATAAACAACCATGTATAACGAAAACGAATTCAGAAAGTATGCCGTGCACCACCTGGGCATGAGTGGCAACACCGTAGATAGCTATGCGAATCAGATTCAAAACATGACCCAATATGTTATTGAAGAACGTCCTGGAAATTTCCGCGCCATAGATGTGTTTACACGTTTAATTTCCGATCGCATTATTTTTCTCGGCCTGGGGGTGGATGATCAGATCGCCAACCTGATTACCGCTCAACTGCTGTTTCTGGAGTCAGCCGACCCCAAGAAGGACATCATCATGTACATTAACAGCCCGGGCGGCTCGGTATATGCCGGATTCGGCATTTACGACACCATGCAATACATCAACCCGGATGTGGCCACCGTTTGTACTGGACTGGCTGCTTCAATGGCCGCTGTTCTTTTGGCGGCCGGAGCTCCAAAAAAGCGCTCGGGGTTGCCCCATAGCCGCATTATGATCCACCAGCCCTCGTCTGGTGCGCAGGGCACATCGAAAGACATGGAGATTTCACTGAAGCAAACCATTGAAGTTAGGGAAGATCTCTATCGCATTCTGGCCAAACATACCGGCAAAACGTATGAGCAGATTGACAAAGATTCGGACCGGGATTACTGGATGCGTGCACAAGAGGCCAAAGAGTACGGCATGATCGATGAAGTGCTGGAGCGCAAAAAATAGCCTCGATTGTTCCGACAATCGGTTGTCATAGAATCACGCGCTGGATACACTGGTGGATAGCCGGAAACCGGTGGGCCCAGTTTGCCACACGATTAAACAACCAGAATCTGGGCACCAGGTAGCGTTGAAGCCAATACGACTTCCGGTGCGATGACCAAAACTTTGCATACACCTGTTGGTCATACGAATTCATGAAATCTGCGGAAAAGTTGTTTGCTGAAAAGCAGGCGGCTGCCTTCCAACCGGCATAACGCCCGGATACCATGGCTTGTCCAATTCCCTCACCCGTAAGCGGATCGATGAGGTGAGCTGCGTCCCCACATAACATCCAACCGGGCCCTGAGATGGGGATTTTCCGCGAACCGAGCGGCAAACCAAAACCTTTTATCTCGGAAAGCAGATGAGCCCGACTGAACCGCGGGCTGAGGGTGGGGTGAGTTGAAACCAGTTCCTGAAGGAGCCCCCGAAGGTTGATTGACTTCTTTGCTATATACTCCGAAAGCCCTCCCGCACCCACATTACAAGAGCCGTCTACCTCAGGAGAAATCCAGAAATAGCCCATTTCAAAACCATCAATAAAATGCAATTCGAATACATCGGACACTGCACCGGCGACCCCGGCATAGTAGCCTCGCACGGCAGCCGAATTGTGTTCGGGTAACAACCGCCCATCCGACAGTTTACGGCTTACAACGGACTGTGCTCCATCGCATCCGATAATCAATCGCGCGAAAAACAATTCCTGCGGAGTTTCAATCTCCCACCCTTCACTCACCTGCTTAACAGTTGTTACCCGTCTTTCGCAGTAGGCCGTTACGTGCGGTTGGGCAATGGCCTGGTTAAAAAGAAAATTGTCGAGGTGAATGCGTTTGATAATGTTGCCGGTGTCACTGAAACGAAAATTGAGCGCTGTGCCATTGGGCGCCACCACGCGGCAGATGTTCACCGGCTGCCGCTCTTCAATTTGTTGAAAAGCATCGCGAAGCGCTGGTGAGATGGTTGCCAGTACTTTGGGCACATAAGCCGCCACGGCATCACCGCAGGTTTTATCGCGCGGAAATCGGGCCTGATCGATCAGGCCAACGCGCAAACCCGAATCCGTCATTGCCAGGGCAGCCGTGCACCCTGCCGGGCCAGCACCAACTATAGCGACATCCAGAATTGTGCGATTAACACTCAAAAATCACCTTTTTTAGCTCATTCTGACGATTTTCCATGTTATCTCGAAACTCAACAAATGGGTAATAAAAACCCTATCTTTGCAGATTACGTTTCTCGGCTTAATCGGAGTGAAATATGGCAGAAGTTACCTGTTCTTTTTGCGGGCGGAATAAGAAAGATGTCGATCTGATGATTTCAGTCATTCACGCGCATATCTGTGATAAGTGTGTGACGCAGGCAAGCCAGATTTTGCAGGAGGAAAAAAAGAACAAGACGGAAGCAGGCAATCTTCCCAACTTCAAACTGATCAAACCCCGCGAAATCAAGAAATTCCTGGACGAGTATGTTATCGGGCAGGATGAAGCCAAAAAGATTCTCTCAGTTGCTGTGTACAACCACTACAAACGGCTGATGCAGCGAAAAACGACCGAGGCTCAGGAAGTTCAAATCGAAAAGTCAAACATCATCATGGTGGGCGAAACCGGAACGGGCAAGACGTACCTGGCGCGCACCATGGCCCGCATCCTGCAAGTGCCGTTTTGTATTGCTGATGCCACGGTTTTGACCGAGGCGGGTTATGTTGGTGAAGATGTGGAGAGCATCCTCACCCGGTTGCTACAGGCAGCTGACTACAATGTGGAGGCGGCCGAGCGCGGTATTGTGTATATTGATGAGATTGATAAGATCGCCCGAAAATCGGACAACCCCAGTATTACACGCGATGTGAGTGGTGAAGGGGTGCAGCAGGCCCTGTTGAAATTGTTGGAAGGCACTCAGGTTAACGTTCCCCCGCAGGGTGGTCGCAAGCACCCGGATCAAAAAATGATCACCGTCAACACGGAGAACATCCTTTTTATTTGTGGCGGGGCGTTTGAGGGCATTTCTCGCTTCATTTCGCGAAGGCTAAACACCCGGCCACTGGGTTTTGCAGCTACTGCTGAAAGTCTTCATCCGGAAGATGTAGATAAAGACAATTTGCTGCTGTTTGTAACTTCTCAGGACCTCAAGAGTTTCGGTCTGATTCCTGAACTTATTGGCCGCCTGCCCGTGGTGTCATACTTGAATCCGTTAGACAATCAGGCCCTTCGGAAAATTCTCACCGAACCTAAGAATGCACTCACCAAACAGTACAAAAAGCTGTTTGAAATGGAAGGCATAGAACTGGAATTTAAGGAGGGAGCTTTGGATTTCATTGTAGAGAAAGCGATGGAGTTCAAATTGGGTGCGCGGGGCTTGCGTTCCATTTGTGAAGCCATCATCAACGATGCCATGTTTGAATTGCCGTCTGAAAAAGGGGCCGAACGTCTTACCATCAACCGCGCGTACGCAGAAGACAAGTTCAGCAAATCGCATTACAGCAAATTAAAGGTGGCCTGATTTCAGGTATTGGGTCATCAGGCGGGCAGCATTGTCTGAGGCTGAGCCGACATCGAGCGTATTGTAAATTTCCCGGTACCCCGATTTTACCCCATGGCGATACTGACTGTCCGTCAGCAGGCGTTTTACTTCTGCCGACACCACTTCTTCCACAGCCAGATCCTGAATCAATTCACGTACCACTTCGCGGCCGGCAATCAAGTTGACGAGCGAAATAAATTTTACTTTAACCACCTGCCGGGCCAGAAAGTATTCCAAGGCGCCCGTGCGAAACACCACTGCCTGAGGCACCTGAAAAAGAGCTGTCTCCAGGGTAGCGGTACCGGAGGTTACGACAGCCGCATCCGCGTTTTGCAAAAGATCGTAAGTTCGGTCTTTCAGAAAAATAACGCCTGATTGACGCAAAGGGGTATAAAGGGCATCATCCAGAGAGGATACAGCCGCCACTACAAATTGCCACTGAGGGTTGGCCCGTATAAGATCAGCCATCAACGGCACGATGCCGCGTAGCTCCGACTTTCGGCTCCCGGGTAGCAATGCCACCACCGGCCGTGTTCCATCCAGTGCCAGCTCATTACGAAAGTTTGGTGCGGGTTGCGCTGCTTTGACGGCATCCAAGACAGGATTGCCTACGTAGTCCACCTCCATTCCGAACTTCTTGTAGAAATCCTTCTCAAAGGGCAGAATAACAAACATTCGGGTTACGTTCTTCTTTAAATCACGCGCCCGCGATTGGTACCATGCCCATACTTTGGGAGGAATGTAGTAATGCACGGGAATTCCTTCTTCCCTTCCAAACTTGGCCACCCTGCGGTTAAATCCTCCATAGTCAATGCAGACGATCACATCGGGCTTGAAACGCCTGATGTCCTCTTTGCACACGGCCAGGTTCTTAAATATTTTACGAAGTTCGGTGACCAGCGCAGCAAGTCCCATAAACTCCAGGTCGCGGTAATGTCGGGTAAGCACCATGCCGGCCTCTTGCATGTCATCACCACCAAAACCCCGAAAAACGGCCCTTGGATCATAGCGTTGGATCGAACGGATCAGGTTTCCCCCATGGAGATCACCGGATCGTTCGCCCGCTATGACATAATATTTCATGAAGCTTGTCCTTCCCCGAAGTAGTCCACGAAGTTCCGTGGAGTTTCGTACAGCCGGAGTTGGTGTAGGCGGCCGTACGGGGAAATAGCCGCAATGCGTGGTTCCAGTATTTTCCAGATTTCGATGATCAGGTTCTCAGAACTGGCGAGTTTGCCTGTCATAAAGGGCACATCGAGGTTGAGATTTCTATGGTCAAGTTGATCGGTAATCTCGGTTCGGATCAACAGACTGAGTTTTTTCAGGTCGATCACAAAACCGGTGTCAGGGTCGGGCTTGCCCTTCACTGTCACAATCAACTCAAAGTTATGACCGTGCCAGTTCTCATTTGCACAAGGGCCGAAAACCTGTTCATTTTTTTCTTTTGACCAGGCCGGATTATACAATTTATGCGCTGCGTTGAAATGTTCCTTTCGACTTACCAGTACCATATCAGCCGCAAATATAGTGACGGTTTACCCTGCCCAAAAGGCGTGATTTTGAATAACTTGCACGAAAATTCAGCCCCATGATTGTAGTTACCGGAGCAGCAGGTTTTATCGGCAGTTATCTGATTGGCCACCTCAACCGCGAAAATTTTAACGCCATCGTTGCTGTCGACAAATTTGACAATCCTGAAAAGAACAAAAACCTGGAGGGGCTACGCATTCAGCACAAGGTTGACCGCGATGCGTTTCTCACCTGGCTGGATACGCACCACGAACATGTCGAGTTTGTTTTTCATCTGGGTGCCCGCACGGATACCACCGAATTTGATCTTGACCTGCTCCATCGCTTGAACACATTTTATTCTCAGGATGTGTGGAGAAAATGCGTGGACTATCAACTTCCGCTCGTTTATGCCTCATCCGCTGCGACCTACGGATTGGGCGAGCTGGGTTACGATGACGATGAGCAATTAATTCCCCAATTGAAACCGCTCAATCCCTATGGCCTGAGCAAACAGGAATTTGACGTTTGGGCACTCGCGCAGCCAACTAAGCCCTTTTTCTGGGCTGGACTGAAATTCTTCAACGTGTACGGTCCAAATGAGTACCACAAAGGTCGAATGGCATCGGTTGTTTGGCACGCTTATAACCAAATCAAGAAGACGGGTGGAATGAAACTCTTTCGATCGCACAACCCTCAGTACCGCGATGGCGAGCAGATGAGAGATTTCATTTATGTAAAAGACGTGGCACAGGTGTGCTCATTTTTGATGCACCATCGAAAGGATTCCGGCATCTACAATTTGGGCAGCGGAAAGGCGCGAACCTTCCTGGATCTGACGCGAGCCGTCTTTCACGCGATGGGTAAGCCGGAGAAAATTGATTTTGTTGATACCCCAGCCGACATCCGCGATAAGTATCAATATTTTACGGAAGCAAAGATGGAGAAATTGCAGCTGGCTGGCTATCATCTCCCGTTTTCGACACTTGAAGCAGGCGTTCGAGAGTATGTACAAATACTGGAAGCTCGGTCTTAACCCACTAACGAATCATGATTTCGATACGTCTGTTCCTCTGACGGTTTTTCTCGCTATCATTTTTTGCAATTGGCTTGGATGCCCCGAACCCGCGCGCTGACAGCCTTGCACTTGTAATGCCATTATCCGTCAAAAAATGTTGAACACTCTGGCATCGCTTCAATGACAACTCCTGATTGTAGCTTTCTTGCCCCACATTGTCCGTGTGGCCCTGTATTTCGATCGCTATCTCCGGATTGTCCCGGAGGAATTGAGCAAGTTGGCTCAACTCAGTCTTCGATTTTTCCGAAAGCGCATAACTATTGGTCTCAAAGAAGACGTTGTTTAGCGTGGTGCCCGATTTCGAGGCAATAGGGCTAAGCCAACAATCCTGACGGACATCCGGGTCGTTCGGGCCTACAGCAAAATGCAAACTCTCAAACAGATATCCTTTCTTGTGAACGTGCACCGCATAGTCACCGGCATCCGGTAACACAAAAAGATACTCACCCGTAACCGAGTCTGACTCATACTCGGCAATTACCTGTTGGGAAATCAGATCAGCGAGGGCAACCGTGGCGCTCAAAGGCAGCTTGCTTGTCTTGTCGCGCACCAAACCACTAACCAATATCGAACGCGCGGCAGGCCGAATGTTCTCCGGCAAGGATGCCCGGAAAATACGCGAACCGTCTTTTCGTGTCGATCCACTCACGGTATAGAAAGCATCACGACCCGTTCGCGAGATAAAAAAAGCAAACTGCTCAGCATGGTCATTCAGCGGATATCCCAGATTCACCGGCTCACTCCAGGGTTTTTGAAACTGGCGGTTAGCGAAATACAAATCCTGGCCACCAAATCCGGGTCGCCCATTCGAAGCAAAATACAGAATCAAGCCGCTGGCATGCAGTTGTGGTGAAATCTCATCGTATGGCGTATTAACATTGCGCCCGGCATTGCGCGCGGGTTGCCAGATGTTGTTTTGATCTTTGGACGACACCCAAATATCATACCCACCGTAACCACCCGTGCGATCCGATACAAAATAAAGTTCACGCCCATCGGACGAAAGTGAAGGCTGAACTTCCCACCCGGGCGAGTTAATGGCGCTGCCCAAGTTATAGGCATCTGACCAGTCGTTACCGACTTTAAAACTTTCAAACAAATCGCACCCGGAAGGCCCACAACGGGCGAATACGATGTGACGGCCATCGGCTGAAATGGAGCAGGTGCCTTCGCGGTAGCTGGTGTTGATGGTTGGTGAAAGTGGCTCTGGCTTCTGCCAACGACCTTTAATTTTTTGTGATATGACCAGATTTTCGTCATCCTGACTTCCGCGTCCGGTTCGCATGGTAAAAAATAATGTTTTTTCGTCCGCTGAGAGCACCGGAAAATACTGCATCGGGAAACAGTTGACCGTGTCTGACAAAGAGCGTGCGTTTATGGTGGCCGGGTTCGTCATGTTCTCCAGGGCAAAGCGGCATTGACTCACCCAGACCTTCATTTGCTGGGCCTGATTGGCATTACCCGCGTGCGCCAGGAATGCTTCGCCCAGGGAAAGTGCGCGTTGATAGTCCCCTCTGCGCAGATACAAACGCGCAAGTTCATACTCATAGACAGGCAACTTGCTGGGTTGCGCAAGTGCTTTTCCCGCTTCCAGGTTTTGAATTGCGCCTTCGCTATTCTCTTTGCGATCGAGTACCTGGGCCAGTCGAAAATAGGCTTCCTCAAAATTCTTATCGACATTGATGGCCTCGCGCAACATCGACTCTGCCTGCTCGTACTGGCCGCGCACGCGGTAATTGTCGGCTTGCAGATACAGTTCGATGGCACGTTTTGACTTGGTGCTCAACGCTTGCGACCACGCAGAAAAACTCACCAGCAAGAGGAGAATGCAATATTTTGTTCTCATTCTACAATAGCCGAAACCGGCAACTCCGGAAAATCAAATCTAAGCATTGCGTTGATCAATTTGAAGGATTCAAATGATGGTATATCCTCGACCGCAATATCGCGCGCGATAAGCCCAATCCGATAACTACTGTCAGATGGGACGCTGTGCCACCGGACCGATGTCGTTACACATGAGATCAACGATGGGGAGGTGTTAAGCCAAATTTAACCATTGCCGCCCGCCAGTCTTTCATGGTATGTCCATGTATTTATGGATCTGGAGCGATATCTTCCACCGCGGATGTTGTTTAACATAAGCCACAATCTGCGGAAGCATTTCCTTTTCGCGCGACCATTCCGGTTGCAAATAGAGTTCGCAATGGGGCGAAACAAGGGCGGCATATTCTTCCGCCCATTGAAAATCAGTTTTATGAAAAATGACCACCTTCAGTTCATTGGCGTGTTGGGCAAACGAAGAATGAGGCGCCTTAAACTTTTTGGGTGAGAAACACACCCAATCCCACTGCCCCGTCAGCGGATATGCCCCGGATGATTCAATGTGTGTTCGAAGTCCCCGTCCTTTCAGTTCTCTCGTCAGCCGGTCAAGGTTGTGCATGGTGGGTTCGCCTCCGGTAACCAACACTATGGGGCTACCACTTGCTTGCGCGCGCTCACCCAATGTGGATATGGAAATGCGAGGGTGAGCATTAACATCCCACGAATCTTTGACATCGCACCAAACACATTTCACTTCGCAGCCGCCCAGCCGGATGAAATAAGCCGCGTGGCCCTGAAAGGCACCTTCACCCTGAATGGTGTAAAAATCTTCCATGACGGGGAGCGTCATATCAATCTTCTTCGCCTCATCCTCCACGTGCACGTTCACCTCCATACCAAAATGGATTATGGATTTCGAATTTCGGTAGCCCGAAGCGTATTCAGCAAGAGGGAAGCGATGGTCATGGGGCCTACACCGCCTGGCACGGGCGTAATAAATGAAGCTTTAGCCGCCACGGGTGCAAAATCAACGTCACCCTTCAAGGCAAATCCATTCTTATACTGAGGGCCCTCCACGCGGGTCGTGCCAACATCAATCACCACAACACCATCCTTTACCATATCGGCCGTAATGAGACCCGGTTTACCCACGGCACTGATCAGGATATCAGCCTTTTGAGTAAAACTTCGAATGTCCTGAGTATACTTATGACAAATCGTAACAGTGGCTCTCCCTTCCTCCACCAACATCATGCTGAGTGGTGCACCCACCAGGCGACTGGCACCAATGACGACACAATTCTTACCTTCGGTTGGTATCTGATATCGTTTCAACAACTCCATAACACCAAAAGGAGTAGCTGGCAACAGCAAAGGGTACTTCGACACGATGCTGCCAAAGTTCCGATTGGTGAACCCATCCACATCTTTATCCGGGCGGATTTTTTCGGTGATGTGCTCCACGGAGATGTGTGGCGGTAGCGGTAACTGGACAATAAACCCATCCACATCTTCATCGCGGTTCACCTGGTCGATGTGCTTCATCAGCTTATCCTCGCTAATGGTATCGGCAAAACGCATCATGGTGTAATGAAACCCCACTTCCTTGCAGGCCTTCACTTTATGGTCGACATACGTCTGGCTGGCGCCATCGTCACCGACCAGGATAATAGCCAGGTGCGGAATTTTCTTGCCGGCCTGCTTGCGGGTAAGCACCTTGGCGGAAATCTCAGCCTTGATCTCGGTGGCAATCTTGCGCCCGTCAATTACCGTGTACGATGTGGCCGCTGCTGTCATGTTTTAGTCGATTTTTAACACCGCCATAAAGGCTTCCTGCGGAACTTCTACCGTTCCGATCTGGCGCATGCGCTTCTTTCCTTTCTTCTGCTTCTCCAGCAATTTTCGCTTACGCGAGATATCGCCACCGTAGCACTTCGCCAAAACATTCTTTCGAATTGCGCTCAACGTTTCGCGGGCTACAATCTTTTGTCCGATGGCTGCCTGTATGGCCACTTCAAACATATGGCGCGGAATCAACTCCTTTAATTTCTCACATAACTTTCGACCCCACTCCTGTGCCTTACCGCGGTGTACAATGGCGGAGAGGGCATCCACCTTATCACCATTCAGCATCACATCCAGTTTCACCATATCGCTTTCGCGGAACCCGATGAGGTGATAGTCCAACGATGCATACCCGCGTGATATGGTCTTCAGTTTATCAAAAAAGTCAAACACGATTTCAGCCAGCGGCATTTCAAACGTCAGTTCAACACGGTCGGTGGTCAGGTAATTCTGATTGATGATAATGCCGCGCTTGTCCATGCACAACTTGATGATGGCTCCAATAAACTCGGCTTTCGAAATAATCTGCGCGCGTATGAAGGGCTCCTCGATCCGCTCCGTAGCGGTGGGGTCGGGCATTTCCGATGGCGCGTTGATCTCCATTACCTCCCCGTTGGTGAGGTAGGCCTTAAACTGAACGGAGGGCACCGTGGTAATCACGGTCATCCCAAATTCACGCTCTAACCGTTCTTGAATGATTTCCATGTGCAACATGCCCAGGAAACCGCAGCGGAATCCGAAGCCTAGTGCAGCCGAAGTTTCCGGCTCCCATACCAGCGAAGCATCGTTCAGTTGAAGCTTCTCCATCGATGCGCGCAACTCCTCAAACTCCGATGTCTCCACGGGATAGATGCCCGCAAAGACCATGGGCTTCACGTTTTCAAAACCATGAATGGCCTGGCCCGGCTTTTCCGGATGGGTGATGGTATCACCCACCTTAACTTCTTTTGCTTCTTTAATTCCAGAAATGAGGTAGCCGACATTACCCGCGCTGATCTCCTGGCGGGGCTGTTTCTCCAACTTCAACACGCCAATTTCATCGGCATTATACTGCTGGTCGGTGCTGACAAACTTGACTTTGTCGCCTTTGCGAATAGTACCGTTGAAAACCCGGAAGTACACTTCAATACCCCGAAAAGAATTGAACACCGAATCGAAGATCATCGCCTGCAGCGGAGCATTAGGGTCGCCTTTTGGCGAAGGAATGCGTTTCACCACCGCCTTGAGGATATCTTCGATGCCAATTCCCTCTTTTGCGCTGGCGCGGATGATGTCTTCCGGCTTGCATCCAATCAGATCAACAATCTCGTCCGTTACTTCCTCGGGCATGGCGTGCGGGAGGTCAATCTTATTCATCACGGGGATGATTTCCAGATTGTGTTCCAGGGCGAGGTATAGGTTGGAGATCGTTTGCGCCTCGATGCCCTGACTGGCGTCTACCACCAGCAGAGCGCCTTCACAGGCTGCAATCGAGCGCGAAACCTCGTAAGAGAAGTCGACATGGCCGGGCGTGTCAATCAGGTTGAGGGTGTATTCCCGGCCGTCTTCTTTGTACTGCATCTGGATGGCGTGGGCCTTGATCGTAATGCCCTTTTCACGCTCCAGGTCCATATTATCGAGCACCTGCGCCTGCATTTGGCGGTTGGTGAGGGTACCGGTGAACTCCAAAAGACGGTCGGCCAGGGTGCTCTTGCCGTGGTCAATATGAGCGATAATGCAGAAATTTCGAATGTGGTCCATGCCCTTCATCTCCAAACCTAAATTTTAGCCCGCAAAAGTAGGGATTTTAGGGGGTTCTCAGGGCCAAAACTTCTCAAGTATTATCACCCAATGGCAGGGATAAGGTAGCCTTAAACTGACCGGGGGGATCGGCCAATTCTAATGTATGGCCCTGAAGTGCACTAAGCCGGTCACAAATCCACAGGCCCATGCCCAAGCCCGAACTGAGCGCTTTTGACTTCTTGAACTCCTGGCGAAGTTCATGAAGCGGGGGCAATGGTGCGTTGATTTGATTTGTTATCGAGACGTACACGGTGCTGGCTTGTCGGCCGAGTTCAATAACTACCTCGGATGCCGGAGTAGAATAGCGAATTGCATTCTCAATCAGATTCGCCAGCACAGTCTCAGTCTTGTCAAAATCGAAAGAAACGTGCGGCACATCCTCTTCCAGGAGCGTTACTTTGAGTTTTGTTTGACGTTCGGCCGCCAGGTATTTTAATCGCCTCACCGCTCCATACAGCGCCTCAGGCAACGATTGGCTATGCGTACGCACCACCAGGGTTTCCGTTTTCAATTGACTCACTAACAAAAAATCCTGAATGGTCTGGTTCAGCTTCTCTACTTCTGCCAGTTGATTGGACAGGAGCTCCTGGAGGCGTGGCTCCCTCGCTTCGGCCAAGGCCACCGAGAGCTCGGCATTCATCACAGCCAGCGGTGTCTTAAGCTCGTGTGCCGCGGACGCAAAAAAATTGGTTTGTGTGCGCAGCGTTTGCTCCAGCCGGCCGAGCATAGCGTTGATCGTGCGAGCTAACGTGGCGTATTCATCGCGTGCATGGGGTACGGGCACTTTATCAAAACTACGCGTGGCTTCAATTTTTTCGGCCACCGTTATAATCTGTTTGATTGGCCGCAGGGCTATACCCGCCACTACATAAATCAGCACCGCAGCCAGCACAATGGCCAGCGCATTGGCACCCACCAAATAGCTGGTTACCGTTCGCAATTCATCTTGCAGCCGCGCATTGCTTCGAGCTAACTCAAGGGTTAACACACCAGCACCTTCGGCCCGTTGCAGCAAGGTATACGCCAACGTATCCTGGTCGCGCAAAAAATCGGGGGATTCAAACAAAAGCTCTACAAAACCGGTAGCCTCATCTTGCCAATAGAGGCTTGCCTGGTACCCCACCGGGGGGAGCGGCATTAAGAAGGGCTCCAGGCGGACCTGCTCCGCTATCTTTTGCGCCTCGGCCAATAGCTCGACCTGGTCGGCCTGCCGTAGTGATTTGTCGACCCGGTTGAACAAAAAGAAATTGACAGGCAAAAGAGTAACCAGAAAAACGGCCAGAAAAATGAGCGTAATTTTCCAACGTATGCCCATTCAGCTGCAAACTAAATGACCTTCGATAACGTATCCAATACCAACGCGCGTCTGAATGAAGTCTTCGATGCCAAGCTTCCTGCGCAACTGTGACATGTGTACTTCGATCACATTACTACCCATATCAAAATGTACCTCCCACACGCGTTCGGCTAACTCCGTTTTTGAGATCACGCGGTTGGCATCGCTCATAAGTGTTTCGAGCAAGTGAAACTCGCGTTTGGTGAGGCTCACTTCTTGCTCGGCAACCCACACCTTGTGGGCGATGAGGTCAAGCCGAACATGGTCAATTTTATACTGGGTATAGGTTTTGGTTGCCCCTTTTCGCGTTACGGCCCGGATACGTGCCAGAAGTTCACCGAAATCAAAAGGCTTTTTAATGTAGTCTACTGCGCCTTTGTCGAGCCCGGCAATAACGTTTTCGGTTGTGCTCAACGCACTTAGGATAATAACCGGTGTTTTGACGTTGAATTTTTTCAGGTTTTCCAGCACTTCAAAACCGGTCTGACCCGGAAGCATGATATCCAGCAAAATCAAATCAAAAGTATGCACGGCAGCTAATTCCAGCGCTTCGCTTCCGCTGGCAGCCCCTTGCACCTGATAGCCTTGCTGCTGCAAGCCCTTACGAACGAAATCGTGCAGTTTTGGTTCGTCTTCTACGAGCAGTATGTTCATGGAGAAATCAACAAGAATTCTTTCCCTGCAATCGTCATCTTTGTTGGCGTCACGATCTCGTAGTTGCCCTCGTACACCTCACCCGGCTTTTTGATGCGTTGTTTGCCCTCAAACTCAATGGGCACTGATGGGCGAAAGTATTTCTTCAACTGCGACTCGGTCTTTTTGTTCACTTCCAGAAAATACTTGTCATCCACAACAATGCCATAGATGGTTCCGGAAGTTGAGGTTTTACTTCGTGTGATTTTACCCGAATTCTTTACATCTGCATATTCGTGCTCACCGTCCGGGTCACCAAAGTAGTGGTCTGTTATCTTAAGCGTATCACTTCGGCTGATGATCGCTTGTACTGATGCAAACTTTGATAAAAAAAACTTAATACTGCTGGGTAATGAAAGTACGTAGGGATTGAAGTAAACCAATATGGGCTCCTTACGCTTCTCCCATTCCATGATTTGCGCGGCATGCTCGGACGGAAACTGAAACTGCCTCGTGGTACCTGTGCCTGTTCGCAGACGCATGCCGATACAAACTGTGTTTTGGTCGAAGTAAAAGGACTCAATGGTGCCCTCTATTTTCATCAATATGTTTGCAAAGTAGGCCTTTTTGAAGTCCGCTATTGGGTAAACCTCACCCTCCAATAACTCAATCGGTCCTATGATAGCCGACACAACGTCTCCTTTGGTTATGTCTCTAAGCTGTCGGGAAACCGGGAAACCGGTATTGGTAACCAAAATGCTACCGTCATTCAAATACAAGATCTTATTGATATCGGGTTGAGCTACCGTAGCGGTAACTTTCTGGTCCAAGAGTAGGGATCGCCTCGAGCGTGCATTCGGGTCTAAAAAGTGGACAAAGTCCTTTCTGGGTTTCCATTCTTGGACATACTTCTGTCCGTTGGAATTCAGGTAAATCAACGAGTCGGCCATGTAATTCAGGAAAGAAGCCAACCCGCCCAGGGACTTAAACTCGTGTGAAAAACCCTTGGATACCCCGGAAACCTGCGAGCCTACCGGAAAATTAGCCATGACTTCTTTGGCCGATCGAGAATCGAACTTGATAAACCGGTTCACTTTGCCATCTCGAACCTGCATAACGTCATAGGCTACACCGCTGGCAATATACCGGTCTATAACGCCTTGGAATTCGCTCTCCTTACTTCGGGCTTTTTGTGCACTGGCCAAGCCCGGCAAGGCCAGCAAAAAAATAATCAGATACCTCATATGCCTTTCTTTTTCACAAGTATCCTGATGGCGTATGAGTACTACATGAAGAATGACTTAATTTTTCTTCAGGCCTGTTCAGCCGTTCAACTTACGTCTGAGCGCTGACTTGATAGCTTCATCGGTCGGTTCCTTGACTTCGAGCATAAGCTCGAATAACACCTCTTGTGGAAAGCCAAGCCGCGCAGCCACCTGCGAACAATACCG
>DAIPHR010000009.1:21303-27648 GCA_036771215.1 Cyclobacteriaceae bacterium
TCGAACTTACCGGGCTTCGACTTGAACCACACTTCTGCGATGGACTCGGGACCAGCCCCCCCGCAAAAAAAACACTGGCTGAAGGGATACTTCGACAAAATGATGTAGGCATTGCCTTCGATATCAATCGGCAAATAGTGGCCTTCCAACTCAAATTCCTTACCTACCGCATCCTTTAAGGCTTGCGGAAAAGCCGGGTACAAAAAGTACTCGCCTGCTTTTTCATTGTATTTGGCCTCAAACTTTGTTTTGGCAAAAGTGGCCCATCCCTCGGTTTGGGAAAAAACCGGTGAGAACACGAAGGAAAACAGCAAAAACAATAAAACGCGCATAGAGCTATACATGAAGTAACAAATAACGCAATCCGAAGTTAACCGGCCAACACTTTGTGGATGTCAGTTCGGTAGGCCTGGACAGCGGGAACCAGCGAACACACGATACCCAACAGCAAACTACCCGCCAAAATCAAAAGTTCGGACGTGTAAAACACGTAGGCCGAAAAGCCCGTCTGGCTGCCCTCCTTCACCCACCAGGTGAAAAGCACCAGCACTCCGTGGCCCATGGCCAACCCCAGCACACTTCCCATCAGTGTCATCGCGATGCCCTCCGCAAGCATTGTGACAAAGAGACGGGAGCGGCTGGCACCCATTGATCGCATGATCGCCAGGTCGTATTGCCGCTCCTTCAACGAGTTATAAAGCGCAATGAAAATGCTGAGGGCGGATATAAAGATCAGTACGTAGGCGAACCCCATCAGTACATCTGCGCCCACCCCCAGAATGGAAAAGAGACGTGCCGTTTCGAAGGCAGGCGAAGCCGCCTGCATGTTCGTTTGCGCATTAATGTACCGCGGCAGCTGAATCGCGGCCATCGGGTTGCGAAACTCCACCAGCAGAGAGGTAATTTCCTTTATGCTGTCACCCGCATTAACAGTGGGTACTATGGGGGAAGGATTTTGAACCGGCTGCTCATGGTGCTCTTCCTCCTCGTGTTGTTCATGCACGGCCCATACGGTTCCCACATTGGTGAATAAGAGGTTATCGATAACACTGTTGGTCTTTTTTAGCACACCGGTGCAAACCATGGGCTCCTGGTCATGGGCATGGCCGTCCGCTCCAAGCCCATGCTGGCTCACCAATCTATCACCCACTTTTACGCGGGCAAAGGCAGCCACATTCGCGCCTGCCACCACTTCCATGTCTTTTTCCCACCATTTGCCCTCCTGCAGGTCGGCCTCATACAAATCGGTGTATGCGCGATTGGTGCCCACAATCCGATAGCCCTGGTAGCTATCGCCCAAGGCCAGGGGAATCACGCTCTTTACAAGTCGATTTTTCGCGAGTTGCTCCGCTTCATTCAGTTTGATATTGCCCGTGGGGAAATCAACATGAAAAATGGAACACAGAATAAGTTGAAGAGGACTGCCTTTGGCACCCACCACCAGATCAATGCCGCGCACATTGTCTTTGATCTTCTCTTGAAACTGCTGGTTGAAAACCAACAGCACAGTGATCACCGCAATACCCAGCCCTAGCAACAGCACGTTTAAAACGGTGTTCAGCGGCTTCGCTTTCAGGTAACTCCAAACCAGTGTGATCAGGTTCATCATGCCGGTAATACCATTTGTCGGGTGATCTTCGCTTTCAAACGCTGATCGTGTGTAGCCACAACTAAAGTAGCCTTTTGCTCGCTGGCCACGGATAGCAACAAGTCGGTGACTCGTTCACAGTTTTTATCATCCAGCGCACTGGTGGGCTCATCGGCAAAAATCACATCGGGCTTGTTGATTACCGCGCGCGCAATAGCCACGCGTTGTGCCTGGCCCTGGCTGAGTTCACGTACCCGCGCACTTTTGCGGTTCAGCAGGCCGAGGCGATCCAATACCTCGTTCACGCGTTCTTCCCTTTGCGGCAACGCGGCCAGAAAAGGTGCCATTAGTAAATTCTGACGAACACTCAGTGCCTGCAGAAGATGGTTTCGCTGAAAAACAAACCCCAGGTGCTTACCCCGAAAATGGTCGAGTGCGGATTCCGACAACTGCGTGATATCCGTGTCGTGGATGCGAATCGTTCCCTGTTGCGAGCGGAGCAATCCGCCCAGCAGGTGCAAAAGAGTTGTTTTACCACTTCCGGACTCACCTAATAAAAGACAGTGTTCCCCGCCCGCGAGTTTAAAGTCAGCAAACCGGATGGCTTTTGCGCCCGGATAAGCGTACTGAACTGAATTTATCTCGACCATGGATGATGCAAAGTAGAACCTCTGGGCAAAAACAACAAGTGCCGGACTTCAACATCCGGCACTTGTCCGCTAAAACTGCCTTTGTTTAATTTTTGTTCAGCGGTTGATAATCTTTAAACGGATTGATGACCACTTTTTCCATCAGGGTGCGGTAGGCCGGCCATTGGGTGGTATAGAATCCATTAACCTTATTCACAATTTCCGTCACTTTTTCCTGTGCGTGCTGAAATACTCTGCGGTCGGTGTCGCTGATTGGTTCGCGCGAACGCGCAATGTATTGCTGGGCAGTACCCACATACGAATAGCGGCTCGGATCAGGGCTTCGCACAATGCCCTGGCGCTTGTCCTCCTTACCCAGAATGTAGTCAAACATGGCATTAATAGAGTCCTTCATTGCTTTCGATTTGTCGAGCGCTTCCTTGAGATCCGTGCGTTTGGAATCCTTCATGCGCTTCTCAAAATCTTCAATCAACTCTTTCGATTCGCGTAAACGGTCGCAGGCCTGGGCAGTTACCTTGGTCATCTTCTGCAGATCTTTGCTCATGGCATAGCGAGCCTCCAGCACACTGGCGGGGGCATCGATACGCGGGTCCGCCTTTACGGTAACCAGGGTGCTATCTTTTACGCCACCAAACGTGAGGCGCACCTTATACGTGCCGGGCAACACGGTGGGACCAAAGCCGCCAAAACCTCCGCGACCGCCACCTCCGGTAGTCCGCTCGCGTGCGGGGCCCCGCTCGCCTTGCTCATTGAGAGCCCAGATCATACGACTCACTCCGTTGTCTTCCGGTGCTTTTTGCCGAATCGTGTTCACCAATTCATTCCTGGCATTGAAGATTTCCACTTTTATAGAGTCGTATTTTACAGCCGGCTTCTTCTCCTCAGGCTTCGGCTCGGGCTTTACATCGGCCTTGCCTTTACTGTCCTTTCCAGGCACGAATTTTTCGGCCGGCTTTTCATCTTTTTTGGCCGCGGGTTTATTGATTACGTACGTCAATCGCGCGCCCATCGGGCGGTTCTGACCTTCATAAATTGCATCGGCATTAAACCGGGGGCCTGAAGGTTGTTGCAGCGAAGCCAGATACGCATCCGGAGCCGAGAACAACCTGGCCGTGGCGGTTAACGCACCGGTGCCGGCTTTGGCCATATCGCGCAACGGGCGGATATCATCCAGCACCCAGATGGCGCGACCAAACGTGCCGATCACCAGATCGTGTTCACGCGGATGGATAACCAAATCCATCACGGGTACACCAGCCGGGAAACTGTTTGTCCAACGCGTCCAGTTCTTTCCTTCATCAATGCTCACAAACAATCCGTTTTCGGTGCCGAGGAACATCAGGCGGGGCTCCACGGGATCCTGTACAACTGCAAGGGTGTAATTGCTCTCGCCCACTTGTGCCGGGGCCACAAGGCTTTCCCAGGTCTTACCATAGTCTTTCGTGCGGAACAAGTACGGTTTGTAATCAAACTGACGGTAGTTGTTGACCACCACAAAAGCTTCACCCGCATTGTATTTGCTTGCCTGAATCTGAGGCACCCAGGCATTCTTAGGCATGCCGATAATCATCGGGGTCGTATTAGTCCACGTCTTGCCACCGTCCTGCGTTACCTGAACGTTGCCGTCATCTGTGCCCACCCAAATGACACCCTCTTTTGCCGGGCTGGGTGCAATCGTCAAAATGGTGCAGTGATTTTCGGCACCTGTAGCATCCATGGTCAGGCCACCGCTTTCAAACTGCTTTTGTTTGTCAGGGTTATTCGTAGTTAAGTCGGGCGAAATAATCTCCCAGGTATCGCCCTTGTTCGTTGATTTGTGAACGAACTGGCTTCCGTAGTAGATGGTGGCATTATTGTGTGGATATTGCGCCAGGCCCGCATTCCAATTGTAACGCAATTTGAAGTCCGCGTTGGGGTGCGTGGGGCGAATGAACTTGGTGTAACCGGTTTCGAGATCAAAGCGCCCCAGATTACCACCCTGTGACATCGCGTATCCGTACCGGCTGTTATCCGGATCGGGCGCCACATCAAAACCATCGCCAAAGAATACTTCCTGCCAATACGAGTTCCGGATGCCGGAACTGCGCCACACATAGGCCGGGCCAACGTAGGAACCATTGTCTTGCAATCCGCCATACACGTTGTAGGGTTGATCCATATCTACATTGATGTGATAAAACTGCCCAACCGGTATGTTTTCGGAATACATCCATGTTTTGCCCATATCGCGGGTGATGTTAACACCACCGTCATTACCGTCAATCATGAATGAAGGATCCTCGGGATGAATCCACCAGGCGTGGTGATCGGGGTGAACACCCGAATAGGGCAACAAGCTGCGAAACGAGCGCCCCCCATCTTCGCTTACGTTAACAACCGAAAAGATGGAGTACACGCGGTTTTCATTCTTTGAATCCACATAGAGTTCATGATAGTAGAATGGACGATCTCCGATTTCCTCCTTGTCATTGACCTTTGTCCACTTCTCACCACCATCAGTGGATTTGTACAATCCATTCTTCTTCGCCTCAACCAGCGCGTACACGACTTCGGGTTTACTGCGGGCGATGGCCAGTCCAAAGCGCCCCAGTTCACCATCCGGCAAACCATCCTTATCGGTAATTTTCTTCCAGGTTTTGCCACCATCGTAGGTGATGTGCAGCCCTGATCCCGGCCCACCGGATTTAAACGTCCACGGTTGCCTGCGGTGCTCCCACATGGCCGCGATCAATTTGTTCGGGTTGGAGGGATCCATCACCAGGTCGGCACAACCGGTTCGTTCATTTACAAAAAGTACGCGCTCCCAGGTCGCTCCGCCATCTGTAGTTTTATATACGCCACGCTCCGGGTGATCGCCCCACGGTGAGCCAATGGCACCCACGTAAACGGTATTCGGATTTTTTGGGTCGATGATGATGCGGTGAATGTGCCGGGTTTTTTCGAGCCCGATTTTTTTCCAGGTCTTACCGGCATCCAGCGACTTATAGAGACCATCGCCTCCGTTGAGGCTGTTTCGGGGATTACCTTCGCCTGTGCCAACCCATACAACCGAGGGGTTGTCCTGTTGGATGGCAATCGCCCCGATTCCCTGGGTGGTCTCTTTGTCGAAGATCGGCTCCCAGGAAACTCCGCCACTCGTTGTCTTCCAGACACCTCCGGAGGCCGCGCCCGCGTAAATGATGTCAGGATTGCTGACCACGGCATCAATGGCCGTAATGCGACCGCTCATCGCAGCCGGGCCAATGCTGCGCGGCTTCATGCCTTTGAGCAACTCCATATCCAGTTTTTGTGCCACCGCAGCAACTGAAAACAGAGCCAGTGCACACAGTAAAAAATATTGTTTCTTCATTGACTTGATTTTAAGCCGTCAAAGGTAAAAAGGTGGCAATGCCGGGCGACAGGGCTTTTTGCCATATGCCCTTTTGAGCGGATGATTTGCCGCGGGCTGTTACGGACGGTAAGCCAGATAATCCCGTCACTTTTCTCGCCCGGAATATTGGCGTGGCCACGGACCCCATCCCGTCAGGACGCTACGGCTTGATCGTTAACCCGCTTGCTACCGGAATACAACTCGTATTTCAACAAACGACAATCGAGTTTGGCTGAGAAGAACTCGATTCTGCGCTGGGGCTTCAGGCCTACTTTCTTAGCGAGGTCGAGGTTGCCGGTGAACACGTAGCCGGTGAATCCCGCGCACTTTTGTTTCATGAAGTCCCCCACTCGCTCGTACGTTTTCTCCAACTCCTGAAGCTCGCCTAATCGCTCACCATATTCGGGGTTAAAGAAAATAATGGCTGGGGGATGCGGCAGGCTGGTCTCGGCAAAGTCGCATACCTCAAACTCGATGAATTCTTCAACACCCGCCTGCCGGGCATTGAATCGTGCCTGCTTAACCGATCCTTCTGAAATATCGGAGGCTATAATGCGGTGAGGCAACTTGGGTAATATACGCTGGCTCAGTTTTTCACGTACCGCCCGATAATTCTCCTCGCGGTAACCCTTGATGTGCCTAAACGCATATTGATCTCGGTACAGGCCGGGCGCACGGCCGGTAGCCATCAGCGCAGCTTCAATAGCCAACGTGCCCGAGCCGCACATGGGATTGAC
>DAIPHR010000010.1:0-26648 GCA_036771215.1 Cyclobacteriaceae bacterium
TTTAAAGCCGTGGCGGCCGCATCACCCGCATCGACCGCCACCGAGCCCGTGCTGCTTAATATCAACCCGGACCCGGACTTTGAACCGGAAGAAGAGACGCACGATGTCTCCTACAAGTCGGAGGACGAATCACTATCGATTGAAAAAAAGGAAAAAGAGCTGATTGAGCGTGCGTTGCGGAAAAACAACAACAAGCGCAAATACGCGGCACGGGATTTGGGTATTTCGGAGCGCACTCTGTATCGAAAAATCAAACAATACGAACTTGAAGAGTAGATTTCGCATCCTGGCTTCGATTCTCGTTTTGATCGGAATTACCGCAACCCAATCATGTGGCGTGTATTCTTTGTCGGGCGCCTCCACTACGGCCGAAACCATTACCGTGGAGGAATTTTTAAACAACACCGATTTGGCCCCTGCCAACATTGCGCAGAATTTCACCAACCGGTTGAAAGATTACTATCAGCAGAACTCCAGTTTGCGCGTAGTACCCGAAGAAGGCCAGCTTCAGATTGAAGGCGTGATAACGGACTACAGACTGAATCCGTTGGCCCCCGTTTCTACCGGCACGGACCGCACCACGCAGGCTGATTTAACCCGCCTCACCATTGCAGTGAGGGTCAACTACGTGGACACTACCGAACCCAAGAACAGCTTTAAAGACCGGAGCTTTAGCTTCTACGCGGATTTCCCAAATACGCAAGACCTTATCCAGGTGCAGGAATCGCTGGAGCGCAAAATCTTTGATCAGATTTTGATCGACATATTCAATGCCACCATTGCCAACTGGTAGTTGGCCCGCAGCCGGTTTTTTTGCTATCTTTATATCCGGTTCAAAAAATTGCCGGTGGATAAGCACACCTTCCTCAACTTACTCCGGAACTATTCGGCCCTCTCAGCCGATGAAACTCATGCTGTCATCCAACTGCAGGAAGAGTTTCCTTTCAGCCAAGTACTGCACCACCTGGCTGCGCGCGGAGCGCACGATCAACACCTGACCAATCGGGATTATCAACTTCATCAAAGTGCCATTTATGCTACCGATCGCGCAGTCCTGAAATGGATCATGACCTCTCCACGCAGTATCCGGGCTGAAAAACAAGCGGATGTGCAACCCGACCCGGCACCCAGTGGCGAACTGTCACATATGGCCCCCAGCCCGCCCTCAAAAGACGACCACCTGGTAACGTTGGAAGAAGTGCAAGCCGATGTGGCCCGCCTGAAAGAATTACAATTGATCTTTGAAGCCCGGTTTGCATCCCCTAACCCGGCAAACGACTCACAGGCGCAACCTGCAACATCTCCGATCCGGAACAGTCAGCTGGTGGTACCGGTCGTTGAATGTGTTCCTGCCCCAGAGCCTTCGAATGTCGGTGATGTTTTCATTCAGGATATTCAATCAAAAGAGAAAAAGGGCGATCACGAAACGGTACTACAAAAAGAGCAGGGCGAGATCATCGATCAGTTTATTAAGAAACAGCCCACCATGCCGCGGCCGAAGCGGGAATCGGAAGCCGAACAGGCAGCCGATCTGTCTGCCGAATCGCTCCACCATTTTGGTGAAAGTGTAATCTCGGAAACACTGGTGGAAGTACTGCTGAAACAGGGCAAACGAGAAAAAGCCATCGAAGTCCTAAAAAAGCTCATTTGGAAGTTTCCGCAAAAAAAGGCTTACTTTGCGGCCCAAATTAAGGATCTTAAAAAGTAAGTCATGTATACCGTATTGATTGGATTGGCGATTTTTCTCTCGTTTCTGATGGTGTTGGTTGTGTTGGCACAAAACTCAAAAGGTGGCGGCCTGACCAGCCAGTTTGGCGGTTCCAGCGCCAGCAACCTGATCGGTGTGAAGAAAACCGGTGATCTGTTGGAAAAACTCACATGGGGTTTTGCCGTAGCCAGCATGGTTTGCGTGTGGGCGACCACCTTTTTCGATCCGCGCGTGGCCGGAGACAACAATCCTATTTTCCAGAAGGCCGGGGAACAAAAATCAGATCCGGCATTGGAATTTAACCGCTCCACCACGCCTCAACCCAGCGACTCAGCGAGATAAGATCATCTCGTAGCTGATAAAAATGCCTTCGTGAAACCGGGGGCATTTTTATTTTACGCTGCTTGTGAAATGTGCTTGATCAGCAGGCGCTTGGCCACTGGCATGAGTGTAGCTTGAAACGGAAGCTGGAGACGAGAAAAAATAAGATAGGCCGCAGGATTCGGCAAATCGGTGAATGTGCGAATCAGTTTGAGCTTGATTTGCTCGTAGGTATTGGAGATTGAACGCGGCTCCGTGGCTACGTGCTGCGTGTGCAAACCCCTGGCTTCTTCCTGGGAGCCCTCAAAAAAGGTCACCTGATACCGGAAGACCTGCGTCTCGCGCTCGGGCGGCTGTGTTACGAACAGGTATCCCTCGCGCGAGTATAATGACGTAA
The DNA here is from genome assembly GCA_036771215.1 of Cyclobacteriaceae bacterium. GTDB lineage: Bacteria > Bacteroidota > Bacteroidia > Cytophagales > Cyclobacteriaceae > ELB16-189. Next base: position 2,427 of record DAIPHR010000010.1, read on the forward strand.
GTCCGATAGGTGCAAACCCGCATTGGGATTCCACATAATCGTAAATCACTGACCCTTCATCCAGCGAGGACTTGAACTTCGGCAGCGCATAATCGATTATCGATTCCAATTCGCGCATGACGGCATCGTCCTCCACGATCTGCTTGTACGTTAGTTCCAGCTTACGCAAACGTTCAGCCGAAAGCTCGCGGGGGAAAGCCTGGTTGAGCATTTGCTTGTTATCACGCACCGCCACCAGGTTCCGGTAGTGAAAAACCAGATCGCCCATAAACGGGTAAAGCTCCGTTCGACCGAACGATTGCTTGACACGCTGAAGATATCCCAACAGGACATACTTCTTGTATTCAAAATCAATGAGGCCTTCCGTTAACCAATGTTCGTGTAATCGATCCATACCGATGACCATTTCTTTGCTTAATTATACGGAAAAGCGACCCAATGTGTCAATCTGCCAGATTTACAGCATTACTGTCATCTCAGAGTGTATATTTGCGGCCCCGTGCCCCGGGTACCTGAAAAAGTGGCCTAAAAAAGCGCAAAAAGGCCTTTTGGCACAGAAATCGACATACGGTGATGTCACAAAACACGACAACTTTTAACTCTCAATGCATATGGCAAAAATCAACTTTAAACCTAACGAAGACCGCGTGCTGGTAGAGCCAGCAGCGGCTGAGCAAAAAACAGCTTCTGGAATTATCATTCCGGACACAGCAAAGGAAAAACCTCAAAAAGGCAAGGTCGTTGCCGTTGGCGAAGGCCTCAAGGACAAGCCCGTTACTGTTAAGGTTGGCGACCAGATTCTCTACGGCAAGTATTCAGGAACTGAGATCAACATCGATGGCAAAGAGTACCTGATCATGCGTAACTCCGACATCTTCGGAATCATTTAATTCAAATCCAACACCAATAACCATTTACAGATATGGCAAAAGAAATCACATTCGATACCACGGCCCGCGACCGCATCAAGAAGGGCGTTGATAAGCTGGCCGATGCCGTAAAAGTGACGTTGGGCCCGAAAGGCCGTAACGTTATCCTCGATAAGAAATTTGGCGCTCCCACCGTCACCAAAGACGGTGTTTCGGTAGCCAAAGAAATCGAGTTAAAAGATCCGATTGAGAACATGGGCGCTCAACTCGTAAAGGAAGTTGCCTCGAAAACTGCTGATGCAGCCGGTGATGGTACAACAACTGCTACTGTGCTGGCGCAGGCCATCTTCAACCACGGCATTAAGAACGTGGCTGCCGGTGCCAACCCCATGGACCTGAAGCGCGGGATTGACAAGGCTGTAGAATCCGTTGTTGAAAGCTTGAACAAACAAAGCAAAAACATTAAGGGCTCCCAGGAAATCGCCCAAGTAGCCACGATCTCATCAAACAACGACCAGGAGATCGGTAAAATGATTGCCGAGGCAATGGAGAAAGTGGGCAAGGATGGCGTAATTACGGTTGAAGAAGCAAAAGGTACCGAAACGGAAGTGAAGACCGTTGAAGGTATGCAGTTCGACCGCGGCTATCTGTCGCCGTACTTCGTCACCAATACGGAGAAAATGGAAGCTGATCTGGATCATCCGTACATCCTGATCTACGACAAGAAAATATCGTCTATGAAGGAGTTGCTGCCCGTGTTGGAGGCGACAGCCCAGACCGGTAAGCCGCTGTTGATTATTGCCGAAGAAGTTGAGGGCGAGGCGCTAGCCACCCTGGTGGTGAACAAAATCCGCGGAGCACTTCGTGTAGCCGCTGTTAAAGCCCCTGGCTTTGGCGACCGCAGAAAAGCTATGTTGGAAGACATTGCGGTTCTTACCGGTGGCAAGGTGATCAGTGAGGAAACCGGCATGAAGCTGGAAGATGCCCGCCTGGAGTTCCTGGGTCGTGCTGAGAAAATCAACATTGACAAAGACAACACCACGATCGTAAATGGTGCCGGCAAGAAAGCGGAGATCACAGGTCGCATCAACCAGATCAAGGCTCAGATCGAAACTACCACCAGCGACTACGATCGCGAGAAGTTGCAGGAGCGGCTGGCGAAATTATCCGGTGGTGTAGCCATACTCTACATCGGTGCAGCCACGGAAGTGGAAATGAAGGAAAAGAAAGACCGCGTTGACGATGCCCTGCATGCAACCCGCGCTGCTGTTCAGGAGGGAATTATTCCGGGTGGTGGTGTAGCATACATCCGTGCTATTGAAGGCCTGAAGGATGTTAAGACAAATAATGAAGATCAGGCAACAGGAGTGAACATCATTCGTCTGGCGCTGGAGTCTCCGCTTCGCACCATTGTTGAAAATGCCGGAGGTGAAGCTTCCGTTATTGTGAATAAAGTGCGCGATGGCAAAAAGGATTTTGGTTTCAATGCGAGTGAAAACAAATACGAAAATTTCTTCGAGGCGGGTATTATTGACCCCACTAAAGTGGCACGTTTAGCCCTCGAAAACGCTGCTTCGATCGCAGGCTTGTTGCTGACTACCGAGGCGGTGGTGAGCGAGATCCCAGAGAAGAAGGAAGCCCCGGCCATGCCTCCCGGAGGAATGGACGGCATGATGTAATTGCCCATCATACGAGAAAAAGAAAACCCGCTCTAGCAAGCGGGTATTTTTGTTTTGGTCAAAACCGACATCTTGGTCTCCCACTTATGACAGCGTTCTCCTCTTTTGCCGAATTTGCAGCCTTTCTGATGCTGTATGTAGCGCGCGCTGACGGGCAACTTCACCATCTGGAAGAGGAAACACTGAAGGAACGACTCCGCTACTTTAGCCGGGAAACCGAAACGCTGCTGGAAAAGGTCTCCGCTATGACTGCCGAACTAGAAGACCCAAAGTTGACCTGTGTGCTACGCGAAAACCTTGACAGCCTCAAACCGGTAAGCGCTCAAGACCGCGAATATCTCATTAAGAGCTTGTATGCTATCGTGAATGCCGATGGCCGCGTTCGAGCCGAAGAAACCCAGGTGATGAAACGCCTGCGGGAAATCCTCTTTGTACTGGCGGCCTAGTCTTTCTTGGTTGCCGTTCGGTACAAGAGGCCACACATGGTAATAAAGAAGCCAACACCGAGCAAAAAGTACCAACGCTCCCCTAGCGATTCGATCATGTTATGCTCGTAGCTCAATCTTTTCATGAGATTTTCATCTACCACCATCAATATGGCAGCAAAAACACCTGTCAAAGCACCACCCGCAATAAGTCCTGTAGCGAAGAGACTGCCCTTACCTAAATCATCCTGCTCGCGGGGTTCATTTCTCTTTTCTGCTCGGTAGTCTACGTATCCCTTAATAGCACCTCCAATAAAAATCGGCAAAGTTGTTGCCAAGGGAAGATACAAACCAATTGCGAATGCAAGTGCCTTGATTCCACAAAGTTCAATCATCACGGCTATGAACACGCCAACCATAACAAACTGCCAATCGAGATTGAATGAAAGAATGCCACGGGCCAACGTGGCCATTAAAGTCGCTTGTGGGGCAGAAAACTCCTCGCTTCCAATCGCATGTGTGATTCCTTGAGCTAACATGTCCTGGGTTGGTCTATCCAGTACTTTGACCACCAGGCCAATGGCAACAGAAGAAACAATGGCGCCCAAAAACAAGGCGATCTGTTGATAGCGTGGCGTAGCCCCCACAATGTAACCTGTTTTGAGGTCTTGAGAGGTTGCACCCGCATTTGCAGCCGCGATACAAATCATTCCCCCAACAACCAGCGCTAGTGGCTCATAGAGTTTACCGCTCCAGCCTACCGCAGTAAAAATCAGGCACGTACCCATCAGGGTGGCAATGGTCATGCCTGATATTGGGCTATTGCTCGACCCGACCAGCCCCACAATACGACTGGCAACGGTCACAAAAAAGAAACCAAAAACAATAATCAACACGCCAATCAAAAGCTTTTCAACGATGGTATCTCCGGGAATTACCTGTCCAGGTAGCAAAGCAATGAGCGCTACAAGCACCAAACTTCCTATGATGACTACTTTGAACGACAAATCACGCTCGGTGCGCACCATGCCTGCTTCTCCCTTTTCTTTTAGGGACTTAAGACTGTCGCTGAATGAACTCACAATTGTAGGAATGGTCTTCATTAACGTGATGAACCCCCCAGCGGCCACAGCCCCTGCGCCAATCTGCCTGATATAGGCGCGATAAATCGCGTCTGCATAGCTTCCAAAAGTGCCCGTGGCTGGATCCCATTGCGCGGGTCCGCCACCCGGCTTCGTAATGTCTGCGAGGTAACCCAGTTTTACCAATTGTAAAGCAATCGTCTCAGCCGGCACCAACGTGGCTAAAAGTGGAATCATCACATACCAAGCCAGCACAGATCCAGCTACGAGGACAGCGCTTATCTTGAACCCAATAATGTAGCCTACCCCCAAATACTCGGGAGTGATTTCACCGCGTGTGGCAGCGGATGGCCAAAACTTGTTCACCTGGCTGGTGACATAAGAAGGTGTTTCTGCGATCACATGAAGCACTTTCTGGAGAATGGCATAGCCAAACGCTACGCCCATACCGATGAAAGCCGTTTTCGCAAAGTCACCACCTTTTTCACCTGCCTGCAGTACCGAGCCGCAGGCCGTTCCTTCGGGATAGGGCAACGTGCCGTGTTCTTTAACAATCAGCGATCTGCGCAACGGAATCATCATAAGTGTACCCAGCATGCCTCCAAATGCTGCCAGAATCAGGATGGTCAGGTAGTTAAAATACCCTTCGCCCACACTGGTTCCATTTTCACCCGGTGAAAGAAACAAAAACCCTGGCAGTGTAAACACAACACCAGCGGCAATAGATTCACCAGCCGAGCCGGTGGTTTGAATGATATTATTTTCTAGGATGGTCGTCTTCAGAAACTTGCGACCAAGTGTAATGGCGATCACTGCGATTGGGATGGAAGCCGAAACGGTGAGACCCGCCTTGAGAGCCAGGTAGACCGTGGAACATCCAAACAAGATACCAAACAGCACCCCGAATACAACCGACTTAACGGTGAACTCCGCAATGTTTTGCTCGGGCGCGATGTAAGGTTTGAACGCTTTATTAGCTTCCATAGATTAACGGGTAACAATTCGATTATAAACAATCATGAGTAGCGTAGAGGTGATTCCGATGGCCGACAGTGTATACCACATCATGGCCGGGTTAGTTTCCAGATAAGAGCCCCTCAGCCAATCGGCAATGATGCCGGCCGTGAATGACCCAATGGCCACCGGCAAAAAGGCGAAACCCATGAAGGTGCCCACCTGATCCTTCGGAGCCAGTGAACTCACATATTCATAAAAACGTGGCGCCTGCGTAGCCTCGCCCAGTGCAAAAACGGCAACCCCCACGATGGCCGCCAGCACGGTACCGCCAACACCAATAATAATCCACGACAGGCTGGCAATGGTGAAGCCAATGATAATGGCTGTGACCGGCCGCAATTTGCTGACCAAAGCTGTTACGGGGATCGTAATCAGGATAATGGTCCACGCATCAACGGTCTCCAGGAACTCAAATGCTTCGTAGTGAAGTACGTCCGTCACATAAAATGGAAATGAATAGAAGATCTGCCAGAACATCATCCAGAATCCAGAGAAAATAAGAAGGAAGCTCATGAACTTGATGTTGCGAAACACCAACAACATGTCGCTAAATACTTTAGCGAACGTTTTGGGCTCACCTGCTTCCCCCTCTGGCTCTTTAAAGAAAAACCAGGCACCAAAGAACAGGAATAACGAAGTGATGGACGACATGACCAGCACAAACTCAATCCCTAAATCGGTGCGAATAAAATAGGCAATCATGGGCCCGATCGCTCCGCCCAGGGTAACCAGTGTGTAATAAATGGAAAAACCCAGAGCTTGTGATTGTGGTTTTGATGTTTTAGCTACCGTTCCTACAACACACGGTTTGATCAGCGATCCGCCAATAGCGGTCAACATGAGAACGATAATGACGTAATTCTTTTTCCCAATAGCATCGGAAAGGGCCTGGCCATATTCCATTCCGGCCAGTCCGATTAGAAAGTAACCCAGACAGAATATGGCAAAGCAGGCCATCAACGTCCTCTTGAAGCCATATTTGTCAACAAAGACTCCCGCCACGATCGGCAATGAATACAGCACCGCATTAAAAAGGCCAGCCAAAAAGCCAGCCTCTTCGTTTAAGCCCACCTTGTTAGCTAAAAAAACAGTGAGAACCGATTTTGATCCGTAATACGCAAGTCGCTCAAACAACTCCAACGTGTTGGCCACCCAGAACGTGGGATGAAAACCGGTGCGAATCTCCTGCCAGCGCTGGGCTAGTGTCATGCCGTTTGGTTTAGGTGGGTGTTAAAGTACACGATTCCCTGTAGTTTACCAAGAAACCCGAATGCGTGGACATAAAAAAACCCCGGTTGTAGCCGGGGTTTTGCAACCAACATATTCTGCTTAGTGATCGTCCATGCGTTCGGGGGCGAGGCTCCACTTTTTTGGAGAGCGCCACAGGCTGGACAACATTAACTCGCGCATAAAAATGAACTCCTTGGGCAACTTGTCATACATCCGTTCAAACAATTCTGCGTGCTGCAACAGCTCATTCTTCCAATCCTCCGATTCGATCGACATGATACTGTCAAATTGTTCGCGGGTAAAATCACTGCCTGACCAATCGATGTCATCATAGGTCGGCATCCACCCGATCGGGCTCTCAACCGCATTGGACTCGCCCCGTATTTTCAATACGATCCATTTCAACACGCGCATGTTATCGCTGAAGCCCGGCCACAGGAACTTGCCATTGGCATCTTTACGAAACCAGTTTACACCAAACGTGCGGGGCGGAGCGGGAATATTGCGGCCGAACTGCAGCCAGTGATTGAAATAATCGCCAATGTGAGAGCTACTGAAAGGCAACATTGCAAACTGTCCTCGCCTAACCTTGCCCACCTCACCAAAGGCGGCAGCAGTCATCTCCGAGCCCATAGTAGCCGCCAGGTACACTCCATAAGCCCAGTTCGAAGATTGATACACCAGGGGAATGGTAGTGCTTCTTCTACCGCCAAACACAAAGGCACTAATGGGTACCCCCTTAGGATTTTCCCACTCGGGGTCAATGGAAGGGCACTGATAGGCGGGAGCTGTAAATCGGGCATTGGGGTGAGCTGCGGGTTTCCCGGAAGCCGGGTCATACTTCTGTCCACGCCAATCGATGATATCTTTCGGTGGCTCCTTCGTCATACCCTCCCACCATACATCGCCATCGGGCGTCAGGGCCACATTGGTGAAGATCGTATTCTTCTCGATCGACTTCATGGCGTTGGGGTTCGTCTTTTCGTTAGTTCCAGGCGCTACGCCAAAATAGCCGGCTTCGGGATTGATCGCATACAACTTTCCATCCTTACCAGGTTTAATCCAGGCAATATCATCGCCTACGGTGGTAACCTTCCAACCCTCCATACCTTTGGGAGGAAGCAACATCGCAAAGTTGGTTTTGCCGCAGGCACTGGGAAATGCGGCTGCCACATAATCCTTTTTGCCGTCAGGGCTTTCCACACCCATAATCAGCATATGCTCGGCCAGCCAGCCCTCTTCCTGCCCCATTACGGAAGCAATCCGCAGGGCGAAACACTTTTTGCCCAGCAAGGCATTACCACCATAACCTGAGCCATACGACATGATGGATCGCTCCTCAGGGAAATGCACGATGTATTTCGTTGTGGGATTGGTCGGCCACTTGGCATCCTGCTGGCCGGGTTTAAGAGGTGCGCCAACAGAGTGTAAGCATTTTACGTATTCACCGTCCTCGCCCAATACATCGATTACGTGTTTCCCCACACGTGTCATAATGTGCATGTTAACCACCACATACTCTGAGTCTGTGATCTCAACGCCAATTTGGGCAATATCGGACCCCACCGGGCCCATGCTGAACGGGATGACATAGAGTGTGCGGCCTTGCATACATCCCTCAAAGAGACCCTTGAGGGTCTTCTTCATCTCTTTCGGGTCCATCCAGTTGTTGGTAGGACCGGCATCTTCTTTGCGCTTGCTGCAGATATACGTCCGGTCTTCCACGCGCGCTACATCGCTTGGGTCTGAAAAACAGGCAAAACTATTTGGACGTTTCTTCAATGGAACAAATGTGCCCTTTTCAACAAGCTTGTTGCACATTTCATCATACTCTTCCTTTGAGCCATCACACCAATAAATCCCATTGGGTTTAAGCAAATCGGCCAACTGCTTAACCCAATCTTTCAGTTCGGTATGGGCCACTTTGTATTTCATCGTCACCGGTTCACCTACCATAGCGTTTCATTTAATTTGAAGGCAAATTAGTGCCAAAAGGCTATAAAATAAAATTTGTGCAATCGATTGATTTTATGATTGTTATCAACCAACCTAATAAGGTCGGACGCTCCGGTCGCTGCCTGCTAAACAACCTTCAACCCACGCAAACCAAGCGTATTCCAAAAGGCGGAGCCTACACCCGGACACACCCATTCCAAGCGGATTGGCAAATGGGAGGCCACGAAGGGTATGTTTCTCGGACATTTCTGCAATCGGGTGCTGCAGCCTTACCCCAGAATTTTTTTGAGATTATCGATGGAGTTTTTGACACTCGTCTTTGAATCCACCGGATAGGTTTCCTGTTCAATATAAAAATGTTTCATACCCGACTGCCGGGCTGCAGCAAACAGTTTAGTGAAATCGATTTGCCCGGTACCAACATCCGCGTTTCTCCTGCGGTCTGTTTTGTCCATATCCTTCACATGCCACTGCTCAAAACGACCGGGGTGCTGCTGAAAATACTGGAAGGGATTATGACCGGAATACACGACCCAGTATAAGTCCATCTCCATGCCCACCAGTTTGGGATCAAGTTCACGTAACATCACCTGATAGGGAACTTTATCTTCCATCACGTCAAACTCAAACTCGTGATTATGGTATTGCAGTCGGATACCATACTTTTTAGTGACCTCACCGGCTTTGTTCAACTGCTCGCAAACCCATTTATAGGCATCCAGGTTTTCGCGCTCACTCTTGTCGAGGTACGGCACGACCATATATTTCTGACCCGCCTCTTTCGCATCAGCTACCGCTTTCTCCCAACCATTCAAAACACTGCCAATCACGTTGGCATTGGCCTTACCGAGCGGATAATGCCCGCTCATCAGCTGCATGCCATTATCGCGAACCAATTTGGCAAAATCTTTCGAAGACATACCGAACAACTTTCCATCGTTGTAGCCATACGCCTCCAGCTCCTGGTAGCCCCAACGGCCAAGGGTCTCAATCATACCTTTTACGTCTTCCCGAATAACATCGCGCAACGAATACAGCTGCAGCCCGATTGTATGGCGGGGTGCCCAGGCGAGGGCAGGTAGTGTGGTTGCTGCGGTTAATCCGGCAAGGCCTGCGCCAATAAATTCTCTTCGATTCATTTGGTGTTGCTTTTTGTGTTAATGCTCTTTTTCCCCGTCCAGCGACAAGATATAGCGTGCCATCTTCTCGGCATCGGCCTGCGACAAATCGGGGTGGGTTGTCATCACCACTTCACCCCAAACACCGGAGCCGCCCTTGATGATCTTTTCCGCGAGGTACTTCACGTTTGCTTCCGTGAATTCATACTTCTTGGCTACATCGGTATGTGAAGGACCGATGATCTTGTTCACCGTGTGGTGGCAGGTTTTGCAGTCGCTGGCCTTCACCAGTGCCTCGCCCTGCGCGATAATGTCCGGGCCGCTCATTTCCGATGCTGCGGCCGACTCGTTTGGCGTGCCATAGTCTTCCTGATTTTTTCCTTCTTTAGTTGATGTGCAGGCCATCGCAGTCACGAGTAATGCCAACATCCAATACAATTTTTTCATATCTGTTTTGATCTTGGTTATAATCCTAAAACACGTTTGTTCAATCGCTGATCTTTACCCGCTGAAGCAAAATCATCAAAAGCCTTCTCCGTTACACGAATAATGTGATTTCGGATAAAAGGTGCACCTTCGGCCGCACCTTGCTCCGGATGCTTTATGCAGCACTCCCACTCCAACACAGCCCAGCCATCATATCCGTACTGAGCAAGTTTGGAAAAGATAGCCTTGAAATTCACCTGGCCGTCTCCCAATGAGCGAAAACGACCGGGCCGATTTACCCAATCCTGATAGCCGCCATACACTCCGCTTTTGCCCGTGGGATTAAACTCCGCATCCTTCACGTGAAACATCTTAATAAACTCGTGGTAAAAATCGATGTACTGGAGGTAATCCAGTTGCTGAAGTACAAAATGGCTGAGGTCATATAAGATAATGCAGCGTTCATGTTTCCCGGATGCATACCAAAAAAGTTAGAACGTAACAACATCGTGCAGATCTTCGCCCGGATGAATCTCATAACAAACATCGACACCGGCTTTGTCGAACGCATTTAAGATGGGCAGCCACCGTTTAGCCAGTTCCTTAAAACCATCCTCGACCAGTCCAGCCGGCCGCTGCGGCCACGGGTAAACCGTTGGCCACATGAGGGCCCCCGAGAAGGTGGCGTGAGCATTTAACCCCAGGTTTTTGCTGGCGCGGGCGGCCAACTTGAGTTGTTCAATAGCCCAGGCCGTCCGCTCTTTCGGTTTTCCGTGAACGGCTTTGGGAGCGAATCCATCGAACATAGCATCGTATGCCGGGTGGACGGCCACCAACTGGCCCTGCAGGTGGGTCGACAATTCCGTAATCTGAAGGCCTGCCGAACCAACCGTTTCCCTCAACTCATCGCAATAGTCTTTGCTTTCGGCAGCCTTCTTCAAATCAATGCAGCGGGCATCCCACGATGGAATCTGCACCCCCACATAACCCAACTTGGCAGCCCATTTACTAATGCTGCGCAACGAATTGAACGGAGGTTCATCGCCCATGAACTGAGCTAAAAAAATTGCCGGTCCTTTTACTGTCTTCATGTTATTTCATCTTCGTCCACTTGCTGGAACTCTTCGCGGACTTTATCACCGTTTCGATAAATTGCATGCCGCGGATGCCTTCGTCAACACCCGGAAAATCATACTTGTTTGAATCAATCTTACGGCCAGGCTTGAAGTCAAAGAACGCGTTCGTAAAAGCCCGGTAGATGTTGGCAAACGCTTCTAAATAGCCTTCGGGATGCCCGGCAGGAGTTCGGATAAATCCCTTGGCCGCGTCTGATAGATACGGCCAGCCCGCCCGAACAATTTCGCGCGGGCGATTCAGCCATTTCATCACCAGGGTGTTGGGCTCTTCCTGCCGCCATTCCAAACCACCCTTTTCGCCATACACGCGGATGTTCAAATTATTTTCATCGCCTGCCGCCACCTGCGTGGCCAGCAGTACACCTGTAGCTCCGTTTTCAAATTTGATCAGCATCGAGCTGTCGTCATCCAGCTTACGCCCCTTAACGGTCGTGTTCAGCATGGCACATACCTCGGTTATTTTCAGACCGGTGATGTATTCGGCCAGGTTTGCCGCGTGCGTACCAATGTCACCAATGGCCCCCCCGGCACCGGAGCGCTTGGGGTCCGTTCGCCAGGATGCCTGCGCGTTACCGGTGCCTTCCAAAAAGGTCGAGAGCCACCCTTGCGGATACTCCACATAGACTTTTCGAATGTTTCCCAGTTCTCCGGCTGCCACCAAATGTTTGGCTTCTTTCACCATGGGGTAGCCGGTGTAGGTATGTGTGAGTGCGAGAATCAATCCTTTTTTATCAACAACTTTTTTCAGCTGACGCGCCTCGGCAACCGTGAACGTCATCGGCTTCTCGACTACCACATGAAATCCATTTTGCAATGCCTTCCGGGCCGGATCAAAGTGAAGATGATTGGGCGTGACGATTGACACAAAATCTATGCGTTGGTCACCCGGCAGATTTTTCTCCTTTTCGAACATCTCGTCATAGGTGTCGTACACCCGATGCGGGTTAAGAAACAGCGCCTCGCCTGTGGCTTTCGACTCTTCGGGCAAATAGCTGAATGCACCAGCGACCAGATCAATCTGGCCGTCCATCAAAGCAGCCTTTCGGTGAATCGGCCCAATGAAGGAATTGATGCTCCCCCCTACCATGCCCATGCGGATTTTTCTTTTCATAGGTATTCTGTCAACGTTTCAAAATAAGTAAAATCTGGTATAGAAATGCGAGTAATCCGATAGGCGGCTTTAAACATATCGTGAAATCAAATTTTCGAGATACTCCTGGCGCCCGCTTATCTGCTCCGGCTCAGGGGAAACCCCTGCTATTCGCGAAAGGTCTGACAAGGTCAGCTTACCCGAAGCAAATTGTTTACCCGCACCCTTGTCAAATGAGGAATACCGTTGCCGCACAAAGTCCTTTAGCTCGCCATCCTCCAAAATGGCATGTGCCGCCATCAACGCACGGGCAAACGCATCCATTCCGCCAATATGGGCGTAAAAAATATCAGCCAGATCGGTGGAATTCCTTCTCGTTTTGGCATCGAAATTTATGCCCCCCGTTTTAAAACCACCCGCACCCAAAATTACCAGCATGGCCTCCGTTAGTTCATAGACGTTATTCGGAAACTGATCGGTGTCCCACCCATTTTGATAGTCACCCCGGTTGGCATCTATACTTCCCAACTTACCGGCATTGGCCGCAACCTGAAGCTCGTGCTGAAAGGTGTGCTGCGCCAAAGTAGCATGGTTCACTTCGATGTTTAACTTGAAATCATCCAACAGGTCGAACTTCCGAAGAAACGACAAGCAGGTTGCGGCATCAAAGTCGTACTGGTGCTTGCTCGGCTCCATCGGCTTGGGTTCAATATAAAAACTGCCCTTAAAACCATTTGCCCGGCCGTAGTCACGAGCCATACCCAGGAAGCGCGCCAAATGTTCTTGCTCGCGTTTCATATCCGTATTCAACAGCGAGAGGTATCCCTCGCGCCCGCCCCAAAAGGTGTAGCCCGCTCCACCCAGTGCTATTGTAGCGTCAAGGGCATTCTTGACTTGCCAGCCGGCACAGGCCACTACGCGAAAATCCGGATTCGTGGCGGCACCGTTCATGTACCGCGGATGAGCGAACAAGTTAGCCGTGCCCCAAAGCAACTTCACCCCTGTTTGCCGCTGCCAGAACCTGGCGTGGTCAACCATTTTTTGCAACCGCCTTTCGGATTCTTTCCAACTATCACCCTCCTCAACCAGATCAAAATCATGGAAGCAATAAAAGGGCGCTCCGATCTTAGTCATAAACTCGAAGGCAGCATCCATTTTTCGAAACCCGCGATCCAGTGCATCGGTACCCAGCAACCAAGGGAATTTCTTCGTTGGCGCACCAAAATGGTCTGCACCCGTTCCGGTGAAGGTATGCCAATACGCAATGGCAAACCGGAGGTGCTCTTTCATGGTTTTCTTCCCCACTTTTTGGTTGGCGTTGTAATAGCGAAACGCCAAAGGGTTGTCCGAACGAGGGCCTTCGTAAGTCACCCTTTTTATTCCCCGAAAATATTCATGCTTAGCCATGCTGCTTTAGCTTCAGTTCCAATTTGAATTTCCAATCCTCATAGGCATCCTCGTAGGCATTTACAAACTCTAGGTTGGGTTCCAGCTGGTATGCCGGTTTCAAGTTATGAAATGCATCCTGAAGATTGGAATACAGTCCGATCCCAACGCCAGCACCGCGCGCGGCACCTTCAGCGCCATTGGTGGCAAATAATTCCAGCTGGGTCTTCAGCGTGTTGACGAATGCCTGCCGGAACACGGCACTTTGGAACAGGTTCGCTTGCCCCGCTCTAACCCGCGTCAAGTCAATTCCCAGCTGAGCCAGGATATGGGCACCATAAACCATGGCGAATGCGATGCCCTCCTGAGCGCTGCGGACGAGCGAACCCAGATCGTGACGGTTAAAATCGAGGCTCTCCATTGACGCCCCGGGAAATTGATTTTCAAGCAATCGCTCGGCCCCATTACCAAACGGAAAAAGACGCAACCCGGACGATCCAACCGGTGTGCGCTCAGCGAGTTGATTCAATTCTGAATAGGTGAGCGCACCGTTCAGCAGTTGATGCCGGATCCAACGGTAGAAAATACCGGCCCCGTTGATGCACAGCAAAACGCCAAGCCGCTGCGCATCGGCTGCATGGTTCACGTGCAGAAAGGTATTAATGCGCATCTTTTCGTCTGCCACGAGTCTGTCACCTACGGCATAAACCACTGCAGAGGTACCCGCTGTGGCTGCCACCTCACCGGGTTGGGTGACACCAAGCGACCAGGCATTGTTGGGTTGATCCCCCGCCCGATAGCTAACCGGAATTCCCGGAGGAAGCCCCAAACTTGCCGCAACCGCAGGCAGCAGGTTCCCCTGCACGGAAAAGGTCTTTTTTACACCGGGTAAAAGAGAGCGCGAAAGTCCCCAATGGTCCATGAGTGCATAGGCCGGCCCTTGCTCGTGAAAGTCCCAAAGAATTCCCTCCGAAAGTCCGGAAGCCGTTATGCTGCGCTCACCGGTCAATCGATACGCGATGTAATCGCCTGGAAGTAAAAATGTATTTGCTTTTTCAAATACATGTGGCTCATGGTCTTTTACCCATTTCAATTTAGCAGCCGTAAAGTTTCCGGGCGAGTTCAGCAGATGTTGAAGACAAAACCCCTGGCCCAATTGGTGGAAGGCCTCTTCGCCCGTGCCCACGGCACGGCTGTCGCACCAGATGATAGCCGGCCGAAGCACAGCGCCTGCCCGATCCAAAAGGATCAGGCCATGCATCTGATAGGCAATTCCAATCGCAGAAACCTCGGCATCCGGTACTTGATGAAGAGCCTGCCGAATGGCAATCTGAACATGTTGCCACCACGCCTCCGGGTCTTGTTCTGCCCAGCCCGGCTGAGGAGCGTGGATCGGCATTTCGCTTTCCGGAGACTGAACAGACACCAGCGCGTTGCCGCGGTCGGCATCGATCAGGGAAACCTTGACAGACGAACTGCCCAAATCAATGCCAAGCAAAGCGGAAGCCATACGGCCAAGGTAGCGAGAGCCCCACCCAAGTCACAAACCGCTTGCACAAAAAAAGAAATCGCCTCATCTTGATGCATTCTAAACCCACCATGAGCAAGACGATTAAACCCACCGCGCTGTTTTGGGCCAGTTGCCTGGCCCTTCTGGTTACCTCCCTGTCCTTTGGAATCCGGGCCGGAATTTTGAACCGGCTTGGCGTTGAGTTTCAGTTAAACGCTACGGAACTCGGCACCATTGCTGCCACCGCGTTTTGGGGTTTTCCCCTGGCCGTGGTTATTGGCGGGTTCGTGGTGGATATCATCGGCATGAAGCGTCTGCTGGTACTGGCCTTTATCTTTCATCTGCTGGGAATCCTGCTCACCATTTTTGCCGGTGGGTATTGGACCCTGTTTATCTCGACCCTGCTTGTCGGAATCGCCAATGGCACAGTTGAGGCTGCCTGCAACCCGCTGGTGACCGCTTTGTATCCCGAAAACAAAACAACCAAGCTGAACCATTTTCACCTTTGGTTCCCCGGTGGCATTGTCATCGGAACACTCATCGTCTTCCTGTTCGATCACTTGGGACTTGGCTGGCAAATCCAGGTAGGCATGATGGTAATTCCTACGATGATCTACGGTTATCTGTTCTCAAAACTCGATTTTCCGGTTACTGAGCGCGTGGCCTCAGGTGTGTCAACGACTGAGATGTACAAGTCGGTAGCGAGTCCGCTGTTTTTCTTCATGTTCGTGTGCATGTTTGGTACGGCCATTACCGAGTTATTCACAGGCCAGTGGATCGAAGTCCTGCTGCGAAGTGTGACCGAGAACGCCATTTTGATTCTTACCATTACCACGGGCGTCATGGTGATTGGCCGTGGTCTGGCTGAACCGGTGGTGCATCGCTTTTCACCGCAAGGCGTATTGCTGATCTCGGCTGCATTATCAGCCTTGGGTTTGTTTATGCTGGGGCACACCGAGGGTAACATGATTTTTGTTGGCGCGTTGGTGTTCGGTATGGGGGTGTGTTATTTCTGGCCCACCATGTTGGGATTTGTTTCCGAAAATCTTCCCAAAACAGGCGCAGTTGGTATCAACCTTATGGGTGGTGCAGGCATGTTTGCCGTTTCGATTTACACGATTTTCATGGGGGGCAAGTACGATCAACTGCTGCAGTCCAAGCTCCCGGAAGGAGCCTCCCTGGCTGAGTACACCAGCGCACCGGCCGGGTCTGAGATGGCTAGCCTGCTGGCACAAGCCAAACGGGCCGCAGGACCGGAAATTCTCGACCTGACGCTTTACATACCCCTTGCGCTGGTGATTGCCTTTGCGGGCCTGGTCATTTACATGCGCAGCCGAAAGGCAAGGGTTCAGTAACTTTCCTCACGGTACGTGAGCATCGACCGGTACGCCTTCCGGATTTCATCGGGATAACGGCCCTGCCGAAACATCCACATCGCTCTCGCATTGGCCAGTTGCACCTGTAGCCAGGAGTTGGTCTCGTATTTGCGGGCTGACACGATAACCTCTTTGGGCATTATCCCAAACGTAAGGCGTGCGGCCCTCACCCGCCTGATGAAATCGTATTCTTCCATGATCGTATAGTACTCGTTGAATCCCCCAAGCGTGTTAAAGATATCCCGGCTAATGAAGAGCGTCTGATCACCACCCCGCACAGTCAACCAGGGAA
This sequence comes from Cyclobacteriaceae bacterium, assembly GCA_036771215.1. GTDB lineage: Bacteria > Bacteroidota > Bacteroidia > Cytophagales > Cyclobacteriaceae > ELB16-189. The sequence goes on from DAIPHR010000010.1 coordinate 19,019, forward strand.
AACGGGTAAACCACGAGTTAATCGCCCGAAGACCGCGATTATCATCGAAACGAAACCGGTAACAACCGCTGGCAAATCCCTTTTGTATGGCTGCCGCAATATCTGACTGGAAAGTACCCGGCACCACCGCATCCGCGTGCACAAAATAAAGCCAATGATGACGCGCCCTCTTCGCTCCGGCATTCATCTGTGCTGCGCGGCTTCGAACCGCGGAATGCACCACTTCTACTCCAAATGATTGCGCAATCGCACACGTATCATCCCGGCTGCCGCCATCAACTACAATCACCTGAACATGCGGGTTACCGGTAAAGACACGCAAACAACGAGGCAAGTGGACCGCTTCGTTAACGGCCGGAATAATCACTGACAAAGCGAGGCTCACGGCAACTCAGCGTAGTTATCCAATAACAAAGTCCAATCGTAGTCAAGGTATTTTACTGCAGGGCTCTTGCCGCTGGGAATGATGCCCTGTTTTGTCAGTATGGAGCGAATACCATCTTCTCCACCAAAGTCAGCCCGAAACCAGGAGCACAACATCGGTGCATAGACGGTGTTGGTCGCACCGTCATACCGGGCGAACTTCTTCAGGTAGTTCGCAGTACCCACATCTAATTGCGCCTGAACGCGCCTCCAGTCGTAGAACGATACGGGCGGACAACTCTTGGCACCACAGTTAAGAGCAAAGTGTACCCGCCAATCAATTTCCGCTAGCCTGAACTTCTTTTCGAACTCGGACACCGATACCTTACCCAGGTAGCCCATGCTCAACTTATTCCGGGAGTGGCGAATGATGCCGTGCTCAATATCATCGAGGCTAAGCGGCTGGCCGGCCACGATTATGAATTCATTTTTGAAAAATTGACCCCGATCATCAAACTGGCCGGGGTCTTGCCCGAGCGAATACGCTACAAACGTGTTATACAGATTGAGCCAAAACGCCTTCGCCTTGTCTTCTGTGTTGAGCTGAGCTTTTAGCTGATCGGGTTGGGCGGCTGCCAATACCGCCACTGATTTCTTTGCGGTAGCAAAATCTTTACCTTTTACAGCTTGGTAGAACGTCTTGGATTGCTCCAGATAGTCTTGTGCCTGTACGCCAAACCCAACATGGCTCACCAGCAGCAAAACCACCCATCGGCCCAGAGCTACCATCTCACGACTAGGAACCGGCCACAGCAAGCGGCACGCTTTGACCGTTCAGGACAACTTCCAGTGGCTGGCCTGACTCCAAAACGACCCGCGTACCTGACTTGGAAACATTCACCTTTACCACCCGACCGCGGAATTCCAGCCTGAACGAATATGATTTCCATTGATCAGGCAGATAAGGATGAAAATGCAATTGACCATTTCGTACCCGCATTCCACCAAACCCTTTCACCAGGCTCATCCAGGTACCGGCCATTGACGTAATGTGACAGCCATCCTCCGTGTCATTGTTATAATCGTCCAGATCAAGACGGGCTGTGCGCAGGTACATTTCGTACGCCTTCTCTTTATAACCCAGCACAGATGCCAAAATAACGTGCACGCAGGGCGACAGCGATGACTCGTGGACGGTCATCGGCTCATAGAAGTCAAAATTTCGTTTGATCGTATCGCGATCAAAGTTCTCTTCAAAGAAATAGAGTCCTTGCAAAACGTCAGCCTGCTTAATAAAACACGAACGAAGAATTCGATCCCACGACCATTTCTGATTGAGCGGCCGATCTTCCCTCTTCAAATCATTTACCGTTAACAATTCCTTGTCCAGAAAACCATCCTGCTGCAAGAACACGCCCCGCTGCTTGTCTTCAGGAAAATACATATTGGAAGCGATGCGATCCCACTGTTTCAGCTCATCATCCTGCAGGTGTACTTTGGTCTTAATCAGGTTGAAGTTGCCACCATGGTTCCGCTTCACGTAATCAATGGCATACAGCGTATAGCCCAGCGTCCAAACGGCTATGGTATTCGTGTACCAATTGTTATTCACATTGTTCTCGTACTCATTCGGCCCCGTAACGCCCAGCATGACAAATTTCTTCCTGTCAGCCGACCAATTTACGCGCTGAGCCCAAAAGCGGGAGATGCCAATCAGGACTTCAAGCCCATACTCAGCCAAATACGCTTCGTCACCGGTGTACCGAATATAGTCGAAAATGGCATAGGCAATGGCTCCGTTTCGGTGTATTTCTTCAAAGGTGATCTCCCATTCGTTGTGACACTCTTCCCCGTTCATCGTTACCATCGGGTACAGCGCAGCTCCGTTCGTGAATCCCAACTTGCCGGCATTTTCAATGGCGCGTTGCAAGTGCTTATAGCGATACACCAACAAATTCCGGGCGACTTTAGGATCGGACGTGCCGAGGTAAAAAGGCAAGCAGTAAGCTTCGGTATCCCAATAGGTACTTCCCCCATACTTCTCACCGGTGAACCCCTTCGGTCCGATGTTGAGGCGCTCGTCATCTCCCGTGTAGGTTTGCATCAACTGGAAAATATTGAAACGAATTCCTTGTTGAGCCGCCACATCGCCATCAATGGTGATGTCGCACTCCTCCCACTTGTGGGCCCACACGGCTGCGTGCGCCTTCAGAAGATTGTCAAAACCTTGGGCGCGGGCCCCCTCCAACTGCTGCCGCGCAGCCTGTTCGAGCGTAGCTTTGGGATGGTTTTCCGAGGACAACACAGCCGCATATTTCACAATCACCAAAGGTTCATTTTCCCGAAGGCTGACCGCTAACTCATGGCCAGCAGACTTATTGCGCGAAATCACTTTGGGGGTTACGTCCACTTTTTTGCCACCCTGCTCCAACTGCCACGTCATTCCGGTGGTCACATGAAAAAGGGTTTTGCGCGTTTCAGCCGTTACCATCGCCAAGGAGCTATCGGCTTGCTGACTTACTTCGTTCCAGAACTTTTCATCGTAGTTTGAGTCCTTGTTCACCACATCGGCATCTACATCCAGCACCAGCGTGGCTCCGGCTGAAAAATTCAACGGTGTGATCGCATACTTGATTGCCCCGATTTCTCCATTGTGCATGCTGCAAAAGCGCGTGGCATCTACGGCAACACGTTTGCCATCCGGCAGGGTGGCAATAAACGCACGGTGAAGTAACCCTTGCTTCATATCCAACACGCGCCTGAAGTTATCCACCTTGCACTTCGCCAGGTCAAGCGATTGGCCGTTGATCTGAACGCGGATACCAATCCAGTTCGGTGCATTTAACACCTTGGCAAAATATTCGGGATATCCGTTCTTCCACCAACCTACTCGTGTTTTATCGGGGTAATAAACTCCGGCCACATAACTTCCCTGATGCATTTCGCCCGAGTATTCTTCCTCAAAATTGGCCCGTTGCCCCATCCTGCCATTGCCGATACTAAATAAACTCTCGGACACACGATGAAGGTGCGGATCGAACCCTTCCTCAATGATGTGCCATTCGTGATGCTTAATGTAATTCTTCATAATCTTTATCACTGTTTACCAGCCGGACAAATCGGCCAATTTGAAATCAGCTGTATTCTTGACAATTTGATTAGCCTTGCCCACATTTTCGGGAGAACCCACCCCCACGCACTTCATGCCGGCTGCCAGCGCTGCCTCTACTCCGGCTTCCGCGTCTTCAAACACCACACAATGCTGCGGTTCCACACCCAATTGGGCGGCCGCCTTTAGAAATATCTCCGGGTTTGGCTTGGAGTGGGTGATCATGTTCCCATCCACAAATCCTTCAAACAAATCTTCGACTTTAAGATTGCGCAACACCGTACGGGCGTTCTTGCTGCTGGAAGCGAGCGCTACCCTGAACCCCGCTGCTTTACAGGCTTGAATCATCTCCTTTACACCCGGAAATATCTCATCTGGCTTAACATTCTGAATGTACTCAACAAACCAGGCATTTTTCCGGGTTGCCAACCGCTCTTTTTCACTTTCCGACATTTGCCGGTTACCGATTTCCAAGATGATCTCCAACGAACGCATTCGGCTAACGCCCTTTAAACGCTCATTATCTTTCTCGGTGAAATCAATTCCCAGCTCCCGCGCCAACCGCTGCCACGCTACAAAGTGATAATGGGCCGTGTCTACGATGACGCCATCCAAATCAAAAATCAGAGCTTTAATCACGTTATTAAAATCAAGAATTGGCAATATAGCCCTGCCGGATTATTTGTTCTGTTTCGGCCAAACTTTTAAATACTGCAAACGTTTTCCCTTGCGTGCGGAGCGCCCCCAGCGCGTTACCATACCGGGCCGCTTTAACAAAGTCACCGGGCCATTGCGTAAGCGCAAAGCCAACACCACCTGCAAAAGAATCACCACACCCGGTTGTGTCGATTACCTTACCTACTTTGATGGCCGGCACCATATGCTCCTGCAGGCGTCCGCCTTTCTTGAAATAGGCGAGGCACCCACGCGAGTCCACCGTAACGTAAACACACTTCACACCCAACTTCAGGCAATGCCGTGCAAACTGACGGAGCTTTACGCGATCGGGCTCCTCACTCAGCGCAAAATCATTTCCCTCATATTCCTTTTTGAACCAAGATGTTTGCGCCTCTTCCAAGTTCATCTTCAATACGTCAATATAAGGCAACCATTGATCGCGGTCGACCCAGAATTTTCGCTGCCGCTCGCCATTAGCCAGGCATGCCGTAGTTGGTCCATGCGCATCGAAAATAATGGTGCCTTTACTTTTCTTTTTCAGGAACATGAGCGCATCAAGCGACACCTCGTAATCGCTGATGGGTATAAACACAAACGCTTTGCAATCCGTGAGTCGGGTGAGGTCAGCCGAAGTAATGGGATCCATGAAACCCGTCTGGCGTTCTAACCGGTTGTTTTGGTCAACAAATTTCAGGCTAATGATATCACCCTGATCCAGCTTCGAAGTAATGTGTGCCAGGTTAACACCGCGGTACCCTTTAAACACCTCTTTCACTGCCTTTTGATCGCCCTTTCGGACGTGTGCAACGGGTACCACCTGTAATTGCCCAACACCCAACGTTGAAAGCGCGATTACAGGATGAGTAACGCAGCCCCACTTCTGAATTTCTTCGCCCTGGTGGGTCACGATGTGATCTTTAGGAATAGGCCCGAGAATGGCAATCTTCTTCATAGCACATGATTAAGGGGCAACCAGGTAAGCGGCACCAAAGACACCGGCACTGTCGCCCAGCATCGGCTTGACTATGGGCGTATCGAGCACGCCATTATTGAATGCAAATTTTCTCACTGACTCGACACCGTCTGCGTAAATCTCCGTAATGTTGCCCACACCACCACCAATAACAATAACATCAGGATCAATAATGTTGACAATCACGCTCAAGGCCTTACCAAAATAGTGTGTAAGGCGTTGCATGGTTTCAACAGCCTTTGCATCGCCTGCTTTAAAAAGTGAATAAATCTCCTTGAGGCTTTTTCGATCACCCGCAATACTGGCGTAGAATTTTTCGAGAGACGGGCCTGCCAGAACTTTCTCCACACAACCCGACTTTCCGCAGTAACAGGGACCTCCGGAGTCATCCAGAAAGTTATGCCCCCATTCACCGGCTATTCCCTGAAGGCCGCCAATTGCACGACCATCTACGACCAACCCACCGCCCACCCCGGTACCCATAATGACACCAAACACCACGCGGGCATGGGGGAACTTTTGAGCGACCACACCCAGGCGAGTCTCGGCCAGTGCAAAACAATTGGCATCATTCGCAATGGCGATTTCCATGCCCAGTAGCTTTTCGAGGTCATCCTTCATGGGCATGAAGTTCATACACTCGGAGTTGCATCCTTTCATGGTACCCAGTTTAGGATCCAGCGTGCCGGGCGTACCAATGCCAAGCTTAGCGGGCCGGTAGCCCATCTTTTTTTCCATCAACCCAACCAGCGTTTTGATCTGGCCGAGGATGTGCTGATACCCGTTCTCGGCACCGGTAGGCACCCGGTCGCGAAAAAGGATGTCGTTTACGCCCTTCGGACCCAAAACAACTCCTTCGGCTTTGGTGCCGCCCAGGTCAATCCCCCAAAGATGTTTTTGGTCGCTCATAGCTGTTCAATCCTTGCTTCCCACGGGCGCAACCGATTCGGCAGGACATCGGAGTAGTTACTCATCAACCGCGACCGTGGCCCGGGTAGCAATGAATCGTCCAAAATAAGGGGATCATTGGAAAAATTCAGCACAATCAACAGTTTTTCTGAACCGATTTGGCGTGAATAGGCAAACACTTGCTCCGGCAAGTGGGCAACAACCTCTACGGTACCCACTGAAAGGCAGGGGTGACTTTTGCGAAACTGCAACAACGAGCGGAAATACGACAGAATGGAATCGGGGTCACCCTTTTGCCGATCGGCATTAATCAAAGGCGCATTGGGATTAACCGTGGTCCAGGGCTTACCCGTTGTGAATCCACCATTCCGGTGAGCCGACCATTGAAAAGGTGTGCGCGCATTATCCCGGCCACTGTAGTTGGCCCGCGCCAGAAACTCCTGCTCGGTCATTCCTTTTTTCTGAGCCTCGCGCCAGCCATTCAACGTCTCAATGTCATGGGAATCAGTTACGCGCGAGAGCCATGTGTTGGTCATGCCGATTTCATCGCCCGCAAAAATGAAGGGCGTGCCACGTTGCGTCAGCAGCAGCGTTAGCAGCAGCGTGGCCGACTCGCGCCAAAACTCACCATCGTTACCCCAACGGGATACCATACGGGCAAAATCATGGTTTCCCAAAAAGACGCTACCCCAACCGCTTTCACCAAGCGCGCGGTTCCATGTGCTGAAGACGCGTTTGAAATCCGAACGTGACCAGGCAATGGGATCAAACCGACCGCCCGGCCCCTGATCCATGAACATGTGGCCAAAATGAAAAATCATGTTCAGCCCGTTTTGCTCATCCAAATACTCCAAGGCATTTTCCGGAGTGATGCCAGGCCCCTCGCCCACCGTCATGCATGCGGGGTACCGGCTAAGAACCAGGTGGCGCATTTCGGTAAAAAACTCCTTCAGCCTCGGGCCGTTGGCATAATACTTTCGGATGGTCTCATTGAAATCATGAGTGTCGGTATCCGGAAAATCAATCCGCTTGGAAATGGCAGAGATGACATCGAGTCGCAAACCATCTACACCGCGCTTCAACCAAAACTCCAGGACGTCATATAATTCCTGGCGTAGCCTCGGGTTTTCCCAATTGAGATCAGGCTGCTTACGTGAGAACAGATGGAGATAGTATTCGTTCGATTGGGGATCAAACTCCCATGCACTCCCACCAAAAAAGGAGGGCCAATTGTTGGGAGGTCCACTACCTCTTCCCTTTTTCCAAAAATAATAATCGCGGTAGGGATTTGTCGGGCTGCTGCGGGCCTCGACAAACCAGGGGTGCTCATCCGATGAATGATTGAGCACCAGATCCATAATCAGGCGAATGCCGCGCTGGTGGAGCCCCTCCACCAGTTCATCAAAATCATGCAGCGTGCCAAACTCCGGTAAAATGTCACGGTAGTTGCTGATGTCGTAACCGCCATCATCCAGGGGCGACTGGTAAACCGGGTTTAGCCACACCGCATCCACGCCAAGGTCGCGGATATAGTCGAGTTTCCGGATAATGCCCCGAAGATCGCCAATGCCATCTCCGTTGCTGTCATAAAAACTACG